>PEFW01000030.1 GCA_002890675.1 Candidatus Methylaffinis lahnbergensis
TCGTGGCAACGGCTCGCACGCTGTCTCCCGCCGCGACCCGTTCTGTAACTCTCTCCCGAAGATCCAATGAATAGGGCTTGGTCATCCTTGCCAGCCTCCGCCCGGCCAGCAGCTTGAATCAGATTCGCGGCAGGAGCGGAATCCCCAAACCTCACGCTCTAGACTAGCTTTGCCAACCCGGCCTTCCACTATAGCGGCACCGGTGGATCGGGGATCGAGGCCATTGTAAGAGGGGTTTCCATTCAGTCGAATGGGGACATTGTGGTCGTGGGAAACCAGACCACATCTGCTCAAAGCGGAACAACTATCGTCAACGGTTTGGCGCGGCTAACGCCGAACGGGAATCTTGACCCGACTTTCGGCACCGGGGGAACCGTGGTCAATAGCGTCCCAGCCGGCACGGACGGACTCGACGGTGCCGTCATTCAGGCCGACGGCAACATAATTACTGTCGGAGCGGCCAGTAATCTTATCGAGCTGACGCTTGCCCGTTTGCTCGGAAATTAGTGTTTTGAACCGGCCGGCCGGTATTTGGGCAAGCGGCGACCGGCAGCCAGATCAAGTGCTCGTTGCGTTGCGCGGAGGGCGGCTCGTGTGAGAACATGGACCGCCGTTCGTTCAGTGTGACTTTTGCACTCTGGAGCGCCGCACGGTTCTATAGGGGAGCTCGTTGAAAATAACTGGGCGGCATCCTTGACGCTGACTCGATTGCAAGAGTTCGGAAATCGTCCCCTAGGGCGCGCCAATAATTTCAATGATTTGACCACGCTCCGAGTCGATCCGGCTGCCACAGCGCGGCAGTGGATTGCCCGAGGGCGAACTGGCAAAATAACCGAAATCTGCTTCGACCGGGAGGAACCAATCCCGTTTCTTGACTAGACCACTAGCAAACCGGAGAACGGCGACTAATTACGGCTGAGCGATCCGCAAAAAACATGAACAGGAAAGGGAGGAATCCATGGCAATCTATATCACCCAAGGCCGCTACACGTCCGACGCAGTCAAGGGCATGGTGGCCAATCCCGAAAACCGGGAGAAGGCCGCCGCGGACCTCATGGAAAAGGCGGGAGGCAAGCTCCTTGCCCACTATTTCACATTCGGCGAGTATGATTTCCTCTCAATAAGCGAGGCGCCGAGCGAAGAGGTCATGGCGTCCGCGCTGATCGCGGGGGCGGCGTCTGGCGGGATTTCCCACTTTAGGACGTCGGTCGCGATGACCGCCAAGGATGCCATGAAGGCCTTTAAATCAGCCGGGGCACTCAGCAAGTCATTTAAACCGCCAGGGCGGTAACCAAAGCCCTTGGGTTTATGTCATTCCATTTTTTTCGTCGCCCTCGGGAGTAAGGCTTCTGCGGCGCATGGAGCCGAGTTCTTCCGTGAATTGAAGGAGCCTTGCCCGCAGGGATTGCCGCAACCGTTCCGCGCTGTCTGGAAACTCCTGCAAGACACGCCGGAAAAGCTGCCGCGAAATCCGCAGAACGGTCGAAGGTTCGCGCGCGATCGCTGTTGCCGGACGCCGCGTTTGCATCAACAGCGCGAGGTCGCCGATGAGCCCGGGCGGCCGGACGATCCGCGCCGTGGCGGCGCCATCGCCGGAGGCATCCATCGCAATCGATCCGGCGAGGACCACGAACCCGTCATCGGAAATTTCGTCGCGGCGAAACAACACGTCGCCGGCGCGCAGAATGCGGGTTTCGGCGGAAAAGGCGATCAGCCGCAGCGCCTCCGGTTCGATCCCGGCGAACGCCGGAATGCGCGCCAGTTTGCCGATGTCGTCTTCCAATCCCATGCCGGCGTTTCCCTAGCCGCAAGCCTTTCAAGGGATCAGTTTATAGCCGCCCGTCGCGGTGACGAGAAGCTGCGCCTTCGCCGGATCGCGTTCGATCTTCTGGCGAAGCCTGTAAATGTGTGTTTCGAGGGTGTGGGTCGTGACATTCGCATTGTAGCCCCAGACTTCGCGCAACAACACCTCCCGCGAGATGACCGCCTGTCCGGCGCGATAAAGGAACCGCAGAATAGCGGTTTCCTTTTCCGTCAGCCGGAGCTTATTGCCCTTTTCGCCGATCAGATGTTTGGCACCAGGCTGGAACGTATAAGGGCCGATCCGGAACAGCGCCTCCTCGCTCGACTCACGCTGGCGCAAATGCGCGCGGATCCGTGCGAGCAGCTCGGCGAAGCGAAACGGCTTGGTCACATAATCATTGGCCCCGGCATCGAATCCTTCGACCGTGTCGGTTTCCGAATCATGCGCGGTCAGCATGATCACCGGGTTTTTGAATCCATCCTGGCGCAATTGCCTGACCGCCGCGCGTCCATCCATATCTGGCAAACCAATATCCATGATGATGAGGTCGGGCGTCTGTTCGCGCGCTACGTCAAGCGCGCCCCGCGCCGTATCCGTCTGAACGGCCGCGAATTCCTCGTGCAAGGCAAGCTGCTCGGCCAAGGCCGCGCGCAAATCCGCGTCATCGTCGGCGATCAGGATCTTAAGAGCCGGGGTCATGAACCTGTCCTTGATGAAGCAAGCTTGCCTCCGTTCAATAACCGGCAAGGATTGAAATTGGTTCCTCCGGCCGAGCGGTGGCGCCTCGCCTCATATTGCATCCGCGGTTCTACTCGAAACTCCTATGTTTTCCTGCGCGAGGCAGGCCCAAGACCGCACACTCCGCGTGAAAGCCGGAGCATTTTCAACCGGGTCATGCCCACCGCGCGGCGGGAAAATGCGCTAAAACGGAACGGTTCGATCGCACCGGCGAATCGCATTCGATCAATCGGAAGCATAGACTTGCATGAAATTGGTTGCAAAAAAACCGGCGAAATCTTTTGCGCGCGGGCAAGGCGAGGTCAAGCGTGGACTGAGCCGCCTGGCGGCAACTCGCTTGCCGCGCGAGTCTCAAGCGCAAGATATCCCGCTCGGGAGGTTTCACGCGTGGCCTGTCGTGGTTCGCTGCACAATTGGGCGCGGGGGGATCAGGCAAGACAAGCGGGAGGGCGATCGCGCGACGCCTGCTGGAGCCTTTCGCCTACTCGGCGGCTTTTTCCGGCCCGACAGGGTTTTGCGCAAAGCTTGGGTTACGCCGATGCGCCCAGTGAGGCCAAGCGACGGCTGGTGCGACGATCCGGGCAGCGCGCTCTACAACCGGCGCGTGCTGTTGCCTTGCCGGGCCAGCCACGAAAAACTCTGGCGCGAAGATCGCCTCTACGATCTTGTAATTATTCTAGATTACAATATCCATCCGCGCCGCAAAAATCGCGGCAGCGCGATCTTTCTCCATTGCGCGCGGCCGGGTTTCGCGCCGACCGAAGGGTGCATCGCGCTTCGCCTCGACGATCTGCGCCGGCTGCTGCCGCGTCTGTCGTGCAAGGCAGTGCTGACGATCAGGTGAAGGTCCGTCGCGAGCCAAGAGCTCAGCGCCTGGCGGTCTTGCTTCCCGCGGAATGCGCGATTGACCAGAGCGCCCGCGCGGCGAGCGATGGCCCAAGTTTCGGCTCCCGCCGCGCGCCGGCAACCGCCTCGGCGAGAGTGTCGATCGCCCGGCCGAGACTTGGCCGCGTCCAAGCGCGCAGATGCCGCTCGAAAGCTTCCTTTTGCTGCCCGAACCTGGCGCCCGCGAACCCGAAGCCCTCATGAGGCCCTTCGTCCGGGTCGCGCCGGGCACGATGAAGGTCGAGCGCGTGACGCAGCGCCGCCGCGAGCACCGCATGATAATCGCCGGCTCCAGCAAAAATATGACGCAGGCTCGCATCGAGCGCCGGGAAGCGGCCATCGAAGGCCGCATCCGCCGCCTCGCCGGCGATGAGGTTCGACGCGTCGCAGACAATGGCCGCGACATGATCGAGGGTGATTTCGCCCGCGCCATGCGCGTAAAGCACGAGCTTTTCAAGTTCCGAGCGTGTCGAAAGCCGGTCCTGGCCGAGCTGGGAAGCGAGAAACGCCTTGGCGTCGAGGGCAATCGAAAGATTCGCCGCGGAAATCTCGGCGTCGATCAATTGCGCGATGTCCTTGGCGGAATCCGGATAGCATTGGATCGCCGCGGCGTTTCTTTCGCGTTCGAAGAACTTCCGCAACGGCGCGTCCTTCTTCAACGCGCCGGTTTCGATGACAATCGTGCAATCGCGTGGGGGCGCCCCAAGAACCGGTTCGAACGCGGCAACAAATGCCTTGCCCTGCGCCTCGATCAAAATCGCCCGCCGGCCGCCGAACAGTGGAATGGTATTGGCCTCGTCGGCGAGCCGCGCCGGATCATTGGCAAGCTCGTCGCCGCCGATTCGGACAAGTTGAAAAGGGTCCTTCGGATCGTCGACCGCGTGCGCGACAATTTTTCGCGTCCGCTCGGCGACAAGCCCAGCGTCGGTTCCAAACACAAGGTAGAGAAATATGTGCGGCGGCGGGCGGGCAACGAATCGCTCGGCTTCATGGCTCTTGACCGCGACCATGGAAGTCTCTATCTCCGCGCGGCGAAGGCGGCGGTGCTCGGATCAGGCGTGGCGCGCGCCTTCAATGCAAGAACAGCTTGGCGAAAATCGCCACCTGAATGGCAAGCACAAAGCCCATCATCCATTTGAGGATGCTGGTATCGGTCTTGAGCGATGCTACGTCATCGTCGCGCTTGCTGAGAGCGGCGGCGGCTTTCAGAACCTTGTCCTCGGAGATGTCGATGGCGCGGAACGCCTCGAAGACTTCCATTTGCATCCAGTCAATCGCCGTCTCCGCTATTGATGGGCGTGGCCTCCCAACCGACAAACTGCTTTTAAGACATAATGGCGCCGGCGTTAATTGGTATTTTCGTCGAGCAAGCGTTCATAGAGCCGGCCGCCAAAACTCTTCCACCGGCTATCCCCGCGCGGCTATCGCGGCCGCGAGGCGGATGCGGATCTCGTCGGCGAGCCTTTTCGCGTCGCGGATCTCGGCATCGCGCGCGGCACGAAGATTGGCGAACCTTTGGTTCGTCCGGTCGTAACTTGCAACGACGGTCGCCTGACCCTTGGCGATAGGCTCGCCGCCCCCGGCCGGCATCAGCCGGTAATCCGCGTTCACCACGACGTTCGCGGCGCTCGGATAGCCGCTCACCGTATCGATCAAGGGACTCTGCACATTCTCCGCCACCGTCACGAAAAGCCGATATTTCGGAGGCACCTGCGATCCGGTGCCATTGAGCCCGAAGATGAGCTCATTGCCGAGGTAATGGCCGAGCCGGTTTGGGATCGGCTCGACCGCGATGGCCTGCAATTCGGAGGCGACATCGCCGCCTGCGCTGAGCGGCCCATAGAGCGGCTGAATGCAGCCGGAAAGGGCGAAGCTTATCGGGAGCGCGGCGAGTATGCGCGAGAGCGCGCGGCCATGCGGCCGCCAGTTAACCAACGACATTGACGATCCTTCGCGGAACGATGACGATTTTTTTCACGGGCCTGCCGTCGAGCGCGCGGCGGACCGGCTCGAGGGCGAGCGCGGCGGATTCGATCGCCGCCCTGCCGGCGTCGCGCGCGACAACGAGATCCGCCCGCTTGCGCCCATTGACCTGGACCGGCAGCGCAATCGTATCCTCAACCACAAGAGCCCGGTCCGCGATGGGCCAGGCCGCCTCGGCCACCAAATCCGCATGGCCGAGAGCCGCCCAGCATTCCTCGGCAAGATGCGGCATCATCGGCGCGATCATCAGCACCAAAATATCCGCGGCCTCGCGGAAGGCGGCGCGCGTGTCCAGCTCCACATTCTCGCTTTCGACCGCGCCGATTGCGGCGGAAAGTTTGTTCGCCAAATCGTGCACTTGCGCGACGGCGCGGTTGAAACGCAGTCGCTCGATATCCTCCTCGACCCTGATCAGGCCCATGTGGACCGCCCTGCGGATTCCCGCCGCGGAGGCAGACGAATTTGCGGGCGGTGGCGTGCCGGCGGGGGCCGCGAGCCGCGCGAGTTCGCCCGAAAGCCGCCATAGGCGCTGGACGAATTTCGCGGCGCTTTGCACGCCTTCCTCGGTCCAGATGACATCGCGCTCGGGCGGCGAATCCGAAAGCACGAACCAGCGCGCGGTATCGGCGCCATAGGCCGAAATAATGTCGTCTGGATCGACCGTGTTCTTTTTCGATTTCGACATTTTCTCGAGCGCGCCGATCTCGGCTTCCTCGCCGCTCTCGATGTGGAATGCGTGCCTTCCATCCGGCCCCGCCTCGATCCTGACTTTGGCTGGATGAAACCACTCGCCGGCGTTGGAACGATAGGTCTCATGGACGACCATCCCTTGCGTGAAAAGCCCGGCGAAAGGCTCCTTCAGGGCGCCAACATGGCCGGTGGCCCGCATCGCCCGGGTGAAGAATCTTGCGTAGAGCAGATGCAAGATCGCATGTTCGATGCCCCCGATGTATTGATCGACGGGCAGCCACTTTTCCACCAATGCGGCTGTCGTCGGCGCGGCCGTGTTCCACGGATCGGTGAAGCGGACAAAATACCAGGAGGAATCGACGAAAGTATCCATCGTGTCCGTTTCGCGAAGCGCCTTCGCGCCGCAAGCGGGGCACGCGACATGCTTCCAGCTAGGATGCCGGTCGAGCGGATTGCCAGGCTCGTCAAAACTCATATCGCGCGGCAATTCGACAGGCAGGTCGCGCGCGGGAACCGGCACCACGCCGCAGGCGTCGCAATGGATGACCGGTATCGGGCAGCCCCAATAGCGCTGGCGCGAAATCCCCCAATCGCGCAGCCGGTAATTGACCTCGCGTCGGGCCTGCGGCCGGTTGCCAAGGAATTTTGCTTCGAGGCGCCGGGCGACTTCTTCTTTTGCCGCTTGCGTTGTCATCCCATCGAGAAAACGCGAATTGATCAGCACGCCATCGCCCTCATAAGCGGCGGCGCCGATCCTAAACGTTTGCGGGTCTTCCCCCGGCGGACAGACTACCGGCGTATTGCCAAGGCCATATATATTGGCGAATTCGAGGTCGCGCTGATCGTGCGCCGGGCAGCCGAAAATCGCGCCGGTGCCATAGTCCATCAACACGAAATTGGCGGCGTAAACGGGCAGCTGCCAATCCGGCTCAAAAGGGTGCCGCGCCTTAAGCCCCGTATCATAGCCTTTCTTCTCCGCCGTCTCCAATGCCGCGAGCGATGTGCCGCCATGATGGCACTCGGCGATGAAGTTGGCGAGGCCCGCGTCGGCCTTAGCCGCTTCCGCCGCCAAGGGATGATCGGCGGCAATCGCCAAAAACTTGGTGCCGAACAGCGTGTCGGGCCTTGTCGTATAGACTTCGACCTCGCTTGTTTTGATCTTCGGCGCCGGGTCGAGTTCGAAACGCAGCGCAAGCCCTTCCGAGCGGCCGATCCAATTCGCCTGCATCAGCCGGACTTTTTCCGGCCAGCGGGGAAGATCGTCGAGGGAGCGCAAAAGATCCTCGGCGAAATTGGTGATCTTGAAAAACCATTGGGTCAGTTCTCGCTGCTCGACCAGCGCGCCGGAGCGCCAGCCGCGCCCGTCGATCACTTGCTCATTGGCAAGCACGGTATGATCGAGTGGATCCCAATTAACCTTGGATTTTTTGCGCACGGCGAGGCCGGCTTTGAGGAAATCCAGAAACATTTTCTGCTGATGCTTGTAGTAGCCAGGGTCGCAGGTGGCGATCTCGCGCGACCAATCGAGTGAAAGACCCATCGACTTCAACTGGCCGCGCATGGACGCGATATTGGCAAAAGTCCAGTCCGCCGGATGGCTCCTGTTGTGCCAGGCGGCATTCTCGGCCGGCATGCCGAACGCGTCCCACCCCATGGGATGGAGCACATTGAACCCGCGCGCGCGCTTATAGCGGGCGATCACATCGCCCATCGTATAATTGCGGACGTGGCCCATGTGGATTCGGCCCGATGGATAGGGAAACATTTCCAGCACGTAATATTTTGGGCGCGAGTCATCATTCCGCGTGCGGAAGATTTCGCTCTCTTCCCAAATCCGCTGCCATTTGGGTTCCGCCTCGCGGGCGTTATAGCGCTCAGACTCCATGGGCTTTTGTTCGTCGATCGCTTCGGTAAGCTGGTCTAAATGTGAGGCCTACACAGCATTAATTAACGGACTCGGTCAATCTCCCCTGGTCAAGGTAGTGTTTGGATTAAAAATACGCTTGCTCCCACCGCCTACCAAAATGCTTCACGCGAAACATTTTGGTAAGATTTCCGCTCCGACCGGACCAAAACGTGCGCAGGCAGATTCGCGGAATGCGCTGCCCGGCCTTTGACGAAGGGAGCCATCATGCCTCGATCCATCCAAGCGGCTTTCTTGGCCGCGACCGTCGGCGCCGTGACGATCTTGGCAGTGGGCACGGCCCGCTCGCAGGTCGCAAAATCAATTTGCGCGAGGGTCACCAATGACGATCGCGTGAGACGCCTTCCGATCACCCTCGTCCCAGCGGCACGCCAGCTTTTTGGCTTTTCGGCTGACACGCCGAGCGGATACGTTCGGAAAGGCACCTCCTTTCGTTGCATGAACGGCAAAGTTTTTTTGTGTAACACGGGAGCGAACCTCGTTTGCGGGAAGGCCAATACCAGCCGCACGTCGGGCGGCGCAGAGGACTTTTGCAAACAAAACCCTGGTTCGGATGTCGTCCCCATGGCCGCCACGGGTCACGACACGGTCTACGAGTGGAAATGCGTAGGAAATAAAGCGGTCATCTCCAAACAGGCCGAAACGGTCGATCCACGCGGCTTCATAACCGAAAACTGGCAGCAGCTGGATTAAAGGTAAAAGCTTTGCAACAAAGCAAAAAACCTCCCGCCACCACCCTCGACCGCCTTACCTTGGTGCGTGCCCGCATCGCCCGCGCGGCGCGTGACGCCGGACGCGAGCCGCAAGACGTGACCCTCGTTTGCGTCTCCAAGACTTTTGCCGCGCAAGACATTGCGCCCGTGATCGGCGCCGGAGAGCGGGTTTTTGGCGAGAACCGAGTCCAGGAGGCGCTAGAAAAATGGCCGCCGCTCAAGGCGGACAATCCCGGCCTCGAACTCCATCTCATCGGCCCCCTGCAATCCAATAAGGCGCATGACGCGGTCCTCCTTTTCGATGTGATCGAGACCGTGGACCGGGAAAAGATCGCCAAGGCGCTCGCCTCGGAAATTCAAAAAACCTCCCGCCATCCAAAGCTTTATGTCCAGGTCAATACCGGCGCCGAGCCGCAAAAGGCGGGTGTTCTTCCGCAAGAGGCGGACGCCTTCATCGCGAACTGCCGTAAAAATTTCGACCTCGAAATTTCGGGTTTGATGTGCATTCCGCCCCTCGACGATCAGGCCTCACCGCATTTCGCGTTTTTAAACCAGATCGCCGCGCGCAATGGGATTTTGGCGCTCTCGATGGGCATGAGCGCCGATTTCGAGCTCGCGATAGAGCTCGGCGCGACCCATGTAAGGATCGGCAGTTCGATTTTTGGTGAACGCTGAGGCAAGCCATGACAAACAACACGCAAGCCCATTGGGACCGTATCTATGAAACTAAGGCCGGGAACGAGCTGAGCTGGTTTCAAGAGCATCCGGCCATCTCGCTTGATCTCATCCGGGCAACTGGTGCTAAACCCGGCGCCGCGATTATCGATATCGGCGGCGGCGAATCGCGGTTGGTGGACGCCCTTTCGGACGAGGGCTTTCACGCTCTCACCATTCTCGACCTTTCCGAAGGCGCGCTTGCGGCCGCCAAGGCCAGGCTCGGGCCAAGGTCCGCAAAAATGGCGTGGATCACCGCCGACGTAACCGCCTGGGAGCCATCGGAAACGTATGATCTGTGGCACGACCGCGCGGCGTTTCATTTTCTCACCGAAGCCGCTGCCCGCCAGGCCTATGCGGAGCGCGTGGCCAAGGCCGTGCGGCCCGGCGGCTATGTCATCATCGGTCTTCCCGTCCTGCGACATGACGCCGCTTCTATCGGCGCCGTTCTCGGTGAAGGGTTCGAACTCGTCCAGTCCCGCCGCCACGATCATGTGACGCCGGCAGGCAGGACGCGACGGTTCCAGTTTAGTCTTTTCCGGCGCGAACACTGAACCACACTGCTGGTCTCGACGGCCCGGCGGTTTCCTTTCGATCGTGATCGAGATCGAGGGCAAAATGTTCGCAAATTTGTCATCGAAAACGGACGAACATGTGGAAACATCGCGCCTGCGGGTTTGCCTTGCCGTTTCGAACGAATGCGCCCTAAAGTTGCTGCCGCAATGGACCACCTCGATAAGCGAGTCTCAGATATATGGCGTCCTCCAATGTCTCCGCGAATAGCAACAAGCCGGTTCCTCACGGAAAGATCGGCATTCTGCTCGTCAACCTTGGCACGCCGGATGCCCCCCGTTTCTGGCCGGTGCGCCAGTTTCTCAAGGAGTTTTTGTCGGACCGGCGGGTTATCGAGACGCCACGGATTTTCTGGTGGCCGATTCTGCACTTTATCATTCTGGTCCTGCGCCCGCGCCGGATCGCCAAGCACTATGCCGCGATCTGGAACAAGGAGACGGGCGAGGGTCCACTGAAGGCGATAACCCGGTCGCAGGCCGAAAAGCTCGCGGCTTGGATCGGGGCAGGGGGCCTTGATCCTAAACGACAGCACACGGCGCGCGAAACATTCTTCATCGCTTGGGCGATGCGCTATCGCAAGCCGGACATCGCGCAAGGAATCGTGACCCTCAAGGAGCATGGCTGCACGAGAATCCTGGTCCTGCCGCTTTATCCGCAATATGCCGCCGCCACGACGGCGAGCGTCCATGACAAAATCTTCGAAACATTGAAAGCGATTCGCTGGCAACCGGCGGTGCGGATTGCGCCACCCTATTTCGACGACCGCACCTATATCGACGTTCTGGCGACTTCCCTTCGGGCCGGGATAGCGCGCCTCGATTTCGTTCCCGATACGATCCTGGTTTCCTTCCACGGCCTGCCGAAGGAGTCGGTCGCCAAGGGCGATCCTTATTACGGCCAATGCCTCGAGACATGGCGGCTCTTGCGCGAAGACCTCGGGCTTGGCGCAGACCGCTGTCCGATCAGCTTTCAATCACGGTTCGGCGCAAAGGAATGGCTGCAACCCTATACGGCGGCGATAGTCAAGAGTCTCGCCTCCCAGGGGACCAAGGGCTTGGTTGTTATCACGCCTGGGTTTTCCGCCGATTGCCTCGAAACCCTCTATGAACTCGACGCCGAATGTTGCGAGATTTTCCTTGAAAACGGGGGCAAGAATTTTGCCGTCATCCCTTGCCTCAACGATAGCGAACTAGGCATGATGCTCATTCACGAGCTGGTCGCACGCGAGCTGAAGGGCTGGATCTAGATGCGACCGCTCAACTGGCGGAGCTAGAGCGCTTCTCGATCACGTGAAATCCCAGCACAGATAAAGAAATCCCCCATATTCAAGGGGATCAACGTCTATGTATGGGTCACCCCGGCATCTGCGGCGGCGCGTTTTGCGATGGCCGACCAGTCTAGTTCGCCGTCGCCGTGGGCGAGCGCAGCCAGAAACCGGTCACGCAGGATTCCCGCGAAGGGCAAAGGCACCTCGAGTTTCTCGGCCGCAAGCTGAACCAGCCGATTGTCTTTCTGGCCGAGCGCCATCTTAAAACCGGTAGGGGAAAACCTGCCTGCGAGGATCATTTCGCCGTACGTCCTATAGACCGGCGCGGCGAACAGCGTCTCGGTCAGGAACTCGTGAACCTTGCTCATCTCAATTCCGCCTTTCGTGGTCAGGCAGAAGGCTTCGGCGAGGCTTTCGATGACACAGGTGATGAGAAAATTGCCGGTGAGCTTGAGCAAATTGGCCTGCGCGGGCGTGTCGCCGATGACAAAGCTTCTCTGTCCCACCGCATCCAACGCCGGTCGGATTCGCTCGACCGCATCGGCGGTGCCGGCCACCGCGATGAAGAGCTTGCCCGCTTGCGCCTGATCTGGCCGGCCGAACACCGTCGCGGCGACAAATCCCTGACCTCGTTCGGCATGAGCACTAGTAAGGCGCTCGGACAGCGCCACCGAGATCGTGCTCATCGAGACATGCGCTGCGCCCTTGTCGAGCCCATCGGCAAGACCATTCTCGCCGAACGTCACGGAGTAGACCGCCTCGTCGTCCGCAAGCATGGTGATTGCAATCTCGGCGCCCCTCGCGGCCTCCGCCGGGGTCGCCGCGATCTTCGCGCCTTGCGCTTGGATTGCTTCGGCTGGTCCCGGACTCCGGTTCCATGCTATCACCGTGTGTCCATGCTTGATGAGGTTGCGCGCCATGCCGCTGCCCATCCCGCCCAGTCCGAGGAACGCGATGTTCATTGTCCTACTCCCTTGTCTGCCATTGAGGGAAAACGCAGAAAGCTTCGATCGCAGTCGCACGGAGCGTGGCCCCAAAGGCTGTTCCTAATTGTCGTCGGGATAGGTCTTGGGCAAAGGATTAAAACCGGGCGGGATGGTGTTCGCGATGTCTTGCCGCCTGTCCTCGGTCACAATTCCGAGCGTCGCGCAACCGCGCGAGCCATAGTGCGGGAAGGAAGTGACCGCCTCGTCCGCAATGCTTGCATAGCTGCCGGGCAACAAGGGTTCAAGCCCGAGCAATCGTTTGGGATCGAAGGCGGAAAGAAGATCGCCGCTGATCTGCGAGTTGATGTCGCGCGGCCCCAGATAATTTTGAACGACGCCATTTGGACCGTTGAACGGCGGCGCGCGTCCCGCCGCGAGCGCCTGCGCCTCGTCGGGCAGGTTCGCGAGCGCGGGCAGTCCGAAGATGGCGTTGATCGTCTCGATCACCGCGTTGTGGTCGCCTTCGACATGGGAGACGGCATGAACGCGCGCATAGGGCGAAATCACGATGAGCGGCACGCGAATCCCGCGCGCGAGCGGCAAGCCATCCGGCCCATAGGACAAAATGCGCGGTGGCACGTGATCGTATAAACCATCCGATTCGTCATAGGTTATGATGGTCGCGCTTTGTTTCCAGATCTCGGGGTTGCCGGCGATCGTGTTGACGACCCGCGCCGCCATCGCTTCGCTGATCTGGCGGTCGCTATAGCCTGGATGGTCATCATCGCCCCTCATTGCCCGGATCTTTTGGGCCTTGTTTGGGGGCGTGCCGGGACGGACATAAGGCTCTTGCTTGGCGATATTGGCGTAGCCGCCACGGAGGTAGAAAACCCCGCCGTCCGGCGGAAGCGCGCCAGCCGCCATGTCGGTGAAGAAATCATCAAGGCCGCGGAAATTGCCCTTGAGCGCGGGGTTATTCGCGATGTAGCCAAAAAATTGCGGAGCCTCGTGATGACTGATGTAACTGTCGTGCGAGGCGGTGGCAGCGTTGTCCGTCGGCTCGCGGTCGTAGCCTTCCTCGTACCAGCGCCAAGCGACCGGATTTCCACTATGGGTAGCTATAAACTCAATATCCCGTTTGATGCCGGACAAATCATTTTTTTGGTCGAGATCCTGGCTCATCACTGCCTTAGCGTTGCGCCCGAGAAGAGTGAGCGCTAGCGAAGCGAAGTTGAGGTTAGTGGCGACGTCGTTATCTTGATAGGGCTCCTTCGCCCCCGCCGGCTCTCTGTTCATTACCGTGCTATCGAATTGCGAACCATGGAAAGGCTCGGGATCAGTGACGAGAGGCGCTTGAATTGTGCCGGGTTGATTGCGGGCGATATAGGACCGGCCGTTAGGCCCGTGCTTCACCCATTGCGTTTCGCCGGCCTGGCCGGAGATCATGGCAACCGCGTTTGGTGTCGAGGGCGAATCTTCGGTCGCAAAAATATTGTCGAAGAGAACGAACCGGCTGGCATACTGCCAAAGGAATGGAATGGTGTCGCAATCAACATGCGACATGACGAGACGCGCGAATTGCTTACCCCGAGCCTCGTTCATGGTACCGCCCTTCACCGCAAAACGACTATATTCGTCGAGCGCGAATTGATTCATCAAGGCGACGTTGCCGGAAACGTGAAGCTTTCGCGCCAGGCCAATATGGCTATGATCGACGCTGTCGACGGCATTGGCGTTTTCATTGGGACCAATCAGAAATGGCTCGACGGCTACCAGCTCCCCGGTAGCGAAACTCTTGTATGTCTGGGCGAAGCCTGGCGTATCGTTGGGAGCGCGCGGCTGCCGGCCGTCCGAGTAAACCCGTTCGCTCCCGGAAATGTCCCAAAATAATTATCGAACGACTCGTTTTCTTGGAAAATCACGAAAACATATTTCACCGCCGCGCGAAGGCGCTCGATCGTCTGTTCCCTGGAAAGGCGCGGCTCCGCACTCTTCGTCCAGTCTCGGTAAAATGGCATGACATCGGGACCTGGATCGGGTTGCAAGGTCACGGATGGAATGTCCGCTTCCTGCGCCAAACTCATCGTCGCGAGGCAAATTTGCGCCAAAGCTGCCGCAACCGAGGCGGCACAAGAATAGAGAAAAAATCGCGGCACGCGCCCCCCAATACCTCTGGCCCAAGCAAGTGAAGGTTTGCTCTCCTTTTTGACGATGCTTGGATGACAGGGAAGTGTCATAACACGCCGGCGAAGGCAAGAAACCTCCGAAAACAAGTTGACTGTCTCTTGAGCTGCCGCCGCTGCTGGGTGGCTCTCCCAAACGCCGGCGCTCTTCAGGGCGCTCCCACGGCTGACGGCGCCCTTGCATGCGCCGCCGCATCCGCTATGAACCGGCGGTCAATTTTGGCCTTCTTTATCCAGGGACGTCATGGCGATCGAACGTACTTTCTCCATATTGAAGCCCGATGCGACGCGGCGAAATCTGACCGGGGCGATCAACGCTTTGATCGAAAAGGCGGGGCTTCGCATCGTCGCGCAACGGCGTGTCCGGATGACTCGCGAGCAGGCGGAGACGTTTTACGCGGTCCATAAGGCGCGTCCGTTTTTTGGCGAACTTGTCGCGACGATGACCGCCGGGCCGGTGGTCGTGCAAGTGCTCGAAGGCGAGGACGCGATCGCAAAATACCGCGACGTGCTTGGCGAGACGGACCCAGCGAAGGCCGCGCCCGGCACGATCCGCAAGGAATTCGCCCTCTCGCTCGGCGAGAATTCGGCGCATGGGTCGGATAGCCCGGAGACCGCCGCAACCGAGATCGCGCAATGGTTCTCGGGCAATGAGATCATCGGATGATGGTCCGGCTTGCTTTCCTACCCTTTCAAAGGAACCCGCGAGGGCACCGGCTCGGTCGCGGGATTGCTCGTAAATACCCGATTGCCTTGCACCCGCAGGCGGCCTTCGGCAAGGCGAGCGAGTGCGGCCGGATAGATCGCGTGCTCTTCCGCGAGCACCCGGGCGGCGAGCGAATCTGGCGTATCGGAATCGAGCACTGCGACCGCCGCCTGCGCGATGATCGGGCCTTCGTCCATCGCGGGCTCCACGAAATGCACGGTGCAGCCGTGGATTTTTACGCCGTCCGCCAAGGCACGTTCATGAGTGTTGAGGCCGCGATAGGCAGGCAAAAGCGCCGGGTGAATGTTTAAAAGCCGCTCCGGCCATTGGCCGATGAACCAGGGCGTCAGAATCCGCATGAAACCGGCGAGGCAGATCAGCTCGATCCGATGCAATTCAAGCAGCACTTGCATCGAACGCTCGAATTCTTCGCGCCCGGCATAGATCTTATGGTCGACGACTGCGCAGGCGACGCCGTTCTCCTTTGCGAAGGCCAATCCCGCGGCATCCGGCCGACTGGACAAGACAAGCGCGATTTCGGCAGGGTAAGATGGATCGCGCGCCCGTTCGACCAAGGCCCGCATGTTGGAGCCGCGGCCGGAAATTAGAATGGCGGTGCGTTTGCGCCGAAACGTCACAACGCGAGCCGCCCGGAATAGCCGACCATCTCGCCCGCCTCAATCGCCACGACGTGGCCGAGCGTGACCGCGTTTTCTGTCCCCGAGCGAAAGGCGCGCAAAACCTGGGCGGCCTAGCCCGAATCGACAATGACAATCATTCCGATGCCGCAATTGAACGTGCGCGGCATCCGCGCCGAGCCGCCTTGTGGCCCGCGCGAGCGGTTTGATCTTTTCGACCATGGCATTGCCGGCATCAATATCGACTCCGGCGTCGGCATAGGTGAGGCCATTCTTATTTTTCATATCTATCCTGTGCCAACTCCGCGAGTGTGCGCGTTCGTTCCCGTTTCACGCGGCGAAAAGAGCGAAAGGTAGTTGAATCAACGATTTTTTCTCGATTACAGAAGCGGCTTGCCGGAATTTGCTCTAATCCCTGGCGCCTGCCAAGGCAAGATCGCCGAAGTTCGCCGCACGGGCCCAAACCGCGCTATTGGGATCGGATAGCAGTCATGTTAGACGCATGGACGGGTACTCCTCGTGGTCCTTGGCAAACCGCCCGCCGTTGAATAGAGCAAGGCCTCTCCGCGGACACTCTGGATTAAGAACTCTGGCAAGCTTCTTTGCGATCCGGGCGGACTGGCCGTGGCGGGACGGGAGGTGCAATCGCGGCAATTCATCCAAGCTGCCAATTCAATATTCTGAACCGGAGCGATGCTTTCCTATTACCGCAGTCTGCCCAACCTGATCACGCTCGGCCGCCTCGTGCTCGCGCCGGCGATCGTCGCGCTGATCGCCGCGCAGCGCTGGAAGGAGGCCTGCATCGTCTTCATCATCGCGGGCCTGTCCGACGCGGTCGATGGCTGGCTTGCCAATACCTTCGATCTTGAGAGCGAACTCGGCGCTTATCTCGATCCCTTGGCCGACAAGGCGCTGATCGTCTCTATCTATGTCTCGCTCGCCATCGCCGAAGTGCTTTCCGCGCCGATCGCTATCCTCGTCGTCGCGCGCGATATCATGATAATTGGCGCCTTCATGATTTCCCTCATCATGCGCAAGCCGATAAAGGTCAAACCGCTGACGATCTCGAAGTTCACAACGGCCGCGCAAATAAGCTTTGCGGCGATGGTTCTCGGCGTCAAGGCATTCGATTTTCCGGCCGGCGCCTGGTTCGATATTTCGCTGTATGCGGTAGCGGCGCTGACCCTTGCCTCGACAGCGGCCTATGTTGGCCAGTGGATCAAACACATGAATCTTTGACGCGACCGCGGCAGGTGGAAGCGAGGGGACCCGCTAAATTTTTCCCGGCACCGCGAAGAGACGCTGTTCCTTCCCCACGGCCGCGATGCCTAGCTCTATCGGTCACCGCCCGAATCGTTGTGTAATGCCATGGGTACAGGAAACCATGGATCGGCGAACGCGGACCATGGTATGGAAAAGCCGTTGGCAAGAGTTGGCAAGAAGCGGCGGCGTTATGCGGATCGAATGGCAGATCGGCTTTTGGATCAGCGCATTTTTTCTCATCGTTCTCTTGCTGTGGCTTTTCAGCGGGGTGCTTCTGCCTTTCGCCGCGGCCTTCGCGCTCGGCTATCTTTTGAATCCCGTCGTCGACCAGCTGGAGCGACTTGGCTTCAACCGGCTCGGCGCGACGCTCCTCATCATGGCTTGCTTCGCGCTTGTCCTGGTAATGATCTCGGTCCTGCTCGGGCCGGTTCTTTGGCGTCAGGCCGGAAGTTTCATTAATGCGCTGCCGGCTTATGCGGTCAAGGTGGAGGCACTGATTTCGGCCTACGGCGGTATTCTGATGGCCAAGTTCGGCCTCAGCCGTGATGCCGGCGCCGAGCTCGCAAGCGCCACCCACGATTTCGTTGCCCAGGCAGCACAATGGGCCGCCTCTTTTCTGAATTCGCTTCTGACGCGCGGCAAGGCGTTGCTCAGCCTGGTTTCGCTCCTTGTCGTGACGCCTGTCGTCGTCTTCTACATGCTTCTCGATTGGCACAAGATGATTGCAACGGTCGATGGGCTGGTGCCGCTCCGCCATCGCGAGACGACGCGGGCGCTCGCGCACGAGATCGACTGCGCCTTGGCCGGATTTTTGCGCGGCCAATCGCTAGTATGTCTTTTTTTGGGCGCATGGTACGGCATCGGACTATCGTTGATCGGGCTCAATTTCGGCCTTTTGATCGGCATCACGGGCGGCGTCTTGAGCTTCATCCCCTATGTCGGCTCCCTGACAGCCCTGATCTTGTCCTCGACGGTCGCGATCATCCAGGATTGGCCGCAATGGAAATTGCCCGCCATGTCGCTTGGCGTCTGTTTGAGCGGTCAATTTCTCGAAGGCAACATCTTGTCGCCGAAGCTCGTCGGCGAATCGGTCGGATTGCACCCGGTTTGGCTGATTTTCGCCCTCCTGGCGTTCGGCAGCCTGTTTGGTTTCACGGGGCTTATTACCGCGGTTCCTTTTGCCGCCACCGCCGGAGTAATCTTGCGTTTTGCGGTGAGGCGCTACCGTGCAAGCAATCTTTACAGGACCACGGCTGGGCGCGACCCTCGGATTCTCCTCGAAACCCCCATGCCGTATCCCGATGACGAGGACCATTGAGATGGCCGGCGAAAAACCGCGCCAGGCGCGGCCCGCGAACCCTCAATTGACGCTGAATCTCACCCCGGACCCCGGCTACGAGCGCGAGAATTTCGTCGTGTCTGCTTCAAACGAACAAGCGTATGCGATGATCGAACTCTGGCCCTGCTGGCCGGACCCAACACTGCTCATTTTGGGGCCATCGGGTGCCGGCAAAAGCCACCTTGGCGCGATCTGGGCTTCGATCGCCAAAGCCGGCATTCAATCTGCCGCTTCCCTGGCGGCGGAGGACATTGAAACGCTGGCCGCCCGTGGGCCGCTTCTCCTAGATGACGCCGATGCGATCGGCCAATCCGAAGCGCAGCTCTTTCATCTTGTCAATTTGATGCGCGAGCGCGGCACGGCCCTGGTTCTCACCGCGAAAACGCCGCCGGATGCCTGGGGCTTGCGGACCGCCGATCTTTTGTCGCGTTTGCGTCTCGCCCCAACCACCGCGATCGGGCCCCCCGACGATGCCCTGATGCGGGCCGTTCTCGTCAAACTCCTGATCGACCGGCAGCTCGTCGTCGACACCGCCGTTGTCGGCTATATCGCTTTGCGGATCGAGCGCTCGCTCGACGCGGCGCGCTCATTTATCGACGCGCTTGATCGCGAAGCCTTGGCGCGGCAAACCCGAATCTCCCGGGCCATCGCGGGAGACGTCCTGCTCGCCATGGGCCACGGCGGGGAATAAGGTCCTTTTCACGAAGAGCGGGACTGCTCCGATAACGGCGGCGACGGCGGCGACGGCGGCCGGCTTACGATGACGCCGCCACTTACGGTCCGACGTAGCGGATCGAGCGGCCTTGGGGGTCTATGATGGTTTCCCCAAAAACGAGTTTAGGTTCGCTTGCCGAGCGTCCGGCGACCATGTCGGATTTGCCGTCCGGACCGGAACCTTGGGCGTCCAGAGCGGCGAGAGCCTTGCGTTCGCGCTTAGAAAACCCCTTGATTTCAGATAGTTTTCTAAAATCCCGCGGCTCGTGGGGAGTGCCGGAATCCCCAGTGAAAATCCTTATCCCGCTTGCCGTCATCACCGCATCGCCAGGCCGCAAGCTATCGTCGTCCATAAGATCGACCGGCGGCTGTGGCCCCACTGGATGGTCCGTTTTGTCGGCGACGGTTAGCTTCCGGCGCGCCGTGAGTTTGTGTTCATGTCTATGGAAACCACGATCCGCGTGCCGGCGGCCCCATTGTCCCGGATAAGCTTCATAAGGCCTTACGGCCCGACTCTGGAAGGATCCAAATAGAAAGTCGAAAAATCCCGCGCGCGCGATACTCGGGAACGCGATGGTTTGAACCAAGCCAACCATCACTACCGCGACCGCCACGCCGCGACCGTTATGCGCTACGCCCATAGTGAAATCCTTATACCAGCGGCATTGACCTGTGACTCAGCTGGTCTTTGCAAATAAGGGCTCTCGTGTAATAACGTCCTTGATGCCTGTTGGTTCGCAGGAAACGCTCTCGCCGCGGTGCCAAAGCGCATCGCCTCAATTGCCACACGATACGGGGCATCGGTCATTCCATAATGCCGCTGGTATTATATTGAAAATACTATACTCCATTTCACGCCGCAACCCGAAAATCCGTTGGGCTGGTGACGTGAAGATTCCCGGTGACGGAGACGCGGAAGCGGTTCCAGGTCTTGGGGACTTTGCCACGCCGGAAATCGGGCGCGGCGTCCGCGACAAGTCCGCATGTGGCATGGCATTTTCTAGGCGTGACGTGTCTGTGCCATGAGGCCCCATAGCCGCTCGATCCGCCGGAATGCTCCTTTGCGCGAAGTTCCGGTTGCAAGCGTCCGCGCCGACGCGTCTCATCTCAACCGGCAGCTCGCATCCTCTCGAATCCCGCGTCGAGATCCGCCTTCAGATCCTCCATGTCTTCGAGGCCGGCGGAAAAGCGCAAAGCGGGACCTGGCGGATTCCACGTCGTCGCGCTGCGATAACTTCGGCAATCGAAGGGAATGACAAGGCTCTCGAAGCCGCCCCATGAATACCCCATGCCAAACAGTTTTAGCCCGTCGAGCATGGCGGCGAGCGCGGCCCGCGAGCAAGGCGAAAGAAGCACCGAAAAAAGCCCCGAAGAGCCGAGAAAATCGCGCTTCCAAAAGGCGTGTCCGGGGCAGGAAGGAAGTGCTGGATGCAAGACTTGGATGACCTCTTTGCGGGCGGCGAGCCAGCGGGCGAGATCGAGCGCTTGACGTTCGGCCTCCCGCAGCCGGAGGTCGAGCGTGCGCAGCCCGCGCAAACTCAAGAAAACATCCTCAGGACCGGCGCACATCGCAAAGGCGTCGAAAGTGGCCCTCAGTCTTGGAAACCATTCCGCGTTGGCGGACACGAGCCCGATGAGAAGATCGGAATGACCGGAAAGATATTTTGTTCCAGCTTCGACCGCCATATCCGCGCCGCGCGCATGCGGCGGAAAGAACAACGGGGTGGCCCAGGTGTTGTCGAGAATCGTGCAAATGCCCTTGGACCGGGCGAGCGCGGCGATACAAGGAACATCCTGGATTTCGAAGCTCTGCGAACCGGGTGTCTCGATGAAGATCGCGCTTGTGTTCGGCCGGATAAAGGATTCGATCGCGGCGCCGAGCGCGGGATCGTAATAAGTTGTCTCGACGCCCATGCGGGCCAAAATCGTCTCGCAGAAGTTGCGCGACGGACGATAGACCGCGTCGGTCACGAGAATATGATCGCCGGACTTGACGGCGGTTAGCAGGGCTAGGGTGATCGCCGCTAGGCCCGAAGGGGCCAACACGGTTCCGGCGGCACCCGAAAGTTCCGTCCACGCGCTCTCCAGCGCCGCCGTTGTCGGCGTTCCCTGGGTGGCGTAGGAAAACCGCGCCTTGCGCGCCAAAAAATCCTCGAGAGTCGGGAAAAGCACGGTCGAGCCGCGATAGACGGGGGTGTTGACGAAGCCATGCTGGTCGCTGGGGCGGCGCCCGGCGTGAATCAGTTTCGTGCGGTTCTTCAAAGGGATGCGGTCTTGCGGCGTGGTCTCGGTCATAGGTGCGTCCAGTCATATGTACGCCGGAAACCGCGCTTTCGATTCGCGCTTCGTCAAGCTGGGCATTGAACCGCCGTCCGCGCGCTTGCAATGTCAACCACCCGGCCGGTTTCGTCCAGTGCCTCCCGCGCACGGCAAAGCCTCGTGTCACGCGCCGCAAGGCTTCATGCCGATCGCTCCGGAAAGCTTTCTTATGCTCAAGAAGGCAGTCAGATATAAATCTACTCCAGTCCCTCGCTCGATGAAATTTCGAATCCAAAGTCGGCAAGGCCGACATAGGTCATCGGCATTGGCTAGGAGCAGGCCATTTTGAATTTCGGCTTGTCGGCACTCAACCTCACTCTTCCGGGGAGGGGCGAGGGGTCAGAATGCAGATTGCCGCTGAAGGATAGGATCACATTCGCGGGCGAGGCGCTGGAATCGCTCGATCAGCTGAAGGCGCCGACGCCGCTCGCGCTGGCGTATTTGCCGGTCGAAGCGGCGAGCTCTTTTATGATCAAGCACTTCGTCTGCGGTGATTGACGCGCGAACCGGTGTTTCTTATCGTTTCCGAATCGATCGCACACTGAGGCGATCCCGCGAAGTCCTTCGCTTTCCTAAGGTCCCGACATGTCCCTCGCCGGAGCCCTCGGTCAAGCCAATGCCTGGCCATTCGAGGAAGCGCGCAAGCTCGTCGCGCGGGTCGAGGCTTCCGGCCAGACCGAAGTTTTGTTCGAGACCGGCTTCGGGCCTTCCGGCCTGCCGCATATCGGTACTTTTGGCGAAGTCGCCCGCACGAGCATGGTGCGGCATGCGTTCCGGGTCTTGACCGAGGATAGGATCAATACCCGCCTCATTGCGTTTTCCGACGACATGGACGGCCTTCGCAAGGTGCCGGACAATATTCCGCACAAGGACCTTGTCGCCGCCCATTTGGGCCGGCCGCTGACCGAGGTTCCAGACCCTTTCGGCACCCATGCAAGCTTTGGCGCCCACAACAACGCGCGGCTGCGCGCATTTCTCGATCAATTCGGCTTCGACTACGAATTCGCTTCGGCGACAGATTATTATAGGTCCGGCCGTTTCGACGCAGCACTTCTCCACATCCTTGCCCGCTACGACAAAGTGATGGCGATCATGCTGCCGAGTTTTCGCGAGGAGCGAGCCGCAACCTATTCGCCTTTCCTGCCGATCCACCCAAGGACCGGCGTTGTGATGCAGGTGCCGATCGAAACGATCGATGCCGGCGCGGGAACGCTCAGTTGGCGCGATCCGGACACGAAGGAGTTTTACGAGACACCGGTAACCGGCGGCGCCTGCAAACTGCAATGGAAACCGGACTGGGCGATGCGCTGGTATGCGCTCAAGGTTGACTACGAAATGGCTGGCAAGGATCTGATCGAATCGGTCAAATTATCCGGCGCGATTGCGCGCGCGCTCGGCGCCACGCCGCCGGAAGGGTTCAATTATGAATTGTTCCTCGACGAAAAGGGCCAAAAAATCTCTAAGTCGAAAGGCAATGGCCTGACCATCGACGAGTGGCTCGCGTATGCGAGCCCCGAAAGTCTGTCGCTTTTCATGTATCAAAAACCAACCGCCGCCAAGCGGCTCGCTTTCGACGTGATCCCGCGCGCGGTCGATGATTATCTCGTCTTCCTCGACGCATACCCAAGGCAAGCGACGAAGGAGCGTCTCGGCAACCCGGTTTGGCATATTCATTCGGGCGCGCCGCCGCCGCCCGAAGTCTTGCACGGCACCGGCAATCAAGCGACCGCCATCACCTTCGGCATGCTGCTCAATCTCGCCGCCGTGGCGAACAGCGAGGATCCCCAGGTGCTTTGGGGTTTTCTGCGCCGCTATGCGCCGGATGTTTCGGCCGCGACGCATCCGCGTCTCGACCGGCTGGTCGCTTATGCGGTCCGCTATTTCCGCGATTTCGTGCACCCGGCGAAAAACTTTCGCGCGCCGGACGCAAGCGAGCGCGAGGCACTCGAAAATCTCGCCGCCGCTCTCGCCGCCCTGCCCCTAGGCGCCAGCGCCGAAGCGATTCAGACCACACTCTACGATGTCGCGCGACAAATACCGCGCTATCAGGATATGAAAGCCAAGGGCGCGACAGCCGAACGTCCCGGCGTCTCGAACGAGTGGTTCGCCATGCTTTATCGCGTGCTGCTCGGCGAAACCCGTGGTCCTCGATTTGGGTCTTTCGTGGCGCTTTATGGAATCAAGGAAACCCGCCAGCTAATCGCCGACGCGCTCGCCGGCGATCTTCCGCACAAACATGCCGCATCCCAAGTGCAAAGGTGAGGAAGTAGAGTATGGGCCATATGCGTTAGGGGAGTGAAGTTGGCGGGAGCGTGGTCCTTGCGGCTGCGGCATTGGCCGTCGCTCCCCCCAATGGAGGTTTTCGTCACCGTTACATTGCCGCGGATGGCGGCCCATATGGTTTGCCAGCACGCAAACCGGATCAGAGGATCGCGACAGATTCGGCACTTCAGCCGTTTATCACGCCATTCTTCACCCGATCGCTCTGCCCGCAGACCCGCTCGACCTTGACAAATGTGCGAGGCAGCTTTACTACAATCGAGACCACGGAGGTATAGCCTAAAGGGCGTTTAGGGGACAATGCTTCACAAACTGGAGCGTCTACCGTAATTGTCGAACGGCAGGGCATTTTCATACGCTCCCATCCTCGTTGCATATAGGTTAATGATTAGCGTTATATCTGATTACTTGATCAAGTGAAGGAGGTTTGTTCCGTGCCGGCCATAGCCCTTTCAGAACGGCCACTGTTGAACGCGGACCCTGCGGTGTTTGCCCGCGACTTTGACAAAAATTGCTTTACTTTCACCCACGGGCTTTCGGGTAATCCGCTTTTTAGCACTGACCGGCTGCTCGCGCTGGCCCGCCGGCGGGCGCGCGATCCGGATGATGTATACTACGACGCGGGCGAGATCCGAGTCGATCAGCGCTGGGATCAGACGCCGCCTTGCGACTTGCCGGTCGATGAGCTTTTGCGACGAATCGAGACGGCGGGAGCGTGGATTATTCTGCGCCACGTGCAAAATGATCCCGAATACGCCGGGCTGGTCGACGCCTGCATGGACGAGATCGTCGCGCTATCTGGGCGAGATCTCAGTCAAGTCATGAAGGTTCGCGACGCAATTATCTTCATCAACTCGCCCAACCGGATTAGCACCTACCATATCGACCGCGAATGCAGCTGGCTGTATCAGATCCAAGGCCGCAAAACGATCAGCATCTTCGAACCGGCGGATCGCGATGTTTTGCCGGAGCGGGAAATTGAAAAGTTTTGGGCAGTGGACCACAATGCGGCGACCTACAGGCCGCAATATCAAAGCCGCGCCACCGTGACCGAACTCCTCCCCGGACACGGCGTGCACATTCCGGTCGGCGCGCCCCACTGGGTACGGAATGGGCCCGAGGTGTCGGTCTCGCTGAACATTAATTTCCACTACCTCGACGCGATCACAGCGGATGTCTACAGAGCCAATTACTGGCTTCGCCGCCTGGGGTTAAATCCTACTCCGCCGCGGGTTTCGGCGTTCAAGGACGCCATCAAGCGAAGCGTCTACGGCACCGTCAATCGAACCATTCTTCAACCCGCGCGCGCGGCGCGGCGGGCGATCAGGGCGATGAAACCTCCCGCGCGCAAGACTTGACAGGCTCGGCAAACCCCTGTTGTAAGCGTCGCTTTATTGTAACTGATTTTGCGTAATAGATCAGCGCCCTTCGGCATCCGCTGAAATTCGTGCGAGATCCGGCGGGGGATTATGTGGCCATTCTCCAACGTCTTCGAGTGAAACAAATCAGGTTTACAGCCCGCCTCTTGGGCGCCGTTGAAGCCCTGCCCGGCGGTGGCCGCTTGATGCAACCTCTGGCTAACTGGCCAATTACGGCGCCAGTTTTGAATGCTATCTTGGGTTATCAACGCGTTTTTGACGACTTGCCGCAAGCGCTTGCGGCGGCGGAGCCCTATTTCGGCGGCGGGCACGACGCTCCGGGGGTCGGCGCACTGCACCTGGGGTTGTCGCAATCGCCCCGGCCCAGCGATTATGCAGCTTTCTATCACATTCAGGGTCCCGTATCTCGCTGGTTCAAGATTTTCGATCTTGGTGGAAATGTGGGAAATCTATTTTATTGCTATAAGCGGTATTTGCATCTTCCTCCCCATCTTGTCTGGCAAGTTTATGATCTTCCCAAGTGGATGGAGGAGGGGCGGCGCCTCGCCGCGGAAAATGGTGAAAGGCAGCTTCAGTTTACGCGAAACTGGGAGGACGCATCTGGAGCGGATCTTTTGCTTGTCTCCGGCTCGCTCCATTTTTTCGATCCGCCCGTTTATCACATGGTAACTGAGCTGCGGGAAAAGCCAGCGCACATTCTTATAAACCGCTCCCCCTTGATTGATGGACCGACCAAGGCGACTGTTCGGGACGACGGTTTCTTTAGGACCGCCCGCGTCCTCCACAACCGGGGGGAATTGATTGCGGCCTTCGAGACGATAGGGTACGCATTAATCGACAGTTGGCAAGCTCCTGAGCTTTCACTCAGAATCGTTGGAAAGCCTGAATTTTCAGCTGCTTCCTATTCCGGGCTCTATTTCCGGCTTAAGCCGCAAAATTAGCGCGGCGACGGCCGCCCCGTTCCGCTAAGCTAGCTGGGCGATCTTGCTCTAATCGGCGATATGAACTCGACCGTGGACATCATCTACAAAATCGTGCCCGCCTCTTTGTGGCGCAAAGCCCAGGACAAGGGCCGGTTTGACGGCGCGCCGGTCGATATCGCCGATGGTTACATCCATTTCTCGACCGCGGAGCAGGCCGAGGCAACAGCCGCGAAATATTTCAAAGGTCAAGACGATCTGCTGCTTATCGCGGTCGACACAAAACGGCTTGGCGACGGCTTACGCTTAGAGCCGTCGCGCGGCGGCATGCTTTTTCCACATCTTTATTCAGCTCTGCCGCTCGATGCCGTGGTCTGGGCAAAACCTCTTCCGCTCCGGCCGGACGGCGCCCATGATTTCGCGGGCCTTTTGGGAACAAATGACGAGCCAGAACCAGCCTAGCTGGTGACCTTACGCGTCAGCCAATTCAAGCCTTTTTTCAATTCGCGTAAGCCTCGCCTCGACGCGGTCAAAACGAACGGATTGCTCGGCAAGCTGAACCTGGATATGAGCAAGACTGCTTTGCATATGTGCAATACGGGTGGTCATGGCATCGAGTGGGGCGATTAATCGGCGCACGCATGTGCCGGAGATGTTCGAGGACCAGGTTTTCTGTGTTTTCGGGCATTACTGATTTCCGTGGTCTCGTAGAAATGCGCTGGGATCGAGAAAATTGCAATGGCCTTCGGTCAGGCAGGGGTTCCGGTGCGGATCGTAATGCGCGAGCCCGGCCAAGCCTGTCTGTGGCTTTTGAATGCGCTGGCTCGTCCGGTTCTCTTTAGCCTCGATCCTGAAACCGCGCATCAATGGGCGATCAAGGCACTTCGCAACGTCCCCTTGCCGCCTGCCGCGCCCAATAATCCGCGTCTCGCGGTCAGCGCTTTCGGCCTCGATTTTCCTAACCCGCTCGGGCTTGCGGCGGGTTTTGACAAGAATGGCGAAGCTGTCGATTTTATCTTGCGTCTGGGTTTCGCCTTCACCGAGGTGGGCACGATCACGCCACTCCCGCAGGCAGGTCAATCGCGCCCGCGCCTGTTTCGCCTCACCCCCGATGGGGCGGTGATCAACCGTCTCGGCTTCCCCAGCCAAGGGCATGCGGCCGTCCACGCCCGCCTTGCCTTGCGCCCGCAAAAACCTGGAATCGTCGGGATCAATATCGGCGCCAACATGGACTCCGGCGATCGCCCCGCCGATTACGTGCGCGGGATCGAGGCCTACGCGGATATCGCGGACTATTTTGCGATCAATGTTTCTTCGCCCAATACGCCTGGGCTGCGCGATTTGCAGCGCGCCGATGCGCTCGACGATCTGCTTGCGCGCGTGCTCGCGTCGCGCGACATCGCGACGGAACGGTTTGGCCGCAAGCCCGTGCTTTTAAAGATCGCGCCCGATCTTACGCTCGCCGGACTTGACGAGATCATTAGCTGCGCCCGCGCGCGAAAAATCGACGGTCTGATCGTCTCGAACACCACGGTCTCGCGGCCCGCGACATTGCGCGACCCTTCGGCTAACGAACCGGGCGGCCTCTCGGGTCGGCCGCTTTTCTCGCTCGCAACACGGATGCTCGCCGCCGCCTACCAGCGAACGGAGAATCAGTTTCCCTTGATCGGCGTTGGCGGCATCGACAGCGCGGAAACCGCCTTCGCGAAGGTCGAGGCGGGCGCAAGTCTCGTGCAACTCTACACATCCTTTGTGTTCAAAGGGCTTGCGCTTGCAGACAAAATCAAGCGCGGCCTCGTCCGTCGCCTCGCGCAAAGCTCCTATCCCCGGCTCGCGGATGCAACCGGCGCCGCGGCGGCGGATTGGGCCAGCGGAAAACTCAACGCGGACAATTTTCGATAGCGCCACGCTTGGGTGAGACCGCGCGCGAGAAGAAAAAGCAGAAGCGAGAACCACAGTCCGGCGTTGCCGAAAGGCCGTAGCAAATAGAAGCTTGCAATATAAAGCGCGAGCGAGACGAGCATCATATTGCGCATGTCGCGCGTCCATGTCGCGCCGACGAACACTCCGTCGAGTTCATAAGCGAGTGCGCCCGCAAGCGGGGCCAGCGCGGCGAACAAAAGATAATCGCGGGCATATGCTCGCACCTGTGGTTCAGTCGTAAGAAAATCGATGAACGGTTTGCCGGAAATAAGCGCCACGGCCGCCAAGCCGGCGGCAAAGGCGAAGGACCAAAAGGCGGTGATCCGCACCGCCGCGCGGAAACCCTGCGCGTCTCGCGCGCCGATCGATTGGCCGCACATCTGCTCGGCGGCGGTCCCGAACCCGTCGAGAAAATAGTTCGCGACAAGCATGAGGTTGATCAAAATCGCGTTGCCCGCGAGAACGATATCGCCGCCGCGCGCGCCCTGCGCGGTAAAAAACGCAAAGGCAAAGAGCACCGCCGTGTTGCGGACGAAAATATCGCGATTGATCGCAAACATCCGCGCGATTTTTCCACGATCGAGAAATAGGGCCCAGTCCGCCCGGAATAGATTGCCCAACATGCGCCACACAATGAAAAAGCCCGCGAGCGTAGCAAGAGCCTCGGCCGCGAGCGTGCCGGCCGCCGAACCGCGCATGCCTAATGCCAAGCCGTAAACAAGAGCGATGTTGAAGGCGATGTTGGACAGATGAATCAAGACTTGGAGGACGAGCGCCACGCCGGTTCGCCCGCATCCAACGATTGCGCCGACCACCGCGTAATTGATAAGGACAAAAGGCGCCGACCAGATCCTTGTGTCGAAATAGAGCCGTGCCGCGCCGGTGACTTTGGGGCTGGCGTCGAGTGCGACAAAGCTGACCCAGGCGATCGGCGCCTGGAGCAAAATCATTGCGGCTCCGATGCAAACCGCGACGATCAGGGCTCGCACGAGCGTCGCGCGTTGCTCGGCGGCGTCGCCGGCGCCAAGGGCTTGCGCGGTGAGCCCCGCCGTCCCCATGCGCAAAAATCCGAAACTCCAGAAGATAAAGTCGAATATGACGGCGGCGGCGGCGATCGCGCCGAGAAGATGCGCCTGGCCGAGCCTGCCAATAATCGCCGCGTCGGCGATGCCGAGCAATGGCGTCGACAAATGCGCGAGCGTCATCGGCAGCGCAAGCCGCACCACGCGGGCGTGGCTCACGCGCGGCGGATTTACGGTGATGTTTGCATTGCCAGGCACCGCGCCGCCGCCGGGTTCAGCTTAGGTTGCGCATATTCATGAGCCGCAGCACCAGCCAGACCGGAACGACGATCGCGGCTCCCGCGACGATATAATCGGCGACCACACGGATCGCGTCGAAACCGAGCCCCCAAATGCGGTTGACGAGGTCGGTGATCCCGCGAAAAATGTCCAAGGGCCTGATGTCGAGCCACATCAGGAAGGCGCCGACGATCAGGGAAACGAAAAGAAGGCGCAAGAAGACGCCGCCGGGAGAGCCGCCGAGAAAACGGTTGAGCGCCGTCTCTTGGGGACGCGAGCGGACACCGGACGGGGTGGGCGGCTGTTCGGGCGCCGTCCAATGGGGCGGCGTCTTCGGTGCCGAATTTCGGTCTTCGCTCATGCTGGACCTCTCGAAATGAAGCTTAAGGAGGCAGGAAGGCCCCGGCCCGGTCAATTTGACGGATAGTCTGCTTGTCGTGTCAACAAGGCATTTCAAGCGCGAGGGCGGTGGCCTCGCCGCCGCCGATGCAAAGCGCCGCCGCGCCGCGTTTAAGCCCGTATTTTTGCAAGGCCGCAAGCAGTGTCACGACAATTCTCGCACCCGACGCGCCGATCGGATGGCCGAGCGCGCAGGCGCCGCCATGCACATTGACTTTTTCACGCGGCAATGCGAGCTCCCGCATCGCCGCCATCGCGACCACCGCGAAGGCCTCGTTGATCTCGAAAAGATCGACATCCGCGAGCGACCAGCCGGTCTTGTCCATCAGTTTTCGCAGCGCGCCGATAGGGGCGGTGGCGAATTGACTTGGCGCCTGCGCGTGCGTGGCATGCGCCAGGATAATCGCCAAGGGCGAGATGCCCCGCTCTTCGGCCTCCGAGCGGCGCATGAGAACGAGTGCCGCGGCGCCATCCGAAATCGAACTCGAATTCGCCGCGGTCACGGTGCCGCCCTCCCTGAACGCCGGCTTCAAATCAGGAATTTTGTCGAACCTCGCCTTCAGCGGCTGCTCATCATGCGAAACAATCCGCTCTGCGTCCTTGGCGGTCTTGACCGTGACTGGCGCGATCTCCTTTGCAAAACTGCCGTCGGCTATCGCCCGTTGCGCCCGCTCCAACGAGGTGATGGCGAACGCGTCCTGGGCGGCGCGGGTGAATTGAAAGCTCTCGGCGCAATCCTCCGCGAAGGCGCCCATCGGCAGATGCGCGCCATAGGCATCCTCGAGCCCATCGAGGAACATATGATCGATAAGTTTGCCATGCCCCATGCGGTAGCCGGACCGCGCGCGATCGAGCAGATAGGGGGCGTTGCTCATGCTTTCCATGCCGCCCGCAAGCGCGATCCGCGCGCTTCCGGCGCATAAAATGTCATGCGCCAGCATGATCGCCTTCATGCCGGAACCACACATCTTGTTGACGGTCGTGCAGGGCGTGGCCTCAGGCAGGCCCGAGGCAAGCGCGGCCTGACGGGCGGGAGCCTGACCCTGGCCCGCCGGCAAGACGCAACCAAGAATCACTTCTTCGATGTCCTCGGGTGCAACCCCAGATCGCGCGAGCGCCGCCTTCACCGCGGCGGCGCCGAGGCTTGCGGCGGCGAGGTCTTTGAACTCGCCTTGAAAGCCGCCAATCGGCGTGCGCGCGGCGGCGGCGATGACGATCGGATCGGCGTTCGTCATGGTTTCTCATTCCTTCCCAAATAATAGATTGTGATCACCGGCCGAATGCGAAAGAGGCCGCCCGCTTAGGCAAGCCAATCCATATCGATATCGAGAAGCTTGGCCGGTTCGAGCGCGTCGGCCATCGCATCACGGCACAAGGATCATGCCCGACGAGAAGGCTGTGAGCGACGTTCCGGTCCGAGGCGAAAGGAACCGTTACGGCGAAGCCCGGGTCGGCGCCGCAAAGAGTCCAGAAACCAGCCGACCCTTCGTGCTGCTGCTGGAGCCGTTGGCGGGGAAGAGGTTACCGCCGCCCTGATAAAGAGCAAACGTGTCGCAAAAATAAACGCCCGGCGCCGGGTGGCGGCGTGTATCCCGACATCTGTGCGTCGCGGGGCCTACTTCTTCCTCCCGGGTAAAGCCGCCCTCGAGTTTCTTGCGAGCGGCCGACTGATTGCCGCTGTTCAGGCGAAGACTGCAAATTATCCGAACAACGCCGAAATTTGAGCTGGGGCCCTTTGATTTAGCCTCTAATTGGCCGGCGAAAAGAATAATTTGGCCAAGCGAATTTCGACGCCGATATTCTCCCTTAGTCCGCCCACGGTGCGGAAATCGTGGAAGACGTCGCCGGCGATTGCAAAATCCTGCGTAATTGGAACCTGAAATTGGAAATGGCCCCTCAGGAAGTCATCTTTGGCTAAGGGCAAGTTGGCCAGCGGCATCGTGATGGGTAGGCCTGTTGCCGCAAATATGCCGTTTATGGCAGTCTGCTTTCCTCCCCACGATTTCTCTATGCCAATGGCGACGTATTGCAACGGCTTAGGTTCGTAGCGCAAAAACGCTTGGACATCGTAAGACGGGTCTTGGGTTAAATTGTCGAAAGTGAGTACGCCGGGGACTTGAGCGCTTGCCGGATTTAGAACCATGAGCGGACTGTTGCCGCCGGTATGGAATGATGCATGGGCGATCAGATCAAAAAAGACGCCGTTCAAGGCCGGTGAGAGTTTTCCGAGGCCTTCGGTATATCCGATCTGAGGAGCGTCCGTGAATTGACGCGCCGTCGAGACATTGACTGCTGCTTGGTTATCAAAGCTACGGCCTAACGGAAAAAAGAAAAAATTGGTAATACCGAGCCAGCGTTGGTTATTTAGATCGGCGGTGATGAAATAAGTCAAATGCAAATCGGGATCAACAAGCCCCCCTGCGACACGATTATTCGTACCTGGAATATTTACGTCCGTCAGTGTGGCAAACGGTAAATCCCCTTCCATGGCAAAGGGATGCCCCCAGAGCGAAGTCAGATAGGCTAGCCGGGTAAACTCCACCAATATATTCGCGTGCGAATTTGGCAGTTCTTGTCCCGTTGTATCGATGAAGGCATCGCTGCGTACGTACCTGAGGTACTGAAGGACGAATATGCCGGTTGGAAGTGACCCTCCCTCGTAATCGCCCGCATATGTATCGGTTTCTCTGTCGGATCCTGCGAGTGCCGGCGCATTCCCGCCGATGATGGTGCCAAAAAGCACCGCCGCCCCTGCTAGAGCGCCAACGCTCGAATGTTTAATCCACATGACCTCGTCCCACTTGCGCAGGCCATTGTTGCCTGCCTCTCAGCTACGCAACTTCGGCGTCCATCGATAAAATTGCCTCTAAAAACATCGCCAAATGAAACATGTGCAGCGCATTTTGTCGGCCCAGGAATGCCAGAAGGAGAATGCGCAGGTCAGAGGCACGCACGAATTTTGACAGTCGCGGTTTTCCTGCAACGGACCCCGCGGCAATCGCGCGGGGGCTGGCTTTTGCCGTCTCGCCCATGGACAGGCTTCCGGCAAGACAAATCGCGCCGCAAGCTGCTCGCATGGTGGTCCATGTCGTCATCGGGCTGCACCTCTTGGCGCCAGTCAAGGAGCGCCCGGCGCCGAGAAAGCTCTGTCGAATGAAGAAACGGCACACTACACTACGATAATATCTTTTGCTCAAACCTTCGAGGCGCCTTACGTAAGATTTTAAGAGCGTCACAATTTTGCCACAGCGATCCCTCGCAAGAAACCGATCGGCGCTAGTCAAACGCGAGATCTTCGAGGGCGGGCTAGCTCGGTTTCGGAGAAGGGGTCCAAGCCTCTAAGGCGCTCTACCCCGCCCGCCTCACATCCGGCGGCGTTGCCTCCTCCGCAAGCAGCCTTAAGGCCGCGTCCAGGGCCATCTCGGTCTGCTCTTGCGAACCGAGCCGCCGGATCGAAACGGTGCGTCCGGCCGCCTCCTTCTTGCCGACGACCAAGAGGACCGGCATCTTGGCCACCGAATGCTCGCGCACCTTATAGGCGATTTTCTCGTTGCGGAGGTCGCCCTCGACCCGTAGCCCGGGTTTTCGCGCCGCCGCCATAACTTCATAGGCGTAATCGTCGGCCTCCTTCGTGATCGTCGCGACGACGATTTGCAAGGGCGACAGCCACAAGGGCAGATGCCCGGCATAATGCTCGATGAGGATGCCGGTGAAGCGTTCGAGCGAGCCAAGCACGGCGCGATGAATCATCACCGGCGTCGTCTTCTCGCTGTCCGGCCCGATAAAGAAGGCGCCGAAGAGGCCAGGCATGTTGAAATCGACTTGCGTCGTGCCACATTGCCATTCGCGCCCGATCGCATCGCGCAAGGTGTATTCGAGCTTTGGCCCATAGAAAGCGCCTTCGCCCGGATTGACGGCGGTGTTGGCGCCGCGTCCTTTGAGCGTCTCGAGGACACGGGACAAGGCCGCCTCGGCGCGGTCCCAGGCCTCATCCGAGCCGACGCGCTTTTCCGGCCGGGTCGACATTTTGATGACGATATCCTCAAATCCAAAGTCTTTATAGATGGAGAGAATGAGGTCGTTGACCTTCAAGCTCTCCTCCATGATCTGATCCTCGGTGCAAAAAATATGCGCGTCGTCCTGGGTGAAGGCGCGCACCCTCATGACGCCATGAATAGCACCCGAGGGCTCGTAGCGGTGGACGATGCCGAATTCGGCGATTTTCATCGGCAGGTCGCGATACGATTTCAGGCCGTTCTTGAAGATTTGCACGTGCCCCGGACAATTCATCGGCTTCAGGGCGAAGACCCGTTCGTCCTCGGTCTTCGTGATGAACATGTTCTCGCGAAAAGTCTGCCAATGGCCGGACGTCTCCCAGAGCGCGCGGTCGAGCACTTGCGGGGTATTGACCTCGATATAGCCGAGCTCGCTCTGGCGCCGCCGCATGTAGGAAATCAGCGTTTGAAACAAGGTCCAGCCCTTCGGGTGCCAGAAAACCGTGCCGGGCCCTTCTTCCTGAAAATGGAACAAATCCATTTCCCGCCCCAGGCGGCGATGATCCCGCCGCTCGGCCTCTTCCAGCTGCTGCAAATAGGCCGCGAGCTCGTCTGCCTTGGCAAAGGCCGTTGCGTAGATCCGCTGGAGCATCGGCTTCGTCGAATCGCCGCGCCAATAGGCGCCCGCGACTTTCATCAATTTGAAGGCGTTGCCGATCTTGCCCGTCGAGGTCATATGGGGGCCGCGACAGAGATCGAGCCAGTCGCCCTGCTTGTAGATTTTCAAGGTCTCGTTGGCGGGGATCGCCTCGACGAGTTCGACCTTGAAAGCCTCGCCATGCGTCGCGAACCAGGCCTTGGCTTTTTCGCGTGTCCAAATCTCCTTCGTGAAGGGTTTGTCGCGAGCAATGATCTCAGCCATTTTCATTTCGATCGCGGGAAAATCCTCCGGCGTGAAAGGCTCCGCGCGATAGAAATCGTAATAAAAGCCGTTCTCGATCACCGGCCCGATGGTGACTTGCGTGCCGGGAAAGAGCGCCTGCACCGCCTCGGCGAGGACATGCGCGGCGTCGTGACGGATGAGTTCGAGCGCTCTTTCGTCGTCGCGGGCGAAGAACTCGATTCTGCCGTCGCTCGTCAGGGGATCGGCGAGGTCGCGCAAGGCGCCATCAACCGCCATCGCGACGGTGCGCTTGGCGAGCGATGGCGAAATGCTTTTGACAATATCGAACCCGCTGACGCCGGGCTCGAATGCGCGTGACGCTCCATCCGGGAATGTTATGGATATCAAGGCTTGCGCTCCTTCTTGCTCACTCGCCGATACCAATCGGCGTAAGCACTTGCTGGGACTTTCGGCGGTGGCGCCGATTTGAAGTCCCCGGACTCTATTCTTTAATCTCGCTGGCCGCGCAAGCGCGCCATGCCAGCCCCAGGCGCCATGGAGGCGCGGGGAACGTCACATAGTTCGGCGCGGACGCCGCGATCGTCCTCCGAGCCGGACCTTCTTCCCAGAACAGGCAAACTCTCCAGTAAACCGCTAGCAAGGGGCGAGGGCGCCTTGGAAGCCGCGCTTCGTCCTACCCCTGCAAGCCGAGGGCGGCTTTTACCCGGCGGGAATAGCCATAGACGTCGTCGCGCAATTGCAGCGCGCCCCATTCGTCGACGAAGGCGGTAAAATATTCGAGATAAACCGGCAGCGGTTTCGGCAGATAGACATAGCGCTCCTTGCCGCCAATCAG
>PEFW01000031.1 GCA_002890675.1 Candidatus Methylaffinis lahnbergensis
TATCTGTGGCAGATTGGTATCCGACCGTCGGCTGGAAGGTAGAAGCCGGATGAGGCGAGAGCCTCACGTCCGGTTTCGTGAGGGCGGAGGGGTGAAATTCCCCTCCGCTACTCGACCCATCCCACGGAATCTGTTCGGCGACATTCTGCGGCTGATTGCCGAACTTCGACTGCCACCGGATCCAGTGCCCGCGTAAAGCGTTCGGTTGTGATGCGTTCAAGCCAAACCCAGGGGAGACGTGCGTTTTGATCATGACCAACTCGGCATTGTCCGGCGCGCGACGCGCCGATGTCACTGGCTTTGGTGTGCCGGAGCATCACGGCAGTGCGGCAATCTCAACCTCAACAAGCGGATGATTCGGGAGATGTCGATATAGGACGAATGTCTGATGTCATGGCACGAGTTCGATACGCGTTTGGCGCATTCCCGGTCGGGGGAACGCCGGTCAAAACATTTCAGGAGTGCAGTGCATGCCGCAAATTCAGCGCTTCTCCGTCTATATGGTCGACGTCAAACCGGATAATGGCAGGCAAGTCGTTCCGGCTTTCTTCGTCGAAAGCATGGCACCCGACAATATCGACGACAAAGTCGGCGCGCTTGCGACGCCGGAGCACTGCATACCCTCGAAAATCGACAACATCGTGGAAATGCTTGCCCAGCAGCAAAATCCGAAACTGCTGATTAACGTGCACGGCTTCAACACGCCGCGCGAGAAAGTCCTGGAAATTTATACAAAATCCTTCCAGGCAGTGAACCAGGACAACGCTATTCAAGGCAGCGGCGTCGTCTGTGTGGGTTACCGTTGGCCATCGGAAAGAATGTTAACCCCGTGGCGCAGTGGGTTCAACGCCGCGCCTTGGTTTCTTATCGGGGTGTTGGCCGCGGCACTCGCCGCCTTTTATCTAGTGAATTTCTATTTCGAAATATGCGGATGGTGGAAAGTTGCGCGCATCGCCGTCACCGCCGTGACAGCAATAATGGCCGTCGTACCGGTCACCCTATTTTTGTTGCGGCTCATCGTTTATTTCCGCGACGGCTTCCGCGCCACCACTTTCGGCGTGCCCGATCTTGTCAATCTTGTCCGCCAGATAGACGACAAATTGTCTGAGAAACTTAAAACACACTCTGGCGAAGCGAGCGACGGTAACGGCAGAAAGGTGGACCTTTCGTTCCTCGGCCACAGCATGGGCGGCTTCGTCGTCAATGCCGTGCGTATTCTTTCGGACGTGTTCTCGCCCGAAGCGATCGCCGCCTTGAATTACGGCGTGAGAGAGCTGGGAAGCGAGGAGGAGCGCCAGGAGCGCGAGCGCAGATCGAAGATTGGCAATAGTTTCCTGTTGCGCCGCCTCGTGCTGGTGTCTCCAGACATCCCTTCGGAGGTTTTATTGACGGGCCGCAGCAATGCGTTGCAATCTTCGCTGATTCGCTTTCAAGAGGCGCATCTTTTCAGCAACGAAGGCGACGAAATTTTGCGCAATATTTCGACGACCGCTAATTTCTTTTCGCTGCCCACAAAAAACCGCAGGTTCGGCTACCGGCTCGGCAACGTCGGCGTTTTGACGGGGTGGGGCGTCTCCGAAAATCTGACGCTCCGCAGTTTGCGCGTAGGCTCGCATACGCTTTACGAGCTTTATGCGGAGCTCGACGCGGCCCAGTCCGAAGATTCCTTCGCCGAGCGGCTGACCTATTTCGATTGCACCGACAGCATCGACGAAGAAGGCCAAGGCGTGGTGACGGACGCAGTTCGCGGCGCGTCAACGAATCTGTCCTGGCTCGGTCACCTGCGTCTACTGTTGGTTTACGTGAGGGGCAAGGCTGACGTTCACTCGGGCTATTTCTTGAAACCCAGTCTCGTCCGCCAGTTGATTTATCGTTTCGCCTGCATCGGCTATGGCGATAGTGAACAGTTTTACAACGGCTTAGCCGCACTTAGCGATCTATGCAAAAAGAAGCAGATCAAGGCATTGAAGGCTGGCGTTTCAACGGTAGTCTCGACTTAGGCGCAGTACAAAGCCCGGGCGGCGTCCATGCAATGAGACGCGCAGCCATCCCGCCCTTAACCTGACAAGGACGCAGCACTTCTACGTCGCCTGGACGGCGTTGTCGCCGAAGGAGCGATGGCGGTCAAAATAAGTTGGAGCAAGTCCTTATTGGAAAAGATTGAGGGCTTTTCCGCGGCCTGGTCTCCACCCGCCGATGCTCGCCGCCGCAGGGTCAGAGCATGGCTTCCGCGGCGTTTTCCGTGTGGCGTTTGGTTAGTGCCTCGCGCAATTTTTCCATGGCCCGGCTCTCGATCTGGCGGACTCTTTCCTTTGAAATGCCGAGGCGATCGCCCAAGGCTTCGAGCGTCGCCGCTTCATCGGCGAGCCGGCGCGCGCGGAGAATTCGCCGTTCGCGTTCGGAAAGCGCGGTCAAGGCTTCGTTCAGCCAAGCAACTCGCCGATCGGTGTCGAGGGCATGACCAACCACCTCGTCTTGGCGCGGCTTGTCGTCGACGAGCATCGTCATTCGCTCCACGGCGGCAGCGGACTCACTGTCCCCGATCGGCGCGTTCAAGGACACGTCGGGGCCCGAGAGACGCGCGTCCATGACCTCGACATCCGAGCGGGACACGCCGAGCACCTCGGCGATTTGACCGAAAACTTCCGTCCCGGTGCGCGAATCGCCTTCCTGCGCCAGTTTCGCGCGCAGCCGACGGAGATTGAAAAAAAGCGCCTTCTGCGCCGAGCTTGTGCCGCCGCGTACGATCGACCAATTATGCAAAACATAATTTTGCATGGAGGCACGGATCCACCACGTCGCATAGGTCGAAAAACGCACGGCGCGGTCCGGTTCGAACCGCGCGGCGGCCTCTAAGAGTCCGACGTGGCCCTCCTGGATCAGGTCGGCAAGCGACACGCCATAATGGCGGAAACGTACCGCAAGCGCGATCACGAGCCGCATATGCGCCCGCGCGAGCTTATGCATGGCCGCTTCGTCAGCCTGATTTTTCCACCGCAAGGCAAGCGCATGTTCTTCGTCGCGCTCAAGATAAGGTGCGGCGATCGCCGCGGCGAGGAGATGCTCGCCTACCTCGGCTAATTGAGCCATGATCGTTGCCCATCGCGTTCAAAAGCGCCGCGTCCCGCGCAATGCCCTGCGACTTCGCGGTTCCGTCCGCCGCTGACCCGCCGGCCGGGTCTTCGCGTCGACCCGCCAAGTCCTGCCGTTAAACGATTGCCGCGGGGGGCTGGTTCCCGCCGCAAGACGCGGGCGCGCCGAAGCTGATTGTTATTTGGCGCTTGATCGGCGGCAGTGGAACCGGGATTCGCGCTAACGATCGTGGCGAAGTTCATGTAAAATCAACCGGCTTCGAGCACGACTCGATCCAAAGTGACCAGAAACCGTTTCGAGCGGCCGCCATTCGTAAAAATTGCCGCACCACGCTTACCGCTTGCCCATTGGCGGTCTCTCCATCATATTTTAGAATAATTCGTGTTCCTCTATCCAGCTCCGGCTTTGAACCGGGCGTTTGGGAGAATTCCATGTTTATCGAGACCGAAGTCACCCCCAATCCCGCAACCTTGAAATTTCTGCCCGGCCGCCCCGTCTTGACGCAAGGCACGCTCGACATCAGAGACGGCGAAGGCGCCGAACAATCGCCGCTCGCGCAGGCGCTGTTTTCGATCGACGGCGTCTCCGGCGTGTTTTTTGGCTCGGACTTCATCTCCGTCACGAAATCCGGCGGCGACTGGCCAGCCCTCAAACCCGTGGTCCTCGGCGTCATCATGGAGCATTTTGTTTCGGGCGAACCCTTGCTCATCGGCGAATGCAATGGCGCCGCGGAAGGAGACGGCGAGGAGTTTTTCGCGGGCGACGATGCCGAGACTGTCGCAACGATCAAGAAACTGATCGAAACGCATGTCCGCCCGGCGGTCGCCAATGATGGCGGCGATATCAATTTTCGGGGTTTCCGCGATGGGACCGTCTATCTCGCCCTCAAGGGCTCGTGTTCCGGCTGCCCTTCGTCGTCCGCGACGCTCCGGCACGGGATCGAGAATTTGCTCAAGCATTATGTCCCGGAAGTGCGTGCCGTTGAACAAATCTAATTTTCGGGACTTCGCCCGGTCCGTTCCCCGCGGTTGGCCGAAGTTGGGGCAAATTTCGAGCATTGGCACATGAAAATATTGGCGATCGACACAGCGCTTCTGGCGATTTCGGCCTGCGTCCTTGACGATGGCGCGGATAGCCCGGAGGCGATCGAGACGATTGCGATGGAGCGGGGCCATGCGGAAGCTCTTTTGCCGTTGATCGATCGGGTCATGGTCCGCGTCGAGGGGGGTTTTGCATCGCTCGGGCGGATGGCGGTGACGGTAGGTCCTGGATCTTTCACCGGGCTTCGGGTCGGGATCGCCGCCGCGCGCGCTATCGGCATCGCTTGCAAGATTCCTGTCGCCGGGGTTTCGACCCTGGCGGCCCTAGCCGCGCCCCTGATCTTGGAGCAAAGGCCAGGTCTCGTCGCCGCCGCGATCGATGCGCGCCGAGGCAATGTATTCTTTGCCGCTTTCGGACCGGACGGAAGGGCCGTCCTGGCGCCTCGGATCGCGCCGGCGCGCGAGGCCGTGCGCTCGCTTGGCGCGGGTCCGGTGCGGCTCGCCGGATCGGGCGCGCCGCTGCTCGCAAGAGAGGCTCTAGCAGCCGGGACAGAGACCTGGATTGCCCGCGAAAATGCCGGATTAGATATTGTTTTTGTTGCTAAACTCGGTCTTCTCGCGGACCCCGTCCTGACCCCGCCGCGACCCTTCTATTTGGCGGCGCCGGGCGCCAAGGCGCCAGAGGCGGCGCAGTCTCGACCGGCGGCGCCGTGAATCGGAATGATCAGTTGGCCGACCAGAGCTGCGCCTTGCATCCGCCCCATCGGTACCGAGCGGAGCGCAGAATGCGCCGCCATCCACGCGACGAGCTTCGCCTATCCCTGGCAGGAAGCCGATTTTGAACAGCTTTTTGTCGCATCTGGGACGTTCGCGGACGGCGCGATCGAAGCCAAGGAGGAACATTTGGCGGGTTTTGTCCTTTCCCGCATCGCCGCCGGCGAGGCCGAAATCCTGACGATCGCCGTGGCGCCGGAGTGGCGCCGCCGCGGGATCGCCACCAGTCTCCTCACGCCGCATATGGCCGGGCTGGCCGCGATTGGGGTCGACCGGCTATTCCTCGAGGTCGATGCCGAAAACGCCGCCGCCCGCGCCCTTTACACGAATTTCGGCTTCGAGCAGGTGGGCGAGCGTAAAGCCTATTACCGCACCGCCGGCGCCCCGCCAGCGGGGGCTCTCGTTATGCGACGCGACTTGCTATAATATGATTTGTCTCGGACAATCTGAATATTGTGGCGAGCGTAAGCGGCTAGCGCCGCGTAGATCATCGGTGACAATGTCTGGTTTCGATCAAACGCGTGGCATCCAAGCCGCTTCCGGCGGGTCCGGACAAAGCCCGCCACCCCGCCGGCTGTTCGTGAAGTCTTACGGCTGTCAGATGAACGTCTATGATTCGCAAAGGATGGCCGATGTTCTGGCGCCGGAAGGTTTTGTCGAGACCGCTCGGGTCGAGGACGCGGACCTTGTTATTTTGAATACCTGCCACGTAAGGGAGCGCGCCGCCGAGAAGGTTTTTTCCGAATTGGGCAAGCTGCGCGCGCTTAAGTCCGCGCGTGCCTCGGCCGGGCGAGAGACCAAAATCATTGTCGCCGGCTGTGTCGCGCAGGCCGAAGGCGAAGAAATTTTCCGGCGCCAAAAAGCGGTGGATATCGTCGTAGGACCGCAAAGCTATCACCGCTTGCCCGAGCTTGTGCGCCGCGCCGGAACCTCACGCGAGGTCCTTGCCACGGATTTTCCCGCCGCAAGCAAGTTCGATCACCTCGCCGCGCCTGGCCCACGCCAAATTCGCAAGCGCGGCGTCAGCGCCTTCGTGACCGTGCAAGAAGGCTGCGATAAATTCTGCACGTTCTGCGTGGTGCCCTACACCCGCGGTGCGGAAGCCTCGCGGCCAGTCGAAGACATCGTTGCGGAAGTCGAAATACTGGCCGCCGCGAGTGTTCGCGAGGTGAGCCTGATCGGCCAAAACGTCAATGCCTATCATGGCCGAACGCCGGACGGCGCCTTTGCTTCGCTCGCCTCTCTGATCTCGCGCGTTGCCGAAGTGCCGGGCATCGCCCGCATCCGCTACACGACGAGCCATCCAGGCGACATGGACGCGAGCCTCATCGAGGCGCATCGGGATGAGCCACGTCTAATGCCCTTCCTGCATCTGCCGGTTCAATCCGGTTCCGACAGAATCCTCGCCGCGATGAACCGCGGGCACACGCGCGCCGGCTACATCGCGCTTGTCGCGGAAATCCGTGGCGCGCGGCCGGACATCGCCTTGTCCTCCGATTTCATCGCCGGCTTTCCCGGCGAGAGCGAAGAGGATTTCGCGGCAACCTTGGATTTGATCGAAAAGATCGATTTCGCGAATGCGTTTTCGTTCAAATATTCACCCCGTGCCGGCACTCCCGCAGCCGAGTTGCAAGATCAGATCCCCGAATCCGTAAAGTCGGATCGGCTCGCACGGCTTCAGACCCTCCTCGATGAGCAGCGGCGGACATTCAATCGCAAAATGGCCGGGCGCACGCTCGACGTGCTGCTTGAAAAACCGGGCCGGCACGCGGGCCAAATTGTGGGCAAGTCGCCCTATCTCCAGCCGGTTCAGATCGAAGGGAGCCTCGGTCGCATCGGCGAAATCGTTCGTGCCGAGATCGTCTCCGCTGGCGCCAATTCGCTATTCGGACGGCTGTCGCCGGAACGGGCCGCGCGCGGGGCGCCTCGTTGAAACCAGGGGATCGTTCAGCGCCGTTTATGCGGCAAGAAGTCAAGCGAACTCCGGGCGAGGACGCCGCCGCCGAGATAACCTTGGCCTTCGACGACAATCGCCATGCCTCGCTCGTCTTCGGACATTACGATCAGAACCTTGCCAAGCTCGAACGCAGACTCGGCGTGAGCGCCAATGCGAACGGCAATCACGTGACGATCAAGGGGCCGCCGGTGGCGTGCGAACGTGCCCGGCTGGTATTGGAAAATCTCTATGCGCGGGTGGAGCTTGGCCAGCCGGTCGGGGTCGGCGATGTGGACGGCGCGATCGAGGAAGGCGCCCTGCAAGGCACTCTGTTCCCGAAGGAGGACGAGGCCGGGCGCGCCGTTTTCGAACAAATCGGCACCCGCCGGCGTGGTACGGTACGCGCGCGCAACATGGCGCAAGACCTCTACCTCCGCGCGATGAAGCGCCACGAGCTGGTTTTCGCAGAGGGACCCGCCGGCACCGGCAAGACTTGGCTTGCCGTCGGCTTCGCGGTTCTTTTGTTGGAACAAGGCGCGGTCGAACGTCTGATCTTGTCGCGGCCCGCGCTGGAAGCGGGCGAGAGGCTAGGTTTCCTGCCCGGCGACATGCGCGACAAGGTCGATCCTTTTTTGCGGCCGATCTACGACGCGCTCGCCGATTTCATGGATGCCCGTATGCTCGAACGCGGCATGCAAATTGGGATGATCGAGGTCGCTCCCCTCGCGTTCATGCGCGGGCGAACCTTGAGCAACGCCTGCATACTGCTCGACGAGGCACAAAATGCGACGTCGATGCAAATGAAAATGTTTTTAACTCGCCTCGGTGAAGGATCGCACATGATTGTCACGGGAGATCCGTCGCAAACCGATCTACCGCCCGGCCAGAAGTCCGGACTGAGCGAGGCGATCGAACTTCTCTCCGGGCTTGAGGGAATAGGCCACGTCGTCTTCAAGGAAGGCGACGTCGTCCGCCACGATCTCGTGCGCCGAATCGTCGGCGCCTATGAGGCGGCGGCGCGGTCAGCCAAAGGCGAGGGACGGCGGACATGAATCCCTTGATCGAAGTTGCGATCGAAGCTGAAGATTGGGCGTCCCTCGAGGCCCCTTCGCAACTTGCCGAGGCGGCGATCTTCGCGGCGATCGGGGAAAGCGGCGTCTCGCTGGCCGCGAACGCCGAAATCAGCGTCCTTTTCTGCGACGACCGCTTCATCCGCGACCTCAACCGCAAATGGCGCGGTCTCGATAACCCCACTAATGTTCTTGCTTTTCCCGCCAGGGGCGATGCGGCTTCGGCGCCGCTCCTCGGCGATATCGTCATCGCGTTCGAGACCACCTCGCGGGAAGCCTCCGCAGCAGGAGTGCCGTTGCGCGATCACGTCGCCCATCTTCTGGTGCATGGCTTTTTGCATCTTATTGGCCACACCCATAGCGGAGCGGCCGATACCGCGACGATGGAGGCGCTCGAACGCGCAATTCTCGGCAGGCTCGGGATTACCGGCCCCTTCGGGGAATCGTTGATCGAGGAAACCACCGGCGCCAATGACTGAACATGACCCCACGAGCGAGGCCGGCAAAACAGGTTCCGGCGGGAAGCCAAGCCTGTTCGACCGGTTGCGCGCTTTGTTCGGCCTCGGCGGACTGTCGACTCGCGACGACATCGAGGATGCACTCGCGGATACATCGATCGAGGACGATATTTCCCCGCAGGAGCGCGCGTTGTTGAAAAACGTCCTCGCTTTGCATGAAGTGCAAGTCGGCGATGTGATGGTTCCCCGCGCCGACATCGTCGCCGCGTCGCTTCAAACCAAGCTCGCCGATGTGCTTGAGGTCTTTCGCACCGCCGGCCATTCGCGCCTGCCCGTGCACGGCGAAACCCTCGACGATCCGCGCGGCATGGTGCATATCCGCGACTTTGTCGCCTATCTCGCCGCCGCTGCGATCCCCCCGCATTGCACGGAAAGCGCCGCCGGTCCGCCGCCGGCGGAGCCGGAGGGCGAAGCCGCCGCAAGCTGCCGCTGGCCACGCCGCGGCTTGGATATGTCTTTGTCGCAGGCCAATATTTTGCGCCCGGTGCTGTTCGTTCCCGCGTCCATGCCGGCCCTCGATCTACTGGTGAAAATGCAAGCCACGCGAACCCACATGGCGCTCGTCATCGACGAATATGGCGGCACCGAAGGTCTAGCGTCGATCGAGGACATTGTGGAAATGATTGTCGGCGATATCGAGGACGAACACGATTCTGGCGAAAGCCCGAAGATCGAAGCCGCCGCGGATGGGAATTTCATCGTGGACGCGCGCGCCGATCTCGGCGAGGTTTTCCGCGCGATCGATGCCGACCTCGCCGCGATCGGCGACGCTGGGGAGGTCGATACCTTGGGGGGACTCGTCACGGCTCTCGCAGGGCATGTTCCGGCGCGCGGCGAAATCATTGTCGAGGACGGCATCGAATTCGAAGTGGTGGACGCCGACCCGCGCCGCGTCAAGCGGGTCAAGATCCGGATCGCCGGCGCACCTCCGCCACCAAGGCAATTCGCGGACAGCCCCGCTCCTGGCGAGCTTGCCCAACAAGGCGGCCCTCCGAAGAAGGGTGACGAATAATACCCTTCGCCGGAAAGAGCTTTCGCGCATGGTTTGGTCCAACGGATTGGAAATGCGCGAAAGTCCTTCGCGCACTCTCTGTAGAAAACATGATTGCGTTCGAGAAAGCCCGCCATGCTCGCGCTCGCCGCTTCGATTATTCTCGCCACTGGCTGGCGCCGCCGCCTGATCGCGCTCGCCGCCGGCGCCACCGGCGCGCTTGCGATGGCGCCATTCAACTTTTTCCCCGCGCTCGCGATCCCGATGTCCGTTGCGGTCTGGCTCATCGACAGTTGCGCGGAGACGCGCCAAATGCCGCCCGGGCGACGGGTTCGCTTGAACTTGTCGACTGCGCTCTGGCGGGCCTTCGGCATCGGCTGGTGGTGGGGCTTTGGTTATTTCCTCGCGGGGCTCTGGTGGCTTGGCGCGGCGTTTCTTGTCGAGGCGGACGAATTCGCCTGGGCCTTGCCGCTGGGCGTCGTCGGGGTCCCCGCTCTACTCGCGATTTTCCCGGGTCTTGGCTTTGTAATTGCGCGGTTGATATGGACGCCTGGTGCTGGCCGTCTGTTTGCGCTTTCCGCTGGATTGAGTTTTGCGGAATGGCTGCGTGGACATGCGTTGACCGGATTTCCCTGGAACACATTTGGCATGGCGCTTGCCGGTAATCTCGTGACCGCGCAACTGGCCTCGATTGTCGGCCTTTATGGTCTGACCGTCATCGCCATCCTTATTTTTTCAGCTCCCGCGGTTCTTGGCGAAAAATCCGCAATACGAGGGGCAAGGCGCCGGTTGCCGCCGGCAATCGCCACCGCGGTCCTAACCTTCGCCGGGATTTGCGCATTTGGCACCCTGCGTCTGGCGGGGCCAATTGCGGCGCCGGTCGCGGGAGTAAAATTGCGCATCATGCAGCCCAATTTGGCCCAGGACGCGAAATTCCGGCCGGACAACAAAGCCCGGATATTGGCGCGCTATCTGACTTTGTCCGCACGCGGGGCAAAATCGGATCGTTCGGGCCTCGACGATGTCACCGTGCTCATCTGGCCGGAGTCGGCATTCCCTTTCATTTTGTCGCGCGATGCCGGAGCCCTTGCCGAAATCGGCGCAATTTTGCCGCAAGATACGGTTCTCGTCACCGGCGCCGCGCGTGCGGACGATGAGGCGCTGCCGTACGGCCGCGCCCGGTACTTCAACGCCATTCAAGTCATTGCCAGCGGCGGACATATTCTCGACAGCTACGACAAGGTGCATCTCGTGCCTTTCGGCGAATATTTGCCGTTTCAGACCGCCTTCGACCGTCTCGGCATGCGTCAATTCGTGCATGTCCCTGGCGGGTTCGAGGCTGGTTCAAAATCGCGGTTATTGGTTGTGCCTGGATTGCCGGCCGTCGCGCCGCTGATTTGCTATGAGGCGATCTTTCCAGGCGAGGTTGTGCCCGCCGAGGCGCCGCGTCCGGGGTTGCTTCTCAACGTAACGAACGACGGATGGTTCGGGACGACCATCGGCCCTTACCAGCACTTCGCGCAAGCGCGGCTGCGCGCGATCGAGGAGGGATTGCCCTTGATCCGCGCCGCCAACACCGGAATTTCCGCGATTGTCGATCCCTATGGCCGCGTTTTGGCCGAACTGCCGCTCGGCGCCGAAAGCGTGCTCGATGGCGGTCTACCGCAACAAATCGCCGCGCCGGTTTTCGCGCGTTTTCCGTTCGCCAGCGCCTTTTCCGTGTGGATCGCTGTGCTCGCGATTGCCGTGTCCCGCCGCAGGCGAATCGGGTGAAAAACTTGCGCTGCACTACGGCTTGCGAGGAAGTCGTCCCCCAACGCGTCGGTTCTGCGCGTGAGCCGTTGGCACTATATGCTGCTGAAATTGTGTTATTTTATTGCGCAAACCTCGCGCACTCGTACGTCAGGAGTCAGAGCGCACAGAAGGAGGCTGAGGACATGTCAAAGATCAATTTAACTTATTTCCTTTATGGCGCGATCGACGTTACGGATTTAGCTTGGGTGTCCATTGGCTTAGTTATGAAGCGACTCGGCTTCTCGCCGATTTCGTCACAAGGCGTCGTCAGATCATCGAGATGATCGTCGCCGAGCGGCAGCGGCGGCGACGGCTTGTCGAGAAGCACTTGCAAAAGAGCATCGCGCGCCTGCTGAGGGCGCTTCAAAAGGAACTCGCGGCGGTTGCGCCACAATGCCGCAAATCAGGCGAGATGAGCTTTCAGCTTCTCCGCCAAATCGGCGTTTTCCCAGGAAAAACCGCCTTCGGCGTCCGGCGCGCGGCCGAAATGGCCGTAGGCGGCAGTGCGCGCGTAAATCGGCCTATTAAGCTTAAGATATTCTCTGATGCCGCGAGGGGAAAGGCGCATGACATCGAAGAGGGTTGCCTCGAGTTTTTGTTCCGGAACTTGGCCCGTGTCGTGGGTATCGACATAGATCGACAGCGGCTCGGCGACGCCGATCGCGTAGGAAAGCTGGATCGTGCAGCGATCGGCGAGTCCCGCGGCGACGACGTTTTTGGCGAGGTAACGGGCGGCATAGGCTGCCGAGCGATCGACCTTTGTTGGATCCTTACCCGAAAATGCGCCACCTCCATGTGGCGCGGCCCCGCCATAGGTGTCGACGATAATTTTGCGGCCGGTCAAACCGCAATCGCCGTCGGGACCGCCGATCAGGAATTTGCCGGTCGGGTTGACGTGCCAAACCGTATCGGTCGCGATCCAGCCTTCCGGCAAGATTCTCCGGATATAGGGTTCGACAATATCGCGCACGTCTTGCGAGCTCAGATTTTCGTCGAGATGCTGCGTCGAAAGGACGATCTGAGTCACGCCGACGGGTTTGCCATGCACGTACTTGACCGTGAGCTGGCTTTTGGCGTCCGGGCCAAGCATGGCGGCGGCGCCAGAGGCGGCCTTGCGTTCACGGGCGAGCTCCTCGAGAATTTTATGGGCGTAGTAGATCGGCGCCGGCATGAGCTCCGGCGTTTCCCGGCAGGCATAGCCGAACATGATCCCTTGATCGCCCGCTCCCTCGTCCCTGTTGCCGGCGGCATCGACTCCTTGCGCGATGTCGGCGGATTGCGCATGGAGAAGAATTTCGACGTTGGCGGTTCGCCAGTGGAAACCCTCCTGCTCGTAACCGATGTTCTTGATCGCGTCGCGCGCCGCGGCCTCGATCGCGTCCTGTTCGATCGCCGCGCCGCGCACTTCGCCCGCGATGACGACCCGGTTGGTCGTCGCCAAGGTCTCGCACGCAACCCGGGTCTTATAGGGATCCAAACCGGCCTTCGCGCCTTCGCGGAAGAAAAGGTCGACAATCTCGTCGGAAATCCGGTCGCACACCTTGTCCGGATGGCCTTCCGCGACGGATTCACTTGTAAACAGGTAATTTTCACGAGCCAAGGCTTATCTCCAATGGAAAAGAACAGTAGCAACTACGCTTTTGGCAAGCCGTTCGTTTTGTCAAGCCATTCGCACCAGCGTGCTCGTTTAGGCGAACGCGTTCCATTCACCGTGTAGTGTCTTCATCATGGTCTAAGGTTTCCCGCGCGTCCGGGCCTGGCTCTTCGCCGGCGAGCGAGGACACGAGATCGACGATCCGCTTGCGGATTTTTGGATCGTGAATCCGGGCAAAGGCCATGTTCAAATGGAGGCCCTCGGCGGTCGACAAAAAATCTGCGACATAGGGAGCGTTCGAACCTTCCGCGACGCTCATCGGCCCCGGTTCGGACTTGGCAATTGCTTCGAAGGAAGGCGCTCCTTCAAAAAAGAAGGCCGGAGGAACATCGAGCGTCCGTGAAATCTGCTGGAGTCTGCTCGCCCCGATCCTATTCGTGCCTTTTTCGTATTTTTGGACCTGTTGGAACGTCAGACCCAAGGATTCTCCCAATTTTTCCTGGCTCATGCCGAGCATGACGCGCCGCATGCGGACGCGGCTGCCGACGTGCCGGTCGATCGGGTTGGGTATTTTTTTCACGAGTGTCGTTCCAACCGCCACGCCTCCGCCGCAGCCGTCAGAAGCCGGTATGGCCGAACGATTCGATGGCGTCATGGCCCCTTATAACGCAAAAGCGGCCCCCGGCCTATCGGCGGTCGGGATTTTTACCGGAAGCATTTGTTAATGATTATTTCACGAAACCGGCGGCAGGGGCCGCCGTCGGCCGGGGATAAAGCCAGTCGCCGCCTGCCTCAGGCATGCAGCAGGGCGGGTCTTTCGAAGGATTCGGCGAGGACGCGGCGGCGGTTGCCGCGCAATTCACGAAAGCGCTCAAGCGTCCAGCCATCGAAGGTGAGCGTCACCGCAAGCACCTCCCGTCCGTTAATCTTGTGCGGCAAGCCGAGAGGTAACGGTTGGAAATGAAGCTGGACCAGGGGAAGCAGCCCCGTCGGTTCGATCTCGATGATGAACTTTGAAACTCCGCACTCAAGGGCCCATTCGAGCAAGCCGGCCACGAGGGCGTTGGCAACCCGGCTCGCGTAATGTCCGCCGGACCGATGGCCCGGCGCGACGCAATGGCGCGAAATCTCCCAAATGTCGGCGCCAACTGGCTGCTCGACCTCGCAAAGCTCCGGCGTGATGTCGGAGAGCAAATGCGGACGAGTTGAAGGTAATAGACGCTGGTAGCCAAGCACCTCGCCATCCTCGATGCAGAGCATATGCACCGCATGTTTGTTGTCGAATTGATCGATCTCGCGCCCATCCGGCTTGGCGAGATTGTGACAGCCCATTTCCTCGACAAACACTTGATGACGCAAACGATAGGCTTGCTCCATCTCGTCACGATAATGATAGTCGTTTTCGGGAGTAACTAGGTGAATCACGGAAGTTCTCCAGTTCACTGTGGGGTCGATGCCTGGGACCAATTGGCCCCAGCGTCGTCCAATTCAGTGAATGGAGAGTGCCGGATGTGGGGGGGTGGAGATAGTACGCGCTCGCGTACCTTTACGCGAGCGACCCCAGGCGGACTCCTTCGGCGACCGCTTGCCGCTGCGGTCCTTGGCAGCCCTATTGGCCACGCCGCTCATAGTCCTCCTCCGACGGTAAACCAACCCTTACCGACGGCCTCAGCCGGCTGTGCGGCAAAATTCTTCAGACGTTCGTAAACCGCTTGCTCACGCGCGGAAAACTCAGCCAGTGCACGTTTACAAGTGAAGTCCGTCAGATCCAAAAAAAAGCCGCGATAATCCGTTACATTTGGTCGTTTGAGGATAACCGAGATTGCTTGTTCAGACATCAAAGCAGCGGCCGCAGAGACTAGGGGAGGCCAAGCCGGTACGAGCTCCAGATTCAAGAATCTGTAAAGTGCCATCCGTTCAAAATTCATTCTTGGAAGAATGCCTAAGACGTACGCACTGAGCCGCAAAAGGCAGTCTTGTGCGATTTCCGGTTTGTCAATCTGTTCCCAGCCCAATCCGAGCGAGGGATAACTTAGGCGCTCCTCGGGAGTTGGGTCGCCTGGCCGCGTGACGAAAACATTAGGAGACGGCGCAAAATAAAAATCTACGATGGGCACCTTGGCTTCCCGGGCGGCCCGGTACAAGAGCATCCCGGGACCAAGCGCGTCGACTCCCGGAAGCACAACGTCGCACTGATTGAGGATGTTCTTCAGGGTTGCAGCTTCGCTCCATTCCGCTTCGTACGTTTGCACTTGGGCGGAACCGTTCACCGCTAAGATGAAGTCGCGTGCAACGCTTACCTTGCTGAGGCCCAGAGAAGCCGTGGTACAGAGAACTTGAGCGGCGAGGTTTTCGGAAGAAAAGGTATCAAAGTCGGCAATGATGAATCGACCGACGCCGCACCTTACAAGATTCTGAAGCAGCGACTGGCCGATGGCCCCCACGCCTGGAATAAAGACACAGCTTTCGGCGAGCCGCTTAAATTCGCCGGCATCTACAAAGCCCCTGCTGCGAGAGAAGATCATCGGCTCTTGTATTCCCATGTACTCCCATATTCACAAAACAGCGTCTACAGGAACATTCGCCGCTCAGCTTACTCAGTCAAGCGGTTGGGAATTCTACCCCTGCGGCTAAGCAAGCCGGCCGCCGCCGCCGGCCAAGGTCAAAAGAAACCGACGCGTGCCTCAGGCGGCTTCCAGAAGGGCAGGTCTTGCGACGGAATCGGCGAGGACCCGGCGGCGATTGCCCCGCATTTCGCGCAGGCGTTCCAGCGTCCGCCAATCGAAGGTGGCCTTGACCGCGACGACATCCTGATTTGCCATCCTCCGGGGCAGGCCGAGCGACGACATCCGAAAATGAAGCTGGACTAGACGCAGCAGCAAAAAAGTGTCGATCTCAATGATCGCCGTCGAGATCCCACAAGGCAACCCCCATTCCACAATGCCGGATAAAAGGGCGTTGGCGATCGGGGTTGCGAAGCGCCCCTTTTCCCGATGGCCTTTCGCGACGCAGTGCCGCGAGCACTCCCAGATATGGGGTCCGACGGGTTGCTCGCCGTCGCATAGTTCCGGCGTGATTTCCGAGAGCAGGTGCGGGCGCGTCGAAGGAAGCATGCGCTGATAGCCGAGCACCTGGCCATGCTCGATGTAGAGCATATGCACCGCATGTTCGTCATCGAATTGATCGGTCTCGCGCCCATCTGGCTTGGCGAGATCGGTCCAGCCCAGTTCCTCGACAAACACCTGATGCCGCAAGCGATAGGCTTGGTCCATCTCGTCACGATAAAAAGACTCGTTGTCGGGGGTTACAATGTGAATCACTGACATTCTCCAGGGTTTTAAAGTCTGGAAGATGCCAGGTCACTTGTCGAAGGCATCCTCCCGCGCAGTCACCTGAGAATGCCGCATAGAGGGACGGTGGGGTAGTACGCGCTCGCGTACCTAGGCGATCAACCCCCGGCGAATCGCCTCCGCGACCGCTTGCGTGCGGTTGATCGCTCCGAGCTTCGCGCGGACCGACCGCATGTGCTTATCGGCGCCGTGCTCGGAAATACTCATGACCTCGCCGATTTCCCAATCGTTTTTTCCTTCGGCCGCCCATTGCAACGCCTCGCGCTCGCGCGCTGAGAGGATTATCGGTGCGTCCGGGACGTTTTCCTGCTTCAAGGAGATCGCGCGTCCTATGGCGTAGGTCGCGACGAGTGTTAACATGCCTTGCGTATCAGAGCTCATTTCGGTGTGCCGTCCACCAGCCGAAAACAGGACAGTTTGCTTATCGAGGGTTCGGAGCGATAAGGCAAATCCTTCCTTTAAATTGAACTCGGTGGCTTCCGCCAAAACGCGGCGCGCGTTTGGATTGTCCTGGACCAGAGGACCCAATTCGTTCCATCTGAACGGCTCTGGGGACGATATCAACCGGCGTATGGTAGCATCATAGGCCAGGTAGCCACGTGAAGCATACCGATTTGCCCATTCCTCCGGCCAACGGTTGAGCAACAAGTGTCCCAGCTGCTCCTTGCGACTCGATTGAGGCCTTGGGATTGTGCTGGCAACCATATGTTCGACGCCGAATGGCGTGACATAACGCATCACCTGGGCCGAAACATCCTCGAGGTTGCGCGCGCGATCAAGATCCCGAATAAATGCGAGCGTGTGGTCCAGCGAATTTCGAATTGCGCGCGGCTGCACGACTCCCTCGCTTAATATGCCCCGGCGCGGGCGCCATCGATAAATAATGGCATGTCCCAGATCGCGCCACCGGGGCTTGGGAAAAAAGAGTAATGTTTGATCGTAATTGAAAACACAAAGCTAAAATTTATGCAAGAACATTATGTAAGCACGGAACCGGCAGAGCCCAAGGTTATCGCATTGCAAAAAAGGGGAAGGAGCTTGACCAGATAGTCGGTGTTCCAGGCAGCATTCTTGATGGGGTGGACGGCCCCCGCCCCCCGGCATCGATGTCCCAAAAGGTGGTCGTCGGTGAACACCCCAACGCGAGGAGCTATCCGCTATGCCTATTACCACGATAGCCTCGATCTTGCCAAGCGCTGGTTTCAGATTCACGGCGTCGACGCCGCTGGAGAGGTGGTCGAGACGAAAGTGAAGGTTATAGAGTGTGTTCTGGTGGAGGCCGGCAATGTCTCCAGCCGTCTTCCCGGCATCGTGTTCGAATAAGCGGATTCGTCCGTACGAAGGCAAATCGAAGCGCGTTCGGGTCTGGTTTGCATCCGCTGCTTTTACCGATATCGGCCGAGTTTTTTGCCACCCTCCAGCAGCTTGAACTGGGTTCAAGGGCACCGTCGCCTAGGCGTCCTTGGCTTGAGGGAAGCGATGGGTTACGCCATGACCTGCCGGAGGCGGCCATGAGGCCATGGCGGGCGCAACGGAATGCGGCGGCGGGAACCCGGCGGCGGTGGAAAAACGGTCGCGGCTTGGCCGTGTGGACGGCAAATTGGTACGAAAGCAATGATCGCGCACGCGCACGGCAATAATCCGGACTGCACCGCCGCCGACGACCAAAGCCGCATCCTCGGCCATGTTGGCTTCGTGCATCTGCATGTGCACAGCTCCTATTCCCTGCGCGAGGGGGCGGTGCCGGTCGCCAAGCTCGCCAGGCTTGCCCTTGCCGATGCGATGCCGGCGCTCGCGATTACCGATTCGAATAATCTCTTCGGCGCCCTGGAGTTTTCCGAGAAACTGGCGAACGAAGGGGTGCAGCCAATCCCTGGCCTGCAAATCACCATCGACTTTCAAGACGGCGCGGCAGTGGCGCCGCGCGGCAAGGCGAGCGCTTGCCACGCATCCATCGTGCTCTTGGCACAGGACGCCGCCGGTTATTCGAACCTGATGCACATTGCCTCGCGCACCTGGCTCGATCCAGAACCTGGAGATCCGCCGCGTGTCCGCCTTCTTCGTCTCGAAGGGCGAACTCAAGGGCTGATCGCGCTCACGGGCGGCCCAAGCGGTCCTCTCGACCGAGCCTTCGCCCACGACCGGCCGGAACTGGCCTTCGCCCGCGCGGCGGCGCTTGAGAAATTTTTTCCCGGCCGGCTCTATGTCGAGATCCAGCGCCACGGCCTTGCCTCCGAACGCGCGATCGAACCGCGTCTCCTCGATCTCGCCTATCGCGCCTCGCTTCCGCTTGTTGCGGCCAACGAGGTGCTTTTCGCGGCGGCCTCGGACTGTGAAGCGCACGATGCCTTGATATGCATCGCGGACGGAACCGTCGTCAGCGACGGCGCCCGCCGCCAGCTTTCGCCCGAGCATCGTTTCAAGACGCGCGCGGAAATGATCGCGCTTTTTGCCAACCTTCCGGAGGCGCCTCGCAATAGCGTCGAGATCGCATTGCGTTGCGCCTTCAGGCCGTCGACGCGCCAACCGATTCTGCCACGTTTTGCCGTGAACGGCGGGATCGAAGAGGAGGCGCACGAACTCCGCGCCGAGGCGAAGGCAGGCCTAGCGACGCGTCTTGCCGCGCATGGCCCGGCGCAAGGCTTCACGGCCGGCGATTATCGCGCAAGGCTTGCCTTCGAACTCGACGTAATCGTCAAGATGAATTTCCCCGGCTATTTTTTGATCGTTGCGGATTTCATCAAATACGCCAAATCGCGGGATATTCCCGTCGGGCCGGGACGCGGGTCGGGGGCCGGGTCCTTGGTTGCCTATGCGCTCACGATCACCGATCTCGATCCGATCCGCTTCGGTCTCCTGTTCGAGCGCTTCCTCAATCCGGAACGCGTTTCGATGCCGGATTTCGATATCGATTTCTGTCAGGACAGGCGCGACGAAGTGATTGCCTATGTCCGCCGCCGCTACGGCGACGATAAAGTCGCGCAAATCATTACTTTCGGATCGTTTCTGGCGCGCGGCGTGATGCGCAATGCCGGCCGCGTCCTCGAAATGCCGCTCGGCCAGGTCGACAAACTGGCCAAGCTGGTGCCGCAGAATCCGGCCGCGCCGGTGAGCCTGAAACAAGCGATCGAGTCGGAGCCGCGCTTAAAGGAAGCCGCCGAGACGGATCCCCGCGTCACCAAAATGCTGCAGATCGCGCAGTCGCTTGAAGGGCTTTATTCGAATGCGTCCACGCATGCGGCGGGGATTGTCATCTCCGGCCGGCCCCTGGAAGAACTCGTGCCGCTTTACCGCGATCCGAAGTCCGACATGCCGGCAACCCAGTATAACATGAAATGGGTCGAGGCCGCGGGCCTCGTGAAGTTCGATTTCTTAGGCCTCAAAACGCTGACCATCGTCGCAACCTGCCTCAAACTTCTGAAAAGGCGCGGGATCGCGGTCGACCTCGAAAAAATTCCCCTCGACGACAAACAAACCTACGCGATGCTCGAACGCGGCGAAACGGTGGGTGTCTTCCAGCTTGAAAGCGCCGGAATGCGCAAGGCCCTGGCTGACATGCGAGCGGACCGCTTCGAGGACATTATTGCGCTCGTCGCCCTCTATCGGCCGGGTCCGATGGCGAATATCCCAACCTATTGCGCGGTGAAGCGCGGCGCGGAAGCCCCAGACTACATCCATCCAAAAATCGCGCCGATCCTCAAGGAGACCTTTGGCGTCATCATCTATCAGGAACAGGTGATGCAAATCGCCCAGGTTCTCGCCGGATTTTCGCTCGGCGAGGCGGATCTTTTGCGCCGCGCCATGGGCAAGAAGATCAAGACCGAGATGGCCGCGCAGCGCAATCGTTTCGTCTCCGGCGCGGTCGAGCGCGGCCTCGATAAAGCGCGGGCGGACGAGATTTTCGACCTCCTCGCCAAATTCGCCGACTACGGTTTCAACAAGAGCCATGCGGCCGCCTACGCGTTGATCGCCTATCGGACCGCCTATCTCAAGGCCACTTATCCGGTCGAATTCATCGCTTCTTCGATGACGCTCGACAAATCGAACACCGACAAGCTTGCCGAATTCTGCAACGAGGCGCGGCACCTCGATATCAAGGTTCTGCCGCCGTCGGTGCAGACATCGGGTGCCGATTTCGAGCCCGCCGAATGCAACGGCGAACCGGCGATCCGCTACGCCCTCTCGGCGATCAAGGGCGTTGGCGAGGCGCATGCGCGGGGGCTTGCGGCGATCAACGGCAGTGGCGAAACGGCTCGCCCTTCGAGGCCGGCGTTTCGCGATTTGACGGATTTCGCGGCGAAACTTAATCCGCGCGAGATCAATAAGCGCATCCTCGAAAACCTCGCCTCGGCCGGCGCCTTCGACGAACTCGAGCCCAACCGCGCGCGGGTCCACGCGGGCGCGGAATCCATTCTCGCTGCGGCGCAGCGACGCCAGGACGAGCGGCTTGCCGGACAGAGCGTGCTGTTCGGCGGCGAAACTCCCGATGCCATCGTGTTGCCGAAGGTCGCGCCTTGGCCGCTTACCGAGAGGCTGCGGCGTGAATTCGAATCGGCCGGGTTCTTTCTGTCCGGGCATCCGCTCGATGCCTATGCCGCGATCCTCGCCCGGCTGCGGGTGCAGTGCTGGGCCGAGTTCGCCCGTGCGGTCAAGCAGGGCGCGTCTGCCGCGCGGCTCGCCGCGACAGTGCTTGAGCGGCACGAGCGCCGGACCAAATCCGGCGCGAAAATGGGGATCGTTAACCTCTCGGATCAATCCGGCCAATATGAAGCAATTTTGTTTCAGGAAGGTCTCAATCAATATCGCGATTCCTTGGAGAAAGGCGCCTGCGTGCTCGTTGGCCTGCAAGCCGCGCTTGAAGGCGAGGACGTGCGCGCCCGCATCGTCTTGGTAGAACCCTTGGACAGCGCGGCGAATCGGATCGGCAAAGGGCTGCGCGTTTTTTTGCGCGACAAGGATCCGCTGGGCGAAATTGCGCGGCGTCTCAGCGCGCGGGGCGACGGCGAAGTGTCGCTTGTGCTTCTCACGGGTAGCGGCGAAGTCGAAGTCAAGTTAGCGGGCAAATTTTCGGTTTCGCCGCAAGTCGCGGGCGCGCTCAAGGCGATCCCAGGCATTGTCGCGGTGGAGCATGTGTGAGGTTTTTAAACGTGACGGAGGTACAGATGATGAAACTCTATTGGGCACCGCACACGCGTTCGCTGCGGGCTCTCTGGGTTCTCGAGGAAGCGGGCGTTTCCTATGAGCGCGTCCGGCTCGATCTGTCGGCCGGCGAACAAAAGAGCGCGGAATTTCGCGCCATCAATCCGATGGCGAAGGTTCCCGCGCTGACCGACGGGCCTCTTGCCGTCGCGGAGTCTGGCGCGATCTGCGCCTATGTTGCGGAGGCGGTCCCGCAAGCAGGCCTTGCCCCGCCGGTTGGGGATCCCGCGCGCGGGCGTTACCTGCGATGGCTGTTTTTCTCGCCGGGCTGCATCGAGCAGGCCTTTTTGGCGAAGTTCGGCAATGTCCAGTTGAGGCCCGAGTCGGCGGGATTTGGCGATTTTGATAGAGTCTTCGACCTGGTTGAGGCGGCGGTTGCCACAGGTCCGTGGCTGCTCGGCGAAAAATTCTCGGCGGCCGACGTCATTATCGGCTCAGACCTTTATTTCGGGATCGATATTTTTAGGCTTGTTCCTTCGCGCCCCGCGCTGCGCGCCTATGTGGACCGCTGCCTCGCCCGCCCGGCGCTCCATCGTGCCAAGGCGATCGAGGCTGCGGGGGTTTGAAAGGATCAAAGCGACGAGATCTGGGAAAGGCGGCCGCCTCACGGTACTTAGTACACTAATGCAGACGCGCTGGTTCCGCCTTGCGCGCAAAACCGGATCGAGCCAAAATGATGAACGGTAGCGTGGCGCGGATCGCGCGCGATTCGTCGCCTTCTGCACCAGGATTAATCCCAGTCTATGCCCCTCACAGCGGAATTATGTTCAATGTCCCGCTCGGCCATACGCGACTCAATTGTACGAGCTGCCCGCGAGATAAACGCGCTTGGAATCAATCAGGGAACGGCTGGCAACATCTCCGTGCGCGACAGAGACGCCATGCTGATCACGCCGAGCGGCATCCCTTACGCGACGATGACGTCGGAAATGATCGCACTCGTCTCGCTCGTTGAGTCCGATCTAGCCTTTGAGGGGCCTCTTGAGCCTTCGACAGAATGGCGCTTCCACCGCGACATCTTGCGCGCGCGAAAGGACGTGAACGCCGTGGTGCATACGCATCCGCTTTACGCGACGACACTTTCCGTATTGCAGCGCGATATTCCCGCCGCGCACTACATGATCGCGGCGTTCGGCGACAACCGAATCCGATGTACGGATTACGCGCCGTACGGAACCGCCGAATTGTCCCAACTCGCCGTGGCGGGTCTTGGGAGAGCGCATGGCGTTTTGCTCGGGAATCATGGAGCGATCGTCACGGGCTCCAACCTGGACCAAGCATTGTGGCGAGCCGTCGAGCTGGAGGCGCTCGCGAAAATCTATTATCTTGCCTCGTTGGCCGGAACGCCCGTCGTGTTGCCGGACGATGAGATTGCGCGGACGATTGAGAGATTTAAGAATTATGGAGTTAAGCCGCCGCGCGGCTGATAAGACGGCGTCATGCGGAATTTGCGAGGTCGGGGAACAGGCTCCGCAGCGCCGCTTCGTTCGCGGCGCAGGCGCCCCGTTCGGTGATGAGGGCTGAAACCATACGCGCGGGCGTCACATCGAAGCCGAAATTACGCGCCGGCGAGCCATGTGGCGTCAAGCGCACGCGAGCGGTCTCGCCGTGTTCTGTGCGTCCACAAATATGGGTCACTTCACTTTGATCGCGTTCTTCAATCCGAATTTCCCTAAGGCCATCGCTTATGCGCCAATCGATCGTTGAACTCGGCAGGGCGACATAGAAAGGCACGCTATTGTCGTGCGCGGCCAGCGCCTTCAGATAAGTGCCAATTTTATTGCAGACGTCTCCCGCGCGCGTGGTGCGGTCGCTTCCGACGATGCACAAATCAACGAGACCATGCTGCATCAAATGACCGCCAGTATTGTCAGCGATAACTGTATGTGGGATCGCCTCGCCGAGAAGCTCAAACGCGGTTAGGCTAGCGCCTTGGTTCCGGGGTCGTGTTTCGTCCACCCAGACATGCACGGCGACGCCGGCGCGGGCTGCCTTGTATATCGGCGCGAGCGCGGTTCCCCAATCGACCGCGCAAAGCCAGCCGGCGTTGCAGTGCGTGAGAACATTCACTGGACGATCAGGACACCGGGCCGCCGCCGCGCTTACGAGCGCCGCGCCATATTCGCCGATCGCGTGACAAGACCGTATGTCCTCATCGGCGATCGCCGCGGCTTCGCTATAAGCAAGCGGGCGCCGCATTGGCGGCGGCGTAGATAAGAGACGATCGCGCAAACGGTCCAGCGCCCAACGTAAGTTGACGGCGGTAGGCCGCGATCCAAGCAGTTCGGCATAGGCGGTTTCGATGGCACTGTCAGCCGGGTCGTCGGCGACGGCGAGCGCCAAGCCATAGGCCCCAGTCACCCCGATCAATGGCGCGCCGCGCACGATCATGTTCTTGATCGCCTCTACGGCATCATCGAGAGAGCTGAGCGTTTGCGTCGCCAAAGAATGCGGCAACTTGGATTGATCGATGACTTCGACGCTTCGCCCGTCCGCGTTTTGCCAGATTGTTCGGTAATGGCGGCCGTTTATCTTCATGAGCGCAATTTCCTATTCGAGAGCCGCCGGTCGGTCGGTCGCTACCACCAGAGCGCAGCGCTCGTCTTTTTTAAAGGAGGACGACGTTGGGACGGAACTGCTGGCGCTGGGGCCGCGCTCTTTGTTGTTTCGTCCTACATCCGCCGGATAACGGCGCCCTCAAAGTTGAGAATGTCCTTTTCGACAGGCTTTGGCAACACCAAGTCCTCGACACTGGGCGTGGTTCCGATGCGAAGTGTAACGAATCTCGGAAAGTAGGATCATCAAGGGAAGAAAGTATTTCTGGTTCGCGTACGATCACCCTCGGGACCGTTTCGAACTACCGAATATCGGCTGCGGTCTCATCCGGCGCCAGTGTCCGCTCCTCGCGCAAAGCAGAAATTCAGACTGACCCAATACCCCCCTTTTCGTACGACTTGCCCGATCCATCCGCGAGGCCTATATTCATCAACTCGCCATGGGGTGCTGCCGGAAACGGCGGCTGAGATCAAACCCGTAGAACCTGAATCTGGGTAATGCCAGCGCAGGGACCGGCAAAGCAAAGACGAGCCCCGCCTTGGGCCGCTTAGCATCCGCCTCCCGCCTCGCTGGAAGAATCCCCCAGCGGAGGATCGCCATGAATATCTTGGACAAGCCGCAAAACCTCGTTCCGCGAAGCGTGACATGCGGGCCGTTACCTGGTTCGAAAAAGATTTATCATCATCCGCGAGGCCGCGCGGACATCGCGGTCCCGTTCCGTGAAATCGCGCTCGACCCGTCCGCGAACGAGCCGCCGGTGAGAGTCTACGACCCCTCGGGGCTCTACACTCAAGACGATGTTGCGATCGATCTTTCGCAAGGACTTCCCCCCATTCGTGCGCCGTGGCTTGTCGCGCGGCAAGGGCTTGAAACCTATCAAGGGCGCGCGGTGCGGTCTGAGGATAATGGCGGTGCCACGCTGGGCCGCCTGGTGCCGCCCTGCCCCGCGAACAGGCTGCCGCGCAGGGGCGTTGGCGATAGCTCCGTCACCCAATATGAATTTGCTCGCGCCGGTATCATCACGGAAGAGATGATTTTTGCCGCAGCGCGGGAAAATCTCGGCCGCGAACAGATGCTCGAAGACGCGGAGGCACGGCTCACGGATGGTGAAAGCTTTGGCGCCGCGATCCCTTCCGTTGTGACGCCGGAATTCGTGCGCGACGAAATCGCGCGGGGCCGCGCGATCATCCCCGCCAACATCAATCATCCGGAACTCGAGCCGATGATCATCGGCCGCAATTTCCTCGTCAAGGTGAATGCCAATATCGGCAATTCGGCGGTGACCTCTTCTGTCGCCGAGGAAGTCGAGAAAATGGTCTGGGCGATCCGCTGGGGTGCCGACACGGTCATGGATTTGTCGACCGGGCGCAATATCCACAATATCCGCGACTGGATCATGCGCAATTCGCCGGTGCCGATCGGCACGGTGCCGATCTATCAGGCGCTCGAAAAGGTGGACGGCGATCCGGTGAAACTCACCTGGGAAATCTTCCGCGACACCTTGATCGAGCAGGCCGAGCAAGGCGTCGATTATTTCACGATCCATGCCGGCGTGCGCCTCGCCTATGTGCCGCTCACCGCCAAGCGCACCACGGGCATTGTCTCGCGCGGCGGCTCGATCATGGCGCGCTGGTGCCTCGCCCATCACAAGGAAAGTTTTCTCTACGAGCGCTTCGATGAGATTTGCGGCATCATGCGCGCATATGATGTTTCCTTCTCGCTGGGCGATGGTCTGCGGCCGGGCTCGATCGCCGATGCCAACGACCGCGCCCAATTCGCCGAGCTCGAAACGCTCGGCGAGCTGACCAGGATTGCTTGGGCCAAAGGCTGTCAGGTCATGATCGAGGGTCCCGGCCATGTGCCGATGCACAAGATCAAGATCAATATGGAAAAGCAGCTTGCCGAATGCGGCGAGGCGCCGTTCTATACGCTGGGGCCGCTGACCACCGATATCGCGCCAGGTTACGATCACATCACGTCCGGCATTGGCGCTGCGATGATCGGCTGGTTTGGCTGCGCCATGCTCTGCTATGTGACGCCGAAGGAACACCTTGGCCTGCCGGATCGCGACGACGTGAAGGTGGGCGTCATTACGTATCGCATCGCGGCGCATGCCGGCGATCTCGCCAAGGGGCACCCTGCCGCGCAGAGTCGCGACGACGCTGTGTCCCGCGCAAGGTTCGATTTCCGCTGGCAGGATCAGTTCAATCTCGGTCTCGATCCCGATACGGCGCGGCTGTTTCACGACGAAACGCTGCCGAAAGAGGCGCACAAAACCGCGCATTTCTGTTCGATGTGCGGGCCGCAATTCTGCTCGATGAAGATCACCCAGGATCTACGCGAGGAAGTTTTGGCGTTGGCTGAGCGCGACAAAGGCATGGCGGAAAAGAGCGCCGAGTTTTTGGAAAAAGGCGGCAGGCTTTACGTGTAAGACTGACTGCCGCGCGACGATATGTATAGGCGAGGGCGAGCTTAACTGGTAGTTTCACACCGTGCCAAGTGTGAACCCTGAGATCCTTTCCTGGGCGCGCGACACCGCCGGCCTCTCACTGGAGGAAGCGGCGGAGAAGCTGGGTATTCACGACAGCCATGGCGTTAATGCCGCACTGCGGTTAGTTGCATTCGACTTGACCGGCAAGGTCAATGACAATTGGAACCTGATCGCCAATTTCAGCCACCAGGATGTCCGTGTCACGCAGGGCCTCAATTGTTTCACCTTCAATCCATGTGTCGCGCAGACTTCCGAGGAAGGTCACCGCAGCGCTTTTTCAATCCCGGGCAAAATCGCTTCCCGATAGCTCTCCTCGGTGATCGGCCCGACAAAACGATAGGCGATGGTGCCGTCGCCCTTGACAACAAAAGTTTCGGGCACGCCATAAACGCCAAAGTCGATCGCGGTTCGGCCCTTGCGGTCGGCGCCGATTTTCGCGAAGGGATCGCCTGCCTCGGCGAGAAAGCCTCTGATGTTTGCCGGGTCGTCCTTGTAGGCGAGCCCAAATAGCCGTACCCCGGCGCGCGACAGAGCAGGATCCGCGGAAAGCCGCATGATCAGCTCATGCTCCTGGTGGCAGGGCACACACCAGGAGGCAAACACATTGACGAGCGTCACTTTGCCGAGGTGGAGATCCGCATCCGAAAATCCCGGCTTGTCCGGCAGCCCTTCGACGGGCGGCAAGGCGAAGGGCGGCACTTCTCTCCCGATGAGCGCGGACGGCAGAAGCGACGCATCGCCGGAATAGAGCCGGATTACGAACAGCACCGCCAGCGCGGCGAAAACGGTTAGGGGTACAAAAACGAGAAGCGGCCTGCGCGTCGGCTTCGCTTCTGGCCGTGGCGCCGTTGCCGTCATCCTATTCGAAGCTTTCCGGGTCCCGGTCTTGGCGGGTCCCGCGCGACAACGACGAAAGCGCCTGTTTCAAGCGCATGTAATCGGCCAGGATAGTCACGATCATTCCCGTCACGATCACGAAGGCAAGGGCATAGGCCGCGATGACGAAGCCAAAGTGCGGATCATGGCTCATAAGCGGCCTCCCAGGCGGATGATGCGCCCGCGCGGCCCTGCTCCTCCGCACCCGCCGCCAGGATCGACAGGCGGCGCAGGCGCCTGCGGAGGATCTCGTTGCGGATCGCCATGAGATAGAGCGTGACAAACAAAAACGTGAAGGCGAATGCCATCACCACGAGCGGCCACAGCATGGACGGCGCGATCGCGGGTCCGCCGAGGCGGAAGACCGAGGCCGGCTGATGCAGGGTGTTCCACCAATCGACGGAAAATTTGATGATCGGAATGTTGACCGCCCCGACTAGGGTGAATATCGCGGCCGCGCGGGCCGCCTTGCCCGGATCCTCGATCGTGCGCCACAAGGCGACGAGGCCGAGATAGATCAAGAAAAGCACGAGAACCGAGGTAAGGCGCGCATCCCAAACCCACCACGCGCCCCACATCGGCTTGCCCCAGAGCGAGCCGGTGCCAAGGCAAAGCAAAGTGAAACCGGCGCCAAGCGCCGCCGCCGGCTTCTGCGCCGCGTCGGCGAGCGGGTGCCGCCAGACGAGCGTGCCAAGCGCCGCCGAGGTCATGACGACATAGATCGCCATGGCAAGCCAGGCCGCGGGCACGTGCAGATACATGATCCGGACCGACTCGCCTTGCTGATAATCGGGAGGCGCGACGAACCAGGCGAGATAAAGGCCAACGCAAAGCAAGAGCGCGGTGAGCGTCGCAGATAACGGCACAAGCACTCCGGCAAGCCGCAAGAAATTAGCTGGGTTCGCGTAATTCGACATGATTTTCATCTAAGTTCGAACATACGAAAACGGAGGTTGCATGAAGTGCGGCAAAACGCTCCGGTTTTGGCTGGTGGAGCTGAGGGGAATCGAACCCCTGACCTCTGCAGTGCGATTGCAGCGCTCTCCCATCTGAGCTACAGCCCCCAAAATCGCTGTTTACGCGAGTGGTTACGCGCACGCAAGGTTGTTGGCTCCGGCCGGACCTAGCCATCGAATACATCGCGGCACGTGTCAGCTCCACTTGCCAGCGAGACCAGGGCCGCGTAAACGAGCCTAGTCCAAGCAAGCGTTCCGGAGTTCCAATGCGCGCACTTCTCGACGTGTTTTTAATCGTTCTACAGCTTTATTGGTGGGTGATTATCGCCGCGGCGATACTCTCCTGGCTCGTCGCCTTCAATGTCGTCAACCGCTATAACGATGTCGTCCGATCGATTTGGAACTTCGTCACCGCGTTGACGGAACCGCTGCTCCGCCCGATTCGGGGATTGATACCGAATCTTGGCGGCATAGATATTTCGCCGCTTATTTTGCTTTTGCTGATTTATTTTCTCCAACAAGTAATCTATATGTATATTTATCCGAACGTGTTCTAAACTCGTCTTGAGCAATCTTCCGTGGAGTTTGCGCGGCGACAATCTGGTTTTGTCCGTCCGCTTGACCCCCAAAAGCGCCTGCGACGAAATCGGCGGCAGTTATCATCTTGCCGATGGCCGGACGGTTTTGAAGGTGCGGTTGCGGGCGCTCGTTTCGCAGACGCTTGCGCTACATCTCCCAGGTGGCATGGTCGCCAACGCCGGCTAGGTCCTCCCGATATTGCACTGCTCGTAGTCGTCAAATGTACTATCAGTAATGACAGTTGTTATTTTTGGGTTTATAAGATGGGGCAGATGGAGGTCACCGCCGAGGTCTTGGCGCAACGTATCCTGTCCTTGCTGCCGCGGGATGGGACTCCCGTCCTCAACCGCGTCATGCGGGTGATGTTATCGCGCCAATTGGAGATTCAGATCGGGCCCGATCTCTATTTCGCGGCCCGCGACCTGCTTTTCCAAAGTGGCCGTCGCACGGGTTAGCGCGCTTGCCTTGCCGCGTCCGGTCATGATGCCGCCGCCCCGCCCACGCCAAGGGCTCCGCTCTCGGAGCGCTGCAAGAGCACGGTCGCGACGAGGAGGACGACGATCATGAGATGAACAACGATGAACACCGTGGCATGGAAAGAACTCTCAATCGGAGGCTTGCCGCCGAACCAAGCGAGGCAGACCGAGCGGGAGTTTGAATTTGCGCCCTTTTTTCGATCTCGTAGCCGCGTGGCTAGATGGGCCGCCTCGCATATCCTCTGAAGTTCGATTCAAAATTCATATGAGATATTCAAAATTCATATGAGATCATGTGGAGAACGGCAATTTGGCATTGCCGACGTATCCGCGAATCAGCAATAATGGAGAAATTTCGATGTAAGGAAACCATCATGTCAAGAACATGTATCCTTCTTATGGAAGGTGGTGTCGTGCTTAAGCAAGTAACCCTTGAAAGTGGACAAACCACTTTGGGAAAAGTCTATTCTGTTTCAACAAGAAGAACCTCCGAAGTTTGGCAAGCAGGAAATTTAGAACAAGCCTTAGAGTACTACAATACCGAACTAGATCGGTGCACGGGTCTAGTGCTTCACCGGTAAACACCGGCAATCGCCATGAACTCGGCGCAGCTTAGGCTCGCGCCGCCGACGAGCGCGCCATCGACGTCTTCGACCGACAGAAGTTGCGCGGCATTGGCGGGGTTGACCGAGCCGCCATAGAGAATGCGCAAATTGGCGCCCTGGCCCGGCAGATGCTGGTTCATCCGTTCACGGATAAAGCCGTGCATTTCGGCGATGTCCTGCGGCGTGGGCGTAAACCCCGTGCCGATCGCCCAGACCGGCTCATAGGCGATAACAATGCGTCCCGGCGGCGAATTATCCGGAATCGAACTAGCCAGTTGCTTGCCGACGATAGCCAAGGCGCCACCCGCGTCCCGCTCGGCTCTCGTTTCGCCGACGCAAATGATCGCCATAAGCCCCGCGCCCAGCGCCGCCTTGGCCTTGGCGCGAACTTGCTCGTTGGTTTCGTGGTGGCCGGCGCGGCGCTCCGAATGGCCAAGGATCACATAGGTAGCACCCGCGTCCTTGAGCATTTCGGCGGAAATATCGCCGGTGAAGGCGCCGCTTGCTTCGGCATGGCAATCCTGGCCGCCAACTCCTACTTTTGTGCCTTCGCAAATCGCCGTAACGGCCATGAGCAAGGTCGCCGGGGGACAAACGACAATCTCCGCCTTTCCCGCGCCGCCCGCGGCCACGGCCTTGCAAATCGAGGCGGCCTCATTGAGGCTTTCGCGCAAACCGTTCATCTTCCAGTTGCCGGCGACGAGGGGGCGTGTTCGGTGGATCATGCGGAAAGTTTCCGGTTTTTTCCGCGTTGCATGCGGGGCTTCATCTTTTTATAGTCTCCCGCCAATATGGAAAAGCCCGGCCCCACGGAACCCCCGTAAAGAGACCCCTTCACATGCTCCAACCAAAGCGTGCCTCGGCACGAGACTGGATCGGCCGGATCGTCACGGCAGTCCTGATGGGCTTGATCATCCTCAGTTTCGCGATCTGGGGCATCGGCGACATTTTCCGCGGTTTCGGCGCGAACAATCTCGCCCAGGTCGGCAGCATCGAAATCGGCGCCGACACATACCGCAACGCCTATCAGGCCGAATTGCAGACTATGCAGCGGGCCGAACACCGCAACATCACCAATGAGGAAGCGCACCAATATGGTCTTGACGGGCAGGTTCTCTCCCAACTCGTCAACGAGGCCACGCTCGATGACCAGGCCCGCAGGCTAGGGCTTGCGATAAGCGACGGGGACATCAAAAAGGCGATAGTGAACGACGACAATTTCAAGGGCATGACTGGCCGGTTCGATCGCCAGGCGTTCGACGCGTTTCTCCGCGGCGAAGGATTTACCGAAAAGACCTACGTGCGGCAGCAACGCGGTGTCCGTTTACGCCGCCAAATCGTCGATGCGCTGACCAACGGTGTCCAATTGCCGAAGGCTTTGCTGGAGGCCATTTTCCGTTTTCAAATGGAAACCCGTAGCGTCGATTACATCTTGTTTCCCAGCGCGGGCGCGGACCAGTTGCCCGCCCCTTCCCAGGAAGAGCTGAAAGGATACTTCGAAAGCACCCAGCAACTTTATGCCACGCCTGAATTTCGCGGCCTCGTCATCGTGGCGGTTACGCCGGCCTCGATCGCCAAACCAGATGACGTCTCCGACACCGACGCGCGAAACCGCTACGAGGAAGTCAAGAACGAGCGTTTCGGGGCGCCGGAAAAGCGCGAGGTCGAGCAAATTCTCTTTGCGAGCGATGCGGAGGCCAAGGAGGCACGTGCAAAACTCGATGCCGGAAAGACTTTCGACGAGCTTTTGCGGGAAAAAAATCTTACCCCCAAGGATGCGAGCCTCGGCACCGTCGCCCGGACCGGCCTCGTCGACAAGAACGTCGCGGACGCCGCCTTCTCGCTCAAGGAAGGCGAAGTCAGCGTGCCGGTCAAGGCGCAATTCGGCACGGTCATTCTGCGCGCTGGCAAAATCATCGCATCGACCGTCAAGCCTTATTCCGACGTCGCCGTCGAACTCAAACGCGAGATCGCCCTGAAGCGCGCGCAAAGCGAGATCACCCGGCTTCATGACGCGATCGAGGATCAGCGCACGTCCGGAAAACCACTGACGGAGGCCGCGAAAAGCGCCGGCCTCGAACCACGGGTCATCAGTGCGATCGATGCGACCGGCAACGATTCGCAAGGCATACCGGTCAAGGATTTGGTTGATGGCGCGGCCCTCCTCAAAGCGGCGTTTGCCTCGGACATCGGCGTCGACAACGATACGTTGAGAGTGCATGGCGGCGGCTATCAATGGTTCGAAGTCACCAAGATCGACAAGGCCCGCGAGAAAACGTTCGACGAAGCGAAGGCGGAAGTCGAGAAGGCCTGGCGCGAGGACAAGGCGGAGAAGCTGTTGTCGGCGAAGGCGGCGGAACTCGTCAAGAAGCTCGACGCCGGCGAAAGCATGGCGGCCATTGGCGTGGCGGAAGGCAATCTTGCGGTCAAGCATGCGAGCGATGTGAGGCGCGGCGGGTCGAGCGGCCTCGCGCTCAATGTCGTCACCCAGATATTCAACGTCGGCGTGCATCGCGCGGGGTCGGTCGTCAGCGAGGACGGCGGCCGGATTTTGTTCCAGGTCGTCTCCTCCACCACCCCGGCCTTTGACCCCGAAGCTGCCGAACTCACCAACATCCTGGGCGACGTGAAGCGTGGATTTGACGAGGATGTGACCGCGCAATATCTCGCGAAACTTGAAAGCGATATCGGCGTGAAACTCAACACCAAGGTGTTGTCCGCCGCGACCGGCGTCTCTCCCGGCGACTTTTGAACCGCTGGCCGATGTTCGAACCGTCGCTTGAGGCCTGCGCGCGAAGCTACGAGGCGGGACAAGCCTGCCTCGTCTCCACCCGCCTCGCCGGCGATCTCGAAACGCCTGTTTCGGCCTTTTTGAAATTATCGGCGGGCCGCGCGGGGCGAATTTTTCTGCTCGAATCGGTTGAAGGTGGTGCCGCGCGCGGCCGCTTCTCGATGATCGGCCTCGATCCGGATATTGTCTGGCGCGTCTCTGGCGGGAAAGCCGAGATCAATCGCCGCGCCCGCACCGATCCCGGCGGTTTTTCGCCGTCCGCCAGCCCGCCTCTCGTGGCGTTGCGCGAGCTGATCGCGGAATCGCGGATCGAGACTGCCGGCGATCTCCCCCCGATGGCGGCGGGCATCTTCGGCTATCTCGGCTACGATATGGTCCGCCAGATGGAGCGCCTTGCCGAAGCACGGCCAGATCCAATTGGAGTGCCAGACGCGCTCATGCTGCGCCCGACCGTGATGGTGGTTTTCGATGCGGTCAGGGACGAAATCATCGTCGTCACGCCGTTGCGCCCGGACCGAAATAGCGTGTTTCGCGCCGCCCATGATAGCGCGCTGGAACGCCTCGAATCCGTGGTCGCCACCCTCGAAGGTCCGACGCGCAGGCCCCATGCCGGCGATCCGGCGTTGACCACGGATCGGCCACGCTCGAACACGCCGAAAAAGCGCTTTCTCGAGATGGTCGAGCGCGCCAAGGATTATATCCGCGCCGGCGACATTTTTCAGGTTGTCCTTTCGCAGCGGTTTTCGGCGCCTTTCCCTCTACCCGCCTTTGTGCTCTACCGGGCGCTGCGGCGAATCAACCCGGCGCCGTTTCTCTGCTTCCTCGATTTCGGATTGTTCCAGATCGTCTGTTCGAGCCCGGAAATTCTGGTGCGCGTGCGGGGCGGGAAAGTCACCATAAGGCCGATCGCGGGCACCCGCTGGCGCGGCAAGACGAAGGCCGAGGACGAGCGTCTGGCGGCGGAGCTCTTGGCCGACGAAAAGGAATGCGCCGAGCATTTGATGCTGCTCGATCTCGGCCGCAACGACGTCGGGCGCGTCGCCGAAACAGGCTCGGTCGAGGTGACCGAGAAATTCGCGATCGAGCGGTACAGCCATGTCATGCATATCGTCTCGAACGTCGAAGGCAGGCTCGACGCCAAGCACGATGTGATCGATGCTTTGTGCGCGGGGTTTCCGGCCGGCACTGTTTCCGGCGCGCCAAAAGTGCGGGCGATGGAAATCATCGACGAACTCGAGGCCGACAAGCGCGGCATCTATGGCGGCTGCATCGGCTATTTCGGCGCCGTGGGCGAGATGGACACCTGTATCGTCTTACGCACCGCGATCATCAAGGATGGAACGATGCATGTTCAGTCAGGCGCTGGGATCGTCTATGATTCCGATCCGGCGGCCGAACAGCGCGAGTGCGTCGACAAGGCGCAAGCCTTGTTCCGCGCCGCCGAGGAGGCGGTCCGCTTCGCGACACGGGCCAAGCGCGGGCCGTGAGCAGTAGGATTGCCGCCACCGCGATCCATACAACCCCGCAAGCCTGGGCACTTTTCCGATGTTGCGGACCTCACCAAAAAGTTTCACGTGAAACCGAGACCTGGGCGCGGGGATGTTCTCATTTGTTCGAAGGGACAGGTTGCAACGGCGGATGAGATCCGGGACCCTTTGGGGGATCGCTGCGGCTGGGAATCGCTGGTTGAGGATTGAGAGGACGCTGTCCCTTGGCTTTACGCCCGCAATTTTGGGCTTTTCTCGCGCGGCCGCTAGCTCTAGCGAACGGGGGCCCTCTCCGGTGACGGGCGCTGCTCGCGCCGGCCAGTCGTGGTGTTTGACGCGTGCGATCGCGGGCAAGACGCTGGCGGTTCGCTTGAACGCATGACGCGCGAAGAGCCCCAGGCGATTGCCGAACGGCTCGGCACGAAGGTCGCTGCTCCCGTCTACAAAAAAGCCGGTCTCTCGTCGCCGGGGTTGCCCCGTGACGCGGCAATCCGGGAGATGGAAGGGCGCGCTGCATTGGCGGCGGCAGGGCTAGGGTGCGGGCGGCGCTTTTCATGGGCGCGCTTGTCGCGGCGGCGCCAACCCGCTGCCGCGGGCCTTCAGGCAGCGCCTCGTCGAGGCCGGCAAGTCGAAACTTGTCGCGATCATCACGGTGGCGCGCAAGCGGTTGACCATCCTCAACGCCGTGCTGCGGGACACAAACCATGGCGTGATGTCGCAAAGGACCAGGCTCGCGCCAAACCTTAGATCTGATGGCGAGCCAAACGTCCGTGGCAGCCGAACGAGTCAAGGCTGCTAGTACCCGGAATCATTGTCCGCGAAACGTGCTTTGAGGCGCTTTTGATGGACTTTGGATTTGGTCCAGGCGAAGGCCTTGGCATTTTCGTTATAGGCCTCTATGAAGGCATCGATGTGCCCCCTGAGAGTCTGTCCGGTGACTTCATGCGGGATTACAAAGTCTTCTGAGCATGAGGCGGATTGAGGCGAGGCGCAAGAACGCGAGCGCTTTTCGATT
>PEFW01000032.1 GCA_002890675.1 Candidatus Methylaffinis lahnbergensis
CAAGCCCGAATTTGTAAAATCCATCCCCTCATTCCCCTACATCATTAAGTCACTCTGATCTGGAAATGGTATTAGCGTGTCACGGCGGCCGACCCCAAAGGGACGCAATATCATGCGGGGGCGATTGCATTGCAAAAAGCATCGGAAAGCTGCGCCAGCCGCGCGCGTTCGCGATCGAGCATCGCCGTGAAAGCGGGGGATAGAAGAAAGCTAAGCTCGCGTTCGCGGCTGAGAGTGACCGGATCGGCCGCCACGAGTTCCTCGTCGCAATAGCCCGGATGACACATGATGAGGTGGCGCCTGCCCGGCGCGCGAAGATAGCGGGCGAAATCGGCGGCGAAATCGTGCCTCGGATCGAACGCCGAAAATCCCGAAAATCCCTCGTTGGTGGCGTAACCTCGCGCTAGAGCTTCCCTTGCAAAGCCACTCGCGAGCCAGGAAATCCCTAGCGCTTTTGGCAATTCGACACCGCGCAGCAGAATGCGCCAAGGACGATCGGAGCTGTCGCGCAGCCAAACCTTTCTCGAAAATCCTCTTTCTTCTAGGCACGCGAACAACGCGGCGCGTATTTGCGGCAGAACCTGGACATGCTGATGCCCATCCACAAAAGCCGGAGCAGCGTCGAAATGCTCGCAAAAACCGTCGAGCTGGCGCGAGATTTCCTGGCCGATCTCGGCTTCCGGCAACTCGTTTCTCCGCGCGGCCTTGAGCACGCGACTTATCCCCGGCAGGCGCCCCGTGGCCGCGAACGCCGGCATGTATGAAAGCGGGCTGCCAAGCGTGAGATTTAGGTGGAGTCCGATGTCGGCTTTGGCCTTGCATTGGCGCAACTCATGCGCGCCCTTCGGCCAGAACGGCCGCGTTGTCATCACGCTTGTCGCACTCAGACGGCCTGCGCTAAGCGCTTCCAGAATACCGCGACTGACGCCAGGCGACAGCGCATAGTCATCAGCGCAGAGGCAGAACGAAAAATACGCTCCGGTCGTGCCCACAATGATTAACCCCTCGCGTTACGGAAAGATGTCCGAACGCTCCAGCGAAGGATAGTCCGGCTTCCGGCAAATATGCAAGCAATCTTGCCCAATGCCATGCAAAAGCCTAAGCGGGGATTTCATAAACCCGGCACCGCCGCGGTTGCGCTTCATGAGGCCTCCAAAAAATGACAACATTGGGCACGGGGCCGGCGGGCGCGAATGGCGCGGAGCTTTCTGTGATCACGCCGGTCTATAATGAATCTAACAACATAGAGGCTCTACTGACGCGGTTAGTGCCAGTACTTGAGCGGTGCGCAGCCTCGTTCGAAATCATTTTTGTCGACGACGGCTCGACCGATGATACGCTCGATTGTCTGCGCGCCGCCCATCACACGGACCCTCGCATTCGCGCGCTTTCACTGAGCCGGAATTTCGGCAAGGAAATCGCGATAGCGGCGGGCCTCGACCATGCAAAGGGAGCCGCGGCCATCATCATCGACGCCGATTTGCAGCATCCGCCGGAGCTGATCGAAACCTTTGTCGCGCGTTGGCGCGAAGGCTACAAAAATGTCTTCGCCCAGCGCATCGATCGAACCGTCTACACTCCGTTTCGGCGGATTTTGACGCAGCGTTTTTACAAGCTCTTCGGCTCGGTCGGCGATATCCGTCTTCCAGAGGGCGCTGGCGATTTCCGTCTCCTCGATGCGCGGGCCGTCGCGGCGCTTCGCGCAATGCGCGAGCACGCGCGCTTTTCCAAGGGACTTTATGCCTGGATCGGTTTCAAATCGATCGGCGTGCCGTTCGATGTCGAGGCGCGCGTCCACGGCGTGTCAAAATTCAGCTATCGCAAATTGACGCATTTGGCCCTCGACGGGCTCATGTCCTTTTCGACAATGCCTCTCAAGGTGTGGAGCTATATCGGATCGGCCACATCGCTGCTTGCGTTGACCTTGGCGGCCGTCTATTTGACTCGCACCATCATTCTTGGCGTTGACGTTCCCGGCTATGCCTCGTTGATTGTTTCGATTACATTTTTTTCCGGCATTCAATTGCTGTCGCTTGGCATCATAGGCGAATATATTGGCCGCATCTTCGCCGAAGTAAAACGGCGGCCGCTCTATCTGATCGAAGAGCGCGTGGGCATCGGCTCGCCCGTCGCGGCCGATTCCTTGGCGAGGATACAGACCGGGTAAATCGAAAACCTTGATGTACAAAGGCCTGATTTCCGTCGGCAGCTTGACCTTGCTCTCGCGCGCCGCTGGCTTTTTGCGCGATGTCCTGCTTGGCGCGGTCCTCGGCGCGGGTCTGCTCGCCGACGCTTTCTTCGTGGCTCAGCGCCTGCCCAACCATTTTCGCACCATTTTCGGCGAGGGTGCTTTCAATTCCGCCTATGTCCCGAGCTACCTGCGGGTACTTCAATCCGAAGGTCTAGCCCGCGCACGGCTGTTTTCCGGCCAGATTTTTCTGGGTCTGCTCGCCTCCCAAATTCTTGTCGCCGCGCTTGCCTTCGCCTTCACCCCCTATCTCATCGACGTTCTGGCGCCGGGGTTCCGCGCGGATCCGCAAAAATTCGCGCTCACCATCACGCTGACGCGGATCACCTTTCCGTATCTTTTGTTCATCACACTCGTCACACTGCAGTCTGGCACCTTGAACGCGCACGGCCATTTCGCCGCCGCGGCCTTCACCCCGGTCTTGATGAATCTGTCGATGATTATTTTCCTCGGCATGGCTTTTCTATTCACCAATGCCGGCTTGGCGGCGAGTTGGGGATTGACAGTCTCGGGCGTTCTGCAACTTGTGCTGACCTCGGCGGCCGCCCATCGCGCCGGAATTTTCGAGCGCTTCGCGCGCCCCGCGATGACGCAACCTATCAAGCGCTTCCTTGCGACTCTGGGTCCGGCGGTAATCGGCTCGGCCGGCACCCAGATCGCGCTTTTCGCCGACACCATCATCGGCTCAATGCTCCCGACCGGCGGCGTATCCTCAATCTATTATGCCGACCGCATCTATCAATTGCCGCTCGCCGTCATCGGTATAGCGGCGGGCACCGTGCTGTTGCCGGAGATGAGCAGGCTCTTCGCGGCGGGCGAACCGGGCGCCGCGCTGCATGTGCAAAATCGAACCATGGCGCTTTCGCTCGCGCTGACGGCGCCTTTTTTCATCGCCTTCATCATGATCCCAGACGATATCATGCGCGGGGCTTTTCAGCGCGGCGCCTTCACAGCGCAAGCGGCCAGCGCGTCGGCCGCGGTGCTCACGGCCTATGGCTTCGGGCTTGTCGCGATTGTTCTTTTGCGCTCGGCCGTGGCAAGCTTTCAGGCCCAGGGCGATACGAAAACGCCGATGCTGATCTCGCTCGCCGCGGTCGCGGTCAATGTCGGTTTGAAAATCGTCCTGTTCAAGCCCTTTGGCGCGCCAGGCCTTGCCGCCGCGACCGCTGCCGGAGCATGGATCAACCTCGCCGCACTGTGTTTTTTCGCAATCCGCCGGGGCGTCATGAAGGTCGATCTCTTTTTGTGGAAGACGGCCACGGCGGTGACCGCGGCTTCCCTCAATCTGGCGGTTTTCGCGCTGTTTGCCGCCCCTCCCGCTCAGCGCCTGGCGGCTGGCCTCGGCCATTTCGCCAATGTATTTGAACTTGTGTTTCTTGGCCTTGCCGGCGCGCTTCTCTATGCGCTCGTTCTCCTGGCTGGACTGCGGATCGCGGCCGTAAGGCTCAACTGACAATTGCGTTACCTACGAACTCTCAGTTGCACTGATGGGCCCCCGTCTGCGAATTGCATTCCCAGACACCAAAACTCCAATCCATTTGGTGTCACCGCATTGGAATTCTGCGACTCCTAATGAGTAAGTAAAACATATGTTGGTTGCGGGGATTTTTCCTGAAGGTGGCGGGGCGTGTTGAGTTGAATCGACAACAGCGACCATGGCGACGACAAAAATTACTAGAAGAACAGTCCTGCCCACAAAGGCATGGCCTTATGTCGAGGATTTGGCATTGCCAAATTCTTAAAAAGCGGCAACGTCACCCTCACCAAGGGTGTCAATCGGTGTATCTCGGTTAATAGTGACGCCCCAGCCGACGACCAAGACTTTTTTTTTCGAAGAGGGTTTCGAAGTCTTATCGAAGTGATCCTTGCCCCATGTCGGAAACCGGTCGTGTCGCAGCTTGAATTTCGGCAGTGGGGGAAGCCGAATTAGAGCATTTGCATTTGTGCGCTCGGCGGTAGCCTTTGGCTCCGGCGCGCGATCCTCCCTTTACCTGCAGGCCAAGAATATATGTATTGCAGAAGCCTGAGCCCTAATATAACGGTTGTCGGACATTGTCCGTCAAATTAACCTGTATCAGGTGCACAATTGGTTGATTGCTATGGTTTCTTCGATTGATCAAACTGGTCTTCGCGGCAAGATACGCGACAAGCCTATAGCTCAAGAGCTAGAGCTTGTCCTTAGACGAGCAGCCGATTCCGCGGGCGTCGATACTGTTTTCATTACGTCCGGCGGCCAACCAGGGACGAGTGGTAAGCGAACAGGTTCGACCCGCCACGACGGCGGCAGAGCGGCCGATCTGCAGCTCATAAAGGATGGCCGCCCGCTCACTTTTACGGATGAAACTGCTGATCCTATCATCGAGGCATTCGTAACGTCAGCTGCCGCAAACGGCGCAATTGGTATCGGCGCTGGTATTGAATTTGGAAGGTCGCTTCAGGATCTCACAAAGGTCGTTTGGGGAGCTGGCAAAACGTCAGCAAATGCGCCGCCGTGGCTAACGGCGGCGGCAGAGAAGGGCTGGAAAAACGCAGTCGAAACGCCGATCAGTAATGCCGGTAATCGGGGTTTTCCTATATCAACGAACCGCCACCAAAGCCGCATGAAACAACGCTTAAGCCGACAAACACCTTGTGACTCCCGTGTCGGCGACTCCAGGCAAGTCGACTTAGGGTCGTCCTTCGAACCAGAGCGCTTGATCGGCGGTCAGATGAAATAGGCACCAAGCCTGCATCGGTCCCGCCATCGACCCTTTGAACTCGATCGGCGGATGATTGCAGCGCGCGTCGCGATAGGCCATCCAAGCACGCTGTACTTTTTGATAGCTCCCATGGACATCCGGCTCGCTTTCCGCCCTCAAACGTTTGTAGGCTTGGTTCAGACGCGCGTCCCAGACCGCTCTCTCTCGCTCGTAACATTCAATTCGAGTTCCATTAGAATCCCCAGCCCTCTGGATACAAGCATTCGCCACAACACCAATGCAGCTCACCGACTCGAAAGGCGCAGTCGCGGCGGCCGAAGCGAGGCGGCCAGCGGGACCGGTCTTTTCGGTCAGAATTTCCTCTTCATGCAGGCCGCGCGCGGCGCCATTTTCCGCGACGAGCTTGAGACATGCCTCAACCTCCGCAGCATCCTTCGGCCGTGGGCCAGGCGGCCAATCACGCTCGAGCTTGTAGACGTAATCATCGTCGATAGCGAACAAAGCGGTGTAGGGATCAACGAAATGGAATTCGACGCCGCAGCCCGTGGTGAGCGTCCAGATTTTCTGTTCTCTGATGTTCGCTTCGTCGAAGCCGAGCGCCGCCGCCTGCTTGTCCGGGTCCGTCAGCCTTCCGTGAAACAAGGCGCGGGGCGCAAGCTGCCTGAACTCATATTTTGGCTTGGCGCAAGCGAGCGGCGTCTCAGCGTCGATTCGCTCGCGCAAGAACCGGATCGGGTGCCCGAGCGATTTGTTGAGGGAGTCCTGTTGTCGTGTGCCATTCGTCCAGGGCGCCGCCACGCGCTTCCCGAGCATCCATTGGTCGGAAAATACCATCTTATCCTCCGAAGGATCGAGCGGCATCGCACGGGCGGGGATCAAGATTCCAAACGTAAGAAGGGCAGCTATCAGCCTAGGCATTCGCTCTCTCCCCTTTACGGCCGGTTTTCGCTATAGTGATCATCCTTCCTAGTTGATCCAATTGATGGCATCCAGCCAACGACGAGAACGCGAAATGCATCGGCACGAAGGTTTCTTTCCACGCACGCAGCGACATACAACACTTTCAATGCCCAACGTCATCTCATTGCTACAATGATGCACCGAGCTTTTCGCGTGTCTGCGAGATGCACAATTCTCGTACCTTTCTTTGAACTTTTCGCGTTCTTCTTTCAATAATGTGGCAACCCACTGCGTGGCGCTTTGAGCCGGCTGAGCTGCAGTGTCGGGTAGAGGTAACAAGCCACCGGGACCGCTCGTCCAGCTCTGTAGAGAGACGACGCGAATTAACCACCACTCTGTGGGCTCTCGGCTGCATGCTCAGACCTTCGGCTTGGCGGGCGGCGCGGTCCCTTGCGACCATTTCTCAAATTTGCCCAAGACTCCCCAGGCCGTCATCGCAAGGAAGATAGGCAACGCGAATTGGCTGAGGCCCGGAACCGATGATGCAATTGTTCCTAGAAGTCCCGCCAGTCCGCCCGCACTGGGCGAAGAAGTAATGGCAGCGAGCAGGCTTGTGATTAGCGAACCGCCAATTCCGATTGCCGTTTTCTTCCCATTGAGCAAATTGCCGATCGTTTCGCCAAGCGCGCCGTTCACTTGGCCGAGGGGCGACTTACCAAGAATAGCGGTAAGTAACGCGATTGCCCTCTGCAATTGGCCGACATCTGGCGGAACGGGAGCTGAGGGTGTTGTTCCGGGCTTGGGAGCTGCCGTCTGCATAGCGGCCAGCAGTCGCTCGACGATTCCGACGGGATCACTCGACACTGATGGGGTGACTGTCGAGGATTGGATCGTCCGCTGCAGATCTCCGATTGCCTTCTGCAATTGGTCGAGATCTAGCGGAACGGGAGCTGAGGGTGTTGTTCCGGGCTTGGGAGCCGCCGTCTGCATAGCGGCCAGCAGTCGCTCGACGATTCCGATGGCATCACTCGACACTGATGGGGTAACTGTCGAGGGTTGGATCGTCCTTTGCAGATCTCCGAGCCGCTGGAAGATTTGAAGCAGTGAATCGAGTGATATCTGAACCTGATTGGCTGACGCCGACGATTTCTGCGCGATAGCAGCAAGGGTCGCGGCATCCGGGATACCGGTGTCGGGCAATCCGTTTTGATGTTGGAATCGCGAGATAGCTTCTTTGGTTCGCGGCCCATTCTTCCCATCCTCGACAAGTTGCGGAACGGCGCCCAGCTTATTGAGCGACAACTGAACTAGGAGGATCATCTGAGCAAATTCTTCATCGGGTTCAGGCGAAACACTCACCATGGGTGGCGTTTCATCAAACTTGATAGATTGGTCGAGCCCCATCAGAGCTTTGAGTATCACTGCTGTGCCGAGCTGTGGGTCAACCTTATTCGGATCAAAGTTATGATCACTAACATATTTGCCGGCTCTTGCCTCGGGTGGGCCATAGAGGGTCGATCCGGCGTAAAGGTAGGGCGAATTTACTCCAAATTTATGATATCCGTAGCCGTTGAAACCTTCCGACCGGAATAATGTCCGAGCAATACTCCAGTCAGTCGCGCCAGCTAAGTGTTCTAATCTAATCGCATCGATCGCGCCGTCCACGAATGCATTTGGGCCAGTGAAGGGTCCCCGCCCTTTAGGAACGATAGTAGTAGGTCTACTGAGAGGTTGCCCGTTGCCAAGGTAGGTATCAAACTTGAAGTGGGATTCCCGGTAGTGACACAGTCCAACGAACCACCACGGCACCTTGGTCTTGGCTTCGACCTCCTGATAGATGTTCTTCCCGTTTAAGAGCAGATTAGCTTCCTTGCGAGCCTCATCGAGCCGCTCTGGCCGAATATTTAAGTTTGTCCAATTGCGCTCGTAACCGTCCTTCAAGCTTTCAAACGACAACATCGTACCCTCCTCAGACAAAGAGTTACATTGTCTAGCATGCCCCAGATAACCGCGAATGTGCCAAGCGCGTATCATTGATCTCCTGCCGTGACATCAGACATTCGTCCTATACCGGCATCTCCCGAAACACCCCCTTGTTGAGGTTGAGATTGCCGCGCTGCCGTAATGCTCCGGCACACCAAAGCCAGTGACATCGGCGCGCCGCGCACCGGAAAATGCCGAGTTGGTTATGAGCGGGAAGGTGAAAGGGTTGCCTTCGAGAGATTGTTAGGACGAGCTTTTTAATTGGTGGGGAGACAGGGGCGTTTTCCGAGGATTGCGTAACGACCAAGGCGTAGATGGCACACATTTTTACACCTTCGACGGCCATCGGTTCTCTTTCGTCAAAACCGTGTCGGTCGGCACTTTGCCCCGTCAATGATTACGATTACGTGCGTGCGACGGGAGGCGCTTTCCAGGCAATAATACGGCACCGAACGCCAAGGAAACGGCTTACGCAATCATCCAGAGCTTGGCGCGAAACGAGAGTTTCAGTCACAGCGCCAACGCATTTAAAACCCGTGCCCAGCTCCGGGTTCCCTTGCGAAACGAGGAAAGCTCGTATTTCTCGTTCGGCGAGTGAATGCGATCGTCCTCCAAGCCGAAACCGATCAGCAACGTGTCCATCCCAAGATCTCGCTTGAAGGCGCCGACGATCGGAATCGAACCGCCGCACCCGGCAAGAACCGGCTCCTTGCCCCATTCGGCCTGTAATGCCCTGCGCGCCCGCGACAACGCCTCCGAACTGAACGGCAGCTGCACCGCGCCCGACGCGCCATGCGAGACAAATTCGGCGCGGCAGTCGGCGGGAAGTCGTTCCTTGACGAACGCCCGAAAGGATTCGGCAATTTCGGCCGGATCCTGCGATCCAACTAGTCGGAACGAGAATTTGGCGCTCGCTTGCGCCGGAAGCACGGTTTTGGACCCCTTGCCGGTATAGCCGCCGGCGATGCCGTTGAGGTCGCAGGTTGGCCGCGACCATAACATTTCGAGAACACCCCGGCCTTGTTCGCCCGCCGGAACGGCCAGACCGACTTCGCCCAGAAAGTCGCTTTCACGGAAGTGTAATTCGCGCCAGTGCCCGGCGACATCCTCCGGCAGCTCGGCTACGCCATTATAGAAACCCGGAAGCGCGACACGGCCCTTCTCATCGTGCAAATCGGCGATGATTTTGGCAAGTATATGGATAGGATTGACCGCCGCGCCGCCGAAAATTCCCGAATGCAGATCGCGGTTGGCCGCCTGGATTACGACCTCCTCGAGCACGAGGCCGCGCAGCATGATGGTGATCGCCGGGGTCTCCCGGTCCCACATTCCGGTGTCGCAGACAAGCGCCATGTCGGCTTTGAGCTCGGCCTTGGCCTGGCCAAGAAAAACCGGAAGTGACGGCGAGCCGGTCTCCTCTTCGCCTTCAATGAGGAACGTAATGTGGCAGGGCAAGCCGCCGGTTTCCGTGAAGGCGCGGCAGGCTTCGACGAAGGTCATGAGCTGCCCCTTGTCGTCGGCGACGCCGCGTCCGGCGATCCGTTTGCCGGTCGCGGCCTCGACGATACGCGGCTCGAACGGGGGGCTTTCCCACAAATCGAGCGGGTCTGGCGGCTGCACATCGTAATGGCCGTAAAAGAGCAAATGCGGCACGTCCGGGCGCGCGGCCTTGGCCTGTCCGACAATGATCGGGTGGCCTGGCGTTTTGCGCACCGACGCCTCGAAGCCGATGCCCCGCAGCTCGGCGGCGAGCCATTCGGCCGCCTTGGCGCAATCCCCCGCAAAGGCGGGATCGGTCGAAACCGAGGGGATTTCAATGAGCTTGAAGAGCCGGCCCAGGGCCAAATCGAGGTTTCCATCGATCTTCGCCAAAACCATGTCGAGCGCGGCCATAGGACCTCCTTGCAAATTCTGCCCGTCATAACAGCGACGCGGCAATTCCTCAGGGCCTGAACCCGGTCGGCGGTGACCGGATTATATCCAGTATTGAGGGTTTATGTTGTCTCGATCGCCGTTCGGGCCAATAATTTCAGTTCCCGAGCGGAAAAGCCGCCGCCCGCCCCATGAAAGTTCCGCTTTACGGCACCCCAACCGGCTCTATTCTTACGTGGGAAGACGAGGCATGAGTTTCGACCTGGAAAGCGCGGCGGGCCTAAACGCGGCCTCGCGGGAAATCCTTGATCGCCTCGAAGCGATTTCCGGCGCCGGGCACGTCATCGCCGATGCGCCCGGCATGGAAGGATTTTTGCGCGAGCCGCGCGGTCGCTTTCATGGGCTTGCGCTTTGCGTGGTCTGTCCCGGCTCGACGCAAGAAATCGCGGAAGTACTGAAACTTTGCCAAGAGACGTCTACCCCGGTCGTCGCGCAAGGCGGCAATACCGGGCTCGTGGGCGGCCAGATTCCTCTCGGCCCCGGCAATCAAATCGTGCTCTCGCTTGGCCGCATGACGGCCCTGCGCGAGATCGATCTCGCCTCGAACACGATGACCGTCGAAGCCGGCATGGTTCTCGCCGAGGCGCAAGAGCACGCCAGCCGCGCAGACCGGCTGTTTCCGCTGTCGCTAGCGGCGGAAGGCTCATGCACCATCGGCGGCAACCTTGCGACCAACGCAGGCGGCACCAATGTGATCGCCTATGGCAACGCGCGGAATCTCGTGCTTGGACTCGAAGTCGTGCTCGCCGACGGGCGGATCCTTTCGGATTTGTCGAAGCTCAAGAAAAACAACACCGGCTATGATCTAAGAAATCTTTTTATAGGCTCGGAAGGCACGCTTGGGATCATCACCGCGGCGGTCCTAAAACTCTATCCAAAACCCCGCGCGATCGAGACCGCCTTTATCGGCCTTGCCTCGCCCCGCGCGGCGCTCGCCCTGCTCGATCTCGCCTGTGACATGGCGGGCAGCGAAATCACGAGCTTCGAACTTATCCCGCGCATCGGTTTGGATTTTGTCCTCGCGCATTTTGACGCGCGCGAGGTTTTGTCTAGCAAGCACCTGTGGTACGTGCTTCTCGAATTGAGTTCGCAAAGCGCCCAAGGGCTTGCCGCGCGATTGCTCGCGCTCCTCGAAGCGGCGAGCGAAAAACACATGATCGAGGATGCGGCGGTCGCCGCGTCGCGGGGTCAACGGGACAATTTCTGGAAGCTGCGCGAACTTTTGCCGGATGCTCAGCGCCATGAAGGCGGCTCGATCAAACATGACGTGAGCGTTCCCATCGCGGATATCCCGGCTTTTCTGGAAGACGCCGCGCGCGCTGTGATGGCAGCGATCCCGGGCGCGCGGCTCGTCGCCTTCGGCCACCTAGGCGACGGCAATATTCACTGCAATGTCTCGCAGCCCATAGGGGCGGATCGCCAAGCGTTTTTGGCCCGCTGGGACGAGATCAACGCCATCGTGCATGGACTCGTGGTGGCGCGCAAGGGTTCGATTTCGGCCGAGCATGGGATCGGCCAATTGAAGCGCAATCTATTGCCGAAGGTGAAAGACAAGGTGGCGATGGAAGTGATGCGCGCGATCAAGCAAACCTTCGATCCGACGGGCATATTAAACCCCGGCAAAGTGCTATGATTGCTTTGTGCAGCGAGAGCGGGGCCGCCGCACATAAGCGTTTGCCATGAACAATTGCCGATGTCTCGCGGTTCTCGCGCTTCTTTTGCCGTCAATCGCGGAAGCCGCGAGCGTCATCAAGCCGATCGTCGCCTGTAAGGACGAGGCGGATTCGAGAAAGGTTCTCGATTTCCTCGCCAAGAACGACAAAGCGGGGCTGGACAAATTCAGTGCGCCAAAACTCGCTAAGGGCGATTGCTTATCCCTTTCGAAAGGCATGGCCGTGACGGTCGACACGAAGGACGCCAAGCTTTTCTGCGTGCGCCCCACGGGCGGGCTTGATTGCTACTGGACGGCCGATGCCGATATCAATCAGAATCCGTCCGAGCCGGAGGCACATCAAGGCGGCCATTCAGGCGGCGGTGGTCATAAACGCGGGGGCGGGGGCGGAGGCATGGGCGGCGGAGGCATGGGCGGTGGCGGCATGGGCGGTGGTGGCGCTTCTCCGTAGCCCAGGCCATAATCCGCGAAAGCGGCCCGATTCCGCGAATGAGCATGCGAAAGCGAATACTCTCGACCAAGCGGCTGTCCTTAGGTTTATGCGCGCGACGTTCGATCGCCGAGGATTTCTAGCAAAGAGGAGCAACCATGCCGCTCACCTGTGTCTCCCTGCTGAAAGGCAAGCCGCCGCAATATCGCAAGGCTATTCTGGACGGTCTTTATCAGGCGATGCGTGAGGTCTTCGACGTGCCGGAAGACGACCGCTTCATGCTCATTGAAGAATACGACAAAAGCAATTTTCTCTATGACGAAAATTATCTGGGTATTGCCCGCGACGACGATCTCGTGATCATTCAGATCACCGTCAACAACACGCGGGGGCCCGACAAAAAGAAGGCGCTCTTCGCCCGCATCGCGGAGAATCTCACCAAAAACCCCGGCATCAAGCCGGAAAACATTTTTGTGAATCTCTTGGAAGTCCCAAAGGAGAATTGGTCGTTCGGCAACGGCATCGCGCAATATGCGTGAGTGGCTCATTCGGCGGCGTGCCGACGTAAGCCCTGCGGGTACGGGATGAGTGCGACCATGAAGGTCGCCAAGGCCTGGGCGATTTTCCGAATCGGCCTTGAGATCGGTCAGGCTTCGCGGCGGCGGAATTTTTTGGCCGCTTTCGATCATCGCCTCGGCCCAGAGTTCAAGAGCCGCGGCCGTGTTCAGAATCGCCTCGTCAAGCGTGTCACCCCGTGAGACGCAGCCCGGCAAATCCGGAAACCAAACGCCCGACAGCCTTGCCTTCGTCATCTTCGACGATGGCAACGTAGTGGGTCATATGCGGGTTCAGTCTTTTGGCCAGTTTGCATCTCGCTAAATATGATGCTCGCCTTTGATCTGGAGGAGAGTTCATCCTTCGCACTCGTGGCGGCGCTCGCGCGGCCCGGCTAAATTTTGTGAAAGACGCCTGCGCCTCAAGGCCGCTTTGCGGGTACACGGGACGCATCGGCACGCTGCCCGCTCCACGAATCAACGGCATGCCACATCGGGTCACGGTTGCGCCGCTTCGGAAATCCCCTCGGAAGTCAGGTTCTCGAGCGGTTGGTAGATGCCACTTTTGGCAGAGCCGTCATTCTAATTAGTTGCGTGAGACACGACACTAGAGATATTCAAATGAAAAGTTCCCCCGCGTCTGCTGGCGGACGCGGGGGAACCGGAGATATTGGTTCGTTAACTCAATTGAATTTTAAGGCGCAACTTACCAGCACCTCAAAGCCACCTGTCGCGACGGCGACCAGGAGTTTCCGGTAGGCCGCTTTCGCGTGTCGAAATAATTTGCGACTGGCTGTTCTGTCAGCCACGCCTTGCATAGTGGCGACAAAAGCACCGGCGCGCATCCCCCAAGTGGGGGGTAGACGAACTTTTTTCGATGCGGCCGGAAACAGCCTCCTTTTGGCTTGAAAACCCGCGCGAATTCAAGAGCACCATTCCGGTAAGCGCTATGGATTATAAGCCTCCCGGCTTGCCTGGGGACCGGGCCTATGCGGCGATCGAAGTAATTTTTTGGCGGCGCAGCTTCTCAATCAGCGACCCCCGCTTCGCGCTTTTCAAAATCAAGTGGGACATCGCCGCCATCCAGGGCCTTCCAGTATAGGCGGATGTAGTAGCTCACACCGAACAGCATTTTCAGATTGCGGGAGTTTCTTCCTAGGTTGCCTGCCTGTGTTCGCAGGAGCCTGCCTAGGAAGAACGGAAAGTGCAGGGCCGGGTGTGCCAGCTCGGTCAGATAAAACCGGCGCCGCAACCGGGCGAAGCCGCTGAGTGGCAGTTTGGGCGGTATCTGGAAGCCCAAATAAGCGTTCGCCAGCACAGCATAGCCGCGCCGTGCGCTCCCGTGACCAAGGCTGTCAAACCGCATTTGGATTGCCGCCCAATCAATCCGTTCAGCGTAGGTTCGGCTGGCGTAAACGAATTCGATTAATTGTCGTAAGGAAACACATCCACGGTCCCTAAAATCACGACAAAGGCTTGAGACGCTATGTCCGTTGTGTACGGCTCGTTCCACGGCACGCAAGAATGACGCCTTGGAGCCTGTTTCAAAAGCCTCGCTGGCGATCTCGAGCTTGGCGCTAAAGGCGAGGAGTTGCACCCGCCGCCGACGGCGGAACAATTCCCACTCCAACGGGGTTGCTCCCCACTGGGACCGTGGCCGCCACCGTGTTCGTTGTCGTGTCGATCACCGAAACATTGTTGGAGGCCAAATTCGTGACATAGGCGTGTTTCCCGTCCGGCGCGACGCCGACCAAAGAGGGGCTATCCCCCACCAGGATGGGGGTCCCCACGACCGTGTTGGTGGACGTGTCGATCACCGAGACATTGTTGGAGATAACATTCGCGATGTAGGCGTGTTTCCCATCCGGCGCGACGGCGACCCCCCTGGGGCTAGTCCCCACCGGGATCGTGGCCGCCTCCACCGTGTTGGTGGCCGTGTCCATCACCGAGACAGTGTTGGTGGCCGAATTCGTGACATAGGCGTGTTTTCCATCCGGCGTGACGGCGACCCCCCTGGGGTTATTCCCCACCGCGACCGTGGCCGCCACCGTGTTGCTTGCCGCGTCGATCACCGAAACATTGCTGGAGATAAAATTCGTGACATAGGCGTGTTTCCCGTCCGGGGTGACGGCGACCTTAACTGGGCCACTCCCTACTGTGATGACCGTGGGCTCCACCGTGTTCGCGGCCGTATCGATCACCGAAACGTTGCTGGAGCCTGCATTCGCGACATAGGCGTGGTTTCCATCCGGGGTGACCGCGACGTTGATGGGAACATTCCCCACCACGACCGTGGCCACCACCAAGTTGGTGGCCGTGTCGATCACCGACACATTGTTGGAGCCCCGATTCGCCACATAGACGTGTTTCCCATCCGGGGTGACGTCCACCCCAAATGGCTCCCTCCCCACCGGGATCGGGATCCCCACCACCGTGTTGGTGGCCGTGTCGATCACCGAAACGGTGCCGTCGCCGCCATTCGCGACATAGGCGAAGGGCGCCGCCGCCGCCGGCAGGGCCATCGCGCCTAGCCCCATCACCAGCATGACGGCGAAGAGGGCCATAAATACCTGCGCCGATGCCGCGCCGCTGCGGTTACTATTGCTGCTATACATATAACATTCCTCCCAACTTATTCCAGCATTCCCCAGATAGCCAGATTCCGCCTCGTCGTACTTCCTTTCCGCTCTGCCAACAAGGCCGAGCCGGTGCATCCCCCCACCATGGGGGTGGCAGGCGTGCCAATCACCGCAACCGTGAAGGGTTCTTACTGCGCTCCCTCGCCTCCCCCGGGTCGGGCCGGTTCAGGCTCCGGCGGGCCGCCGCGGCGGGTCGGACTCGGCGAGCCGGGTTAGATAATTGCCGTAGCCAGATTTGCCGTAGAGGCCGGCATTCGCGACCAAAAGGTCACGATCGATAAAACCTTTATAGTAAGCGACTTCCTCCGGGCACGAGATCTTCAACCCCTGGCGCCGCTCGAGAATTTCGACATATTTGCCGGCCTCGAGAAGGCTCTCGTGGGTTCCCGTGTCGAGCCAGGCGAAGCCGCGGCCCATGATCTCGACGGCGAGTTGTTCGCGCTCCATATAGATCCTGTTGACATCGGTGATTTCGAGTTCGCCGCGCCCCGATGGTTTCAAGGAGGCGGCGATATCGAGCACGCTGTTGTCGTAAAAATAAAGTCCGGTAACCGCCAGCGCTGAACGCGGCCGCGCGGGTTTTTCTTCAATTGAAATGGCCCGCCCCTTGGCGTCGATTTCGACGACGCCGTATCTTTCCGGGTCCGCCACGACATAGCCAAAAACCGTGGCACCCTTGGGTCTCGCCGCGGCCGAGGCCAAAAGGCCTGGCAGGCCATGGCCATAAAAAATATTATCGCCAAGAATCAGCGCGACGCGATCGCCGCCGACGAAATCGCGCCCGATGGTGAAGGCGTCCGCGAGCCCTCGCGGCTTGTCCTGCGTTGCGAAGTCGAGTTGGATCCCGAACCTGCCGCCGTCGCCAAGCAATTCCTTAAACAGTACCTCGTCCTGCGGCGTCGTGATAATCAAAATATCGCGGATATCCGCCGTCATGAGGACGGACAGCGGATAATAGATCATCGGTTTGTCGTAGACCGGCAGCAACTGCTTGGAAATCACCAATGTCAGTGGATAGAGCCTGCTGCCGGAACCACCCGCGAGAATGATGCCCTTCATGTTTCGGCTCGCGCTTCATTGAGAAGCACTTCGACCGTCTCCCGCGCACGTGTCTGCCAAGGGCGTGAGCGAACGCCGAACACAGAAGCAAACAGGCTGCTGTCGAGTTCGGAATTGGCGGGCCGCCGAGCGGGGGTTGGATAGTCCGCGGTCGCGATCGCCGAAACCTTCGGCCGCCGCCCGGTCGCTTGCGCCTGGGCTTCGACTATGGCGCTGGCGAACCCGTGCCAGGTGGTGGCGCCATCGCCCGCGAAATGATAGGTTCCTGGGGCCCCGATGCCGCGGGCCAACGCCCGATCGATGGCAAAGACGGCTTCCGCGAGGTCTTGCGTCGCGGTCGGGCAACCATGCTGATCGGCGACAATCCGCAGTTCCTCGCGCGTGCATGAGAGGCGCAGGATCGTTTTGAGAAAATTCGCACCAAACCGGCCATAGACCCAGGCAGTGCGCAGGATGAAATGGCGTGGGTTTGCTTGCCTAACCATGGCTTCGCCCGCGGCCTTCGTGGTGCCGTAAACGCCAAGCGGCGCGACCGGATCGGTCTCTAGGTAGGCGCCCCTTTTCGTGCCGTCGAAAACATAATCCGTCGATATTTGGATGACCGGCACTTGTTGTAGTGCGGCCGCACGCGCGATCGTTTCGGCTCCCACGGCATTGGCGGCGTAGGCCGCCTCCGGCTCGGTTTCCGCGCGATCCACGGCGGTATAGGCGGCCGCATTGAGAACAAGGCGCGGTTTCACGGCGAGAATCGCGGCCTTGACGGAGGCGAAGTCCGTGATATCGGCGCCAGCGCGATTACAACCGGCCGCCTCGATCGCGCGGGCTCGCGCGAGCGCCATCACTTCGTTCCCAAGCTGACCCGCGGCGCCAAAAACGAGGATCGGCCCCTTCATGCAACGGTTCCAAGCCGTTCGCCCCGATAGACGCCGGAGCGGATCCGATGCCACCAATGTGGATTGTCGAGATACCACCGAACCGTTTTGCGCAATCCGGTGGCGAAGGTTTCGCGCGGCTCCCACCCGAGTTCGCGTTTAATCTTACCCGCACTGATTGCATAGCGCTGGTCATGCCCCGGCCGGTCGGTCACATAGACGATCAAGCGCTCGTGCGATCCACGCACCTTGTCCGGCGCCATTTCATCCATCAGCCGGCAGATGCGGCGTACGACTTCGAGATTGGTCGCTTCGCACCCGCCGCCGACATTATAACTTTCGCCCGGCTCCCCGCGGAGCGCGACTTGGACCAGTGCCCTCGCATGATCCTCGACATAGAGCCAATCGCGAACATTGCCGCCGTCCCCGTAAACGGGGATGGGCTTGCCCTCAAGCGCGTTCAGGATGGCCAGCGGGATGAGCTTTTCGGGAAAATGATAGGGCCCATAATTGTTGGAACAATTCGAGACGACCGCCGGCATGCCATAGGTATGATGCCACGCCCGCGCCAAATGGTCGGAGGCGGCCTTTGACGCGGAATAGGGCGAATTCGGCAGGTAGGGACTAGTTTCTTGAAACAACCCATCCGGGCCAAGCGACCCGAACACTTCGTCGGTCGAGACATGGTGGAAGCGAAACCGCGCCTGTTCGGTCAAGCCAAGGTTTTGCCAATAGTCGCGTGCACTTTGGAGCAGCACGTAAGTGCCCATGACATTGGTTTCGATGAAGGCGCCGGGCCCATCGATGGACCGGTCGACATGGCTTTCCGCGGCAAGATGCATGATGGTATCGGGGCGAAAACTCTCGCAGATTTGCCGCATCGCGCCTGCGTCGCAAATGTCCGCCTGCTTGAATTGATAGCGCGGATTGCCGGCAACGCTGGCGAGATTATCGAGATTTCCGGCGTAGGTCAGTTTGTCAACGACGCAGACTTCGTGCGCACTCGTCTCGATCAGGTGGCGCACCACCGCCGATCCGATGAAGCCCGCGCCTCCAGTGACCATAAATCGCTTATTCATAACAGCCTCATGCGCCAAAGGGCGAAACAAAATTCTTAAAAAAAGGAAGGACCGCGTCCCTGTCGGAAATCGCCGCGTCAACGTGGCGGACAGGCCACGCGATCGCCAAGTCGGGATCGTCCCAACGCAAGCCAGCGTCGCATGCCGGCGAGTAGTAGCTATCGACTTTGTAGGCGACCTCGGTATCTTGCTCAAGCGTGCAAAAGCCATGCGCGAAGCCGGAAGGCACAAAAATCTGTTCGCCGCCATCTCCCGTCAACGTCGCGGAACACCAGCGGCCGTAACTGGGGCTGTCGCGGCGCAGATCGACCGCCACGTCGAAGATCGCGCCGCGTACGACCCGGACCAATTTAGCCTGGGCCGCCGGAGGGCGCTGGAAATGCAAACCCCGGATCGTTCCGGCTTTTCCCGACAAGGACTGGTTGTCCTGGACGAAAACACAAGCGACGCCAGCCTCTGCGTAAGTCCGCGCGTTGAAGGTTTCGCAAAAAAATCCGCGCATGTCGGTAAATTTCTTCGGTCGAAATAGCTTTACGCCTTCGAGTAGCAACGGTTTCGCGCTCCTTCTTCGTGGCTTCCAGATGGCGGGCCGTCTTAGCGGGGCCGGCCGCGGCATTCTTTAACAGTGGTAATGTCAGCCTTGGGGATTGACGTGAGCCGCCAAATTGATTTTCGCCCGCCGATGCACACTCCGGCAATCGTCCATGATCGGTTCGCATCGGCCGCGTCCCCTGGCGCGTCGGCGGCGTGTCATTTGGTTGGCCGCCGCCGGAAATTCATTGCCGGTTTCCCCCCGCTGCGACGTCTCGGCGATCCCAAGATCCAACGCGATGGTATTATAACATGAACTCGTCCGAAGGCAATTCGGCGCCCTTGCGTCACAATCTCGTTATGCGCTGCCGCTGGTTTGCCGCCGGACGAGTTCGTTATCGCGATAAAATGGCAGCATGCGCAGGCGATGATCGCATGGGGCTGGCTCATGGTCTCGGCGTCGTCGCTGCCGCTTCCAGCGCACCTTCCCGGCGGCTTCGTTGTACCCAATCTCACCGGCCCAAATGCGCTGCTGGAGGCGCGGACAAAATTCGTCCATGAAGTCGTGTCAAGCTCCTGATCGCGGCAATTGGGTTGCATGTCGCGGCTGCCCTAAAACAACTATTTTACCGATAAGGACACGGTCCGGTCGACTTATGCAGCTGATAGGCTTCGAATTTGGCGCCGGCGCCGAGATCGCCCGTGCACCATGGTTAGACCAAGGCCAAGCATCACAAAGAAAAGAGCGGCGGCGCCCCTGTGGAGAGTCTTGGTCACGCCGCCCCAGCTCTCGCGCGTGTTGCGCAGCATCATGTCTCGACGGAGGCTTCCGTGGTAACGGTCAGATGGATCGCATCGCTGATCAGCGGATAACCCGCGTTCATGCCGAAATCCAGACGATTGATGACGCCCGTCGCCTTGAAGCCAATCCGCTGATTGGCTGGCTTGCGGGCGAACTCTACGTCCAGGCTAATCGGCCTCGTTACGCTGAGCATGGTCAGATCGCCGGTTACCCGCGCATGCTGCTCATCGCGTTTTTCGACGCTGGTCGAAACAAAGCTGATATCAGGAAATCTGGCCACGTTGAAAAAGACCTCGCTGCGCAAATAATCATCCATGTTCGCGGAGTCTGCGTCCACGGATTTTGCCGCGACCCTAAAGTCTACCCGGCTCCGGGATGGCGTATCAAAGTCGATATCGATGCGGCCCTCGAATGATTTGAACTCGCCAGCGGTTCTCGGCCAGCCGATCGCATCGACCCAAAAGCGCACATGCGTCTGGGACGGGTCGATTTTCCAGGACGATCGCGCCTGCGCCGCGACCGTTGCGGCGATGAGCGCGAGCGCCAGCAACGCGGGTCTGAAACTCGCACCCTTGCGCATGAACGGCCCCTCCTGCGGCGCGGTAGGAAAAATCCCGCATGGTGGCCGTGACCGGGGCACGGCCACCAGCAATTCTCAGCTAGTTCCCATCAACACTGGCGCGTAGCTGCGTCCGCTGCCACTGCCAGCGCGTGTAAGGTCGCAATGAAAGCCGACGTTTGGCCGATGAACAGCCCGTCAGCCGCAAAGCCTTGGGCCGCCGCCACCGCGCCGAAGATTGAAGGGTTAGTCGAGACCGGGCGAATGATCGAAACCGTCGGGAATTTCCGGTCAAGGAACGGGCACGGCTCGGGCATGATTAAATTGGGCTGGAGGTCCTCCCCGCTGGGAGATAAATTGAAGTTGAGACCGCCAAATGTCACATTATTAGGAGGCGTAAACGCATTGCCCGCCTTGTCATGCCAGGTCTGGAAGTGCATGGTCTCGCTCGGGCCGATACTGAGCAGGATTCGCAAGACCGTTGGATCGGTGACCCTCAGGGCCAAGGTCGGGTAGAGGCTCGTGCCACCTTGCTCGATAAAGCCGAAATGGAACGCCGCCGTGTTGGCGATGGCCTGGATCTGGTTCTTATCGGTTGTATCGGCATCGGTTCGGGGGATCGCCGTATGGTGCCCAGTGTTCAAGGTCGGGACCACCTGCGGGAACACGAAGGTGGGGTCAAGATCAGGATTATGGGCGCTGCTGCGATACCGCGTCCACCAACTGGTGTCGACGGTGAGCTGCATGAGATTGGTGAGCCGCTTTTTTGTTTTGTTGGCCCCTGTTGCCTGACTGCCAGTCAAAGTGGCAAACGGACTGAGATCAACCGGTGTTGCGCCAATCGCGGCCAGGAAAGCGTTGAGGAAGGCATGGTGGCTGACCTCGTCATCGGTATTGTCGTGGATATACTGAGACATGTCCGCATCGAGGTTGTTCAGCGCCGCGGTGTATTTCGCGTTCCCTCCCGTGGGGAGGCCGGGGAGTTCGCTATCCTGGAATCCTCCGAGCTCGGCATATTGCAACCAGAGATCGGCCTCGATCTGCTCAACCGCAGACAGGAATCTTAGGATTGCGACATCGCCCGCGGTCGGCCCGCCGGCGGCCTTCGCCAGTGTTGTTGCGCCCGCAGCGAGCGCGGTGCTTGCGATCGCGCCGGTCTTCAAGAAGCTACGCCGGTCAGCGTGATGTTCGTGTGTCATATTTGTTTCCTCCAAAATGTGAACTCACAGGAGCTAACGTACACATCACTTATGACACCTTAGTCTCCCTATGAGTGTCTCCCTATGAGCGAATACCTTGCCATTGGATGCGGCGCGGTTGCTTTGCCACAACGGCTCGGATAAACACCCGAGCCGTTGCTTTAGTTGCAAGCCAAGGTCAAAAATGTGGTCCACTGCAATACGATGATGTCAAACGACTGTTCTCTGCGAAATAATATACGTGCTAAATTGCGTAATGATTTTTGGCTATGAATAGCAGCTAGTAGCCATAATCATAGCCACCAAGTAGCAGATGTTAATCCACTGCCAGCCATCCCAGCGCCAGCACCCATTCCCATACACGGCGGAAGTTATCGAATCCATCGACGAAAAAACGTCTGTGGCGGAAACGATTCTCAAAGCGGTCCTCAACGTGGTCCGCGCCGATACTTTGGTGCAACGGCTCGGATACAACATCCGAGCCGTTGCTATATTTGGAGGTCAACGTCGGCAATGGGGTCCGCAGCAATACCGTGACGTCAAAAGACAGTCCGTGCGAAATACTTTACGTGCTAAATGGCGTAATGACTTATGGCTATAAATAACTGCTAGTAGCTATAGTAGCCATAATCATCGCAGATGTTCGTCCACTGGTAGCCGTAACCGGTCCATAACTGGCGCCAGCACCCGCCATAGGCGGCATAGTCGTGTACGGCCAAGCTCCGAATCCGAAAAACGGCGCCCCAAAGAACGCAAAGTTGCGGAAACGGTGATGCCGGAAGAAGAAGCGGTGATCCCGGTCGAAGCGGTCTATTGCCACGCTGCGGCCAGTAAACCTGGGGCCGAAATAAAGTGGCCGCCACCACCGAACCCGCCACGCGCTATGGCTGGCGTTGCAACGACGATTGCCGCTCCGAGCAAGGCCGCGCAGACACAACCGAGCACATCGATTTTTTATCACTCTGATCCTCCAACAATTGATGTTGGTTGCTGGCCGCCGCCGCGGGCGAAGATCACGACGGCAACAAATGCTGGTTAGGATTCGGATAAGCAAACAATCCAAAATATTCAAATGACTAATACGACAGTTTCTGACAAAAAAGTCAGTATTTGGGTTTTCAATTTTATGACAAGATGATCGGGTCGATTGCATTTGGGCAACGATTTGGAGATGCGCAGGCATGGTAGGCGGGCGGTGCCGCATTCTCGTCATCGAGGACGATCGCGAGACAGCCGAGCAGCTCGTGGAGGCGCTTGCGACGAACGGTTATGAGGTCGATCTCGCTGTCGACAGCGACGACGGACTGAGCCGCGGACGTTCTGCCGAATACGGCGTGATGACAATCGATCGCATGCTTCCGGGCATCGACGGAATCGCGATCATCCGGCGCCTGAGGGAAGAGGGTATCGTCACGCCCGCCTTGATCGTCAGTGCGCTCGGCGAGGTCGATGATCGAGTGCGCGGCCTGCGCGCAGGCGGGGATGACTACCTCGTCAAGCCCTTCGCCTTCGCGGAATTACTGGCCCGTGTCGAGGCTCTCGCCCGGCGCAGCGATAGCGTCGTCAAGGAAACAGTGTTGCGCGCCGGTGATCTCGAGCTCGACTTGGTGTCACGAAAAGTGAGCCGCGGTGGCCGAAACATCGACCTACTGCCACGAGAATTCAAGCTTCTCGTGTACCTGGTTCGCAACCAAGGCCAGGTTGTCCCGCGGGCGATGCTGCTGCAGCACGTATGGGATCTCCATTTCGATCCGACGACCAACATCATCGACGTTTATGTCGGCCGTGTCCGTCGCAAGGTCGACGCCGCGCAAGCCTATCCGCTCATCCATACCGTCCGCGGTGTCGGGTTTTGTCTCCGTGCTCCTTGCTAAGACCTTACGGTCACGCACGTTCAAGCAGGCGCTGATCTGGATCGCGATTGTCGGCGCTGTGATTTTTGCGCTGTTGGGCTATGTCTATTGGTCTACCGCTTCCTACGTGCGCGGCCGATCGGATCATGCGATCATGGCAGAACTCGCGAGTCTGCAGAAAGCGTACGCCAGCGCGGGGCGCAGTGGACTTATCGCCACGATCTCGCAACGCCTCGCCGACCAACGCTCCAAAGGCGGCGTTTACCTGCTCGCCGACTCTTCGTTCGCGCCACTCGCGGGCAACCTCGCGGACTGGCCATCGGCCATGAAAGGCTCTAGCGGATGGGGCAACTTCAATGCGCGCGAGGGCCGAACATTGCTGCGGGCGACGTTCGAGACCCTCCCGGACGGCAGTCATTTGCTGGTGGGAAAAGACGTCGACGATCTCGACGGGTTCGCGCAAAAGATCAAGGTGGCCATGGCCCTGTGCATCTTGTGGATATTCGTGCTTGGCGGGGCGGTCGGCGTGTCGATCACGCGGCGCACGGTGGGGCGCATCGAATCCATCAACGCGACCAGCCGCGCCATCATGCAAAGCGGCCTCGATCAGCGGATACCCCTGCGCGGCACACGAGACGAATGGGACGAACTCGCCGCAAACCTCAATTCGATGCTTGACCGCATCGAAGCATTAATGGTTGAGGTGAAGCAAGTCACTGACAATGTCGCGCACGATTTGCGCACACCGCTGGCCCACATGCGCGGACGGCTGGAAAGGGCCTACAATAGGCAACGCGACGGCGATTATGACCAATCGCTGATCGTCGACACCATAGCGGACCTCGATGGTGTCCTTCGCATGTTCTCCTCGCTCACCCGGATCTCTCAAATAGAGGCGTCTGATCGAACAGCCGCGTTCCGTCCCGTAAATCTTGTTGAAATCGCGAGCGAGGTCGTGGAGCTATTCGATGCCGCGGCGGAGGACAAGGGTGGGCGTCTTAAGATCGTCGGAGGTCGGAGCGTGCTCGCCACAGGCGACAGAGACCTCCTGTTCGGTGCGGTGGCCAATCTCGTCGATAACGCCATCAAACATGGCCGTGACGCGGGTCAAGTAACCGTAGAGGTCAAAAAGGCCTACGGCGGTGCCGTCATTTCGGTCGCCGATGACGGACCGGGAATTCCCGTCGATGAATATCAACACGTCTTCAAGCGCTTCTACCGGCTTGAACGAAGTCGCCGCACTCCCGGCAACGGGCTCGGCCTCAGCCTCGTCGCCGCCGTCGCCCGTCTCCATGGGGCTCGCATTGAAATGTTGGACAACTTACCGGGCCTCAAAGTCCAACTTTGGTTTCCCTCGCCGACGAGATCTGGCTGGTAAAATAGGAGTCTGCCAACGCAACTCCTGTTTTGATGTGCGACGATGTGCACCCCGCGCGGAGACGGGGCCATTCCGGATCACTCCGCCGCCGCCGCGGCCTCGGCGAGCGCCGCCGGATCGTAATTCAGTGCCGGCGCGAGCCAGCGCTCGACCTCCGCCACGCTCATGATCTTTCGCCGCGCATAATCCTCGACCTGATCGCGTTCGATCTTCGCGACCCCAAAATAATCCGCGTCCGGATGCGCGAGATAGAGGCCGGACACGGAAGCGCCGGGCCACATGGCGAAACTTTCGGTCAATGTCACGCCAATCCTCCGCTCCGCTGCGAGCAGGCGGAATAAGGTCGCTTTTTCCGTGTGATCGGGCTGCGCCGGATAACCCGGCGCCGGGCGAATGCCGCGGTAGGCCTCGGCTAGCCTTTCTTCGCTGGTCAAGGATTCATCTGGCGCATAGGCCCAGAACTCGCACCGCACGCGTTCATGCATGCGTTCGGCAAGAGCCTCGGCAAGGCGGTCGGCGAGCGCCTTCACCATAATCGACCCATAGTCGTCGTTCGCCTTGGCGAAACGGTCGGCGATCTTGCCTTCCTGCGCGCCCGAGGTGACGGCGAAAGCGCCGATATAATCCGCCTTGCCGCTCCCGGCCGGGGCAATAAAATCGGCGAGCGCGAGATTGGGACGCCCGTCGCGGCGTAACAATTGCTGGCGCAAGGTGAACAACGTCGCAAGCTCGCTTGCTCGCGACTCGCCCGTGTAGAGCTTGATGTCATCGCCTACGCTGTTGGCCGGCCAGAAGCCGATGACGGCCTTGGGGTCGAACCAATGTTCCACGACGATGCGGTTGAGCATTTGCCGCGCGTCGTCGAACAATTGGCGGGCCGCTTCGCCCTGTTTCGGATCGTCCAAAATCGCGGGATAGCGGCCGCGCATTTCCCAGGTCTGGAAAAACGGTGTCCAATCGATATAGGGGATAAGCTCGGCGACTGCATAGGCGCGAAACACCCTTGTGCCGCAAAATACCGGGCGCGGCGGCGCGTAGCTCGCCCAATCAGGCTTGAACGCGTTCGCGCGCGCTTTTGCTAGCGGTAGCCGTTGCTTATCGGCCTCCCCACGGCGATGCGCCGCCGCGACTTTGGCGTATTCGGCCCGAACCGTCGCGATGGCGTGGGCGCGGGATTGCGCCGAAAAAAGCGATTGCACGACGCCAACTGCGCGGCTCGCGTCGGTGACATAGACCGTCTGGCCCTTGGTATAATTTGGATGAATCTTGACCGCGGTATGAACCCGGCTCGTCGTCGCGCCGCCAATCAGGAGCGGCAGGTCGAAACCTTCGCGCTCCATCTCGGCGGCGACAAAGCACATCTCGTCGAGCGAGGGCGTGATGAGACCCGATAGGCCGATCGCGTCCACCTTTTCCGCTCGCGCGGTGGCGAGGATTTTCGCCGCGGGAACCATCACACCGAGATCGATAATCTCGTAATTGTTGCAGGCCAAGACCACGCCGACGATGTTCTTGCCAATATCGTGCACGTCGCCCTTGACCGTCGCCATCAGGATCTTGCCCGCGCTCGATCGCTCACCCGCTCCCGTCTTTCGCTTTTCCTCGTCCATGAACGGCAACAGATAAGCAACGGCCTGTTTCATCACCCGCGCGGACTTGACGACCTGGGGTAAAAACATTTTACCCGAACCGAAAAGATCGCCGACGACATTCATGCCCGCCATGAGTGGCCCTTCGATGACATCGAGCGGTTTGGCCGCAAGTCTGCGCGCGTCCTCGACATCGCGATCGATGAATTCCGTGATGCCGTTGACGAGCGCGTGTTCAAGCCGCTTCTCGACCGGCTCGCCACGCCAGAAAAGATTCTTTTCGGCGGTCTGCGTCTCTTGCCCCTTGTAGCTTTCGGCGAGCGCCAGCAATCGTTCGGTCGCATCCGGCCGCCGGTTGAGGACGACATCCTCGCAGGCCTCGCGGAGGTCTGGTTCGATTTCGGCATAGACTGCGAGCTGGCCCGCGTTGACGATTCCCATATCCATGCCAGCGGCAATCGCATGATAGAGGAACACCGAATGCATGGCTTGGCGCACCGGCTCGTTTCCGCGAAACGAGAAGGAAAGGTTTGAAACGCCGCCGGAAATATGCACCAACGGGAACCATTGACGAATTTGCCGCGCGGCTTCGATGAAATCGACGCCGTAATTATCATGTTCCTCGATGCCGGTCGCGACCGGGAAAATATTCGGATCGAAGATGATGTCCTCGGGGGGAAACCCGGCGTCCTTGGTCAAGATATCGTAGGCGCGCGAACAAATCTCGACCTTGCGTTCGCGGGTATCGGCCTGACCCTTCTCATCGAAGGCCATCACGACGACGGCGGCGCCATGGGCGCGCACTATTTTCGCCTCCGCGACAAATTGATCGACACCTCCTTTCATCGATATGGAATTGACGATTGCCTTGCCTTGCACGCATTTTAGACCGCTCTCGACGACCGGAAATTTCGATGAATCGATCATCACCGGCACACGCGAAATGTCGGGCTCGGCGGCGATGAGGTTCAAAAACTCGATCATTGCCTTTTCGGAATCGAGCAGGCCCTCATCCATATTGACGTCGATAATCTGCGCGCCCATCGCCACTTGATCGCGCGCGACATCGAGCGCGGCGGAAAAATCGCCCTCCTTGATCAATTTGCGGAATTTGGCGGAGCCGGTAACATTGGTGCGCTCGCCAACGTCGACGAAAGGAATTTCTGGCGTGAGCACAAAGGGTTCGAGCCCGGACAAGCGCAGCAACGGCGCGATGTGCGGCACCTTCCGCGGCGCAATCCCTTTGACGCGTCCGGCGATCGCCTGGATATGCGCGGGCGTCGTGCCGCAGCAGCCGCCGGCGATATTGACGAGACCGGCTTCCGCGAATTCGCCAATGAGCGAAGCCATATATTCGGGGCTCTCGTCATAAAGCCCAAACTCGTTCGGGAGACCGGCGTTGGGATAAGCGCAGACGAGCGTATCCGCGATCCGTGAAAGCTCGGCGAGATGGGCGCGCATCTCGCGTGCGCCTAGCGCGCAATTGAGGCCGATCGTCAAGGGTTTTGCGTGCCGCAGTGAATGCCAGAATGCGGCCGGCGTCTGGCCAGACAGCGTGCGGCCGGACAAATCGGTGATCGTGCCGGAAATCATGACGGGCAAGCGTTGGCGGCACTTCTCAAAAACGCTCTCGATGCCAAATAATGCCGCCTTGGCGTTCAAAGTGTCGAAGATCGTCTCGACGATCAAGACATCCGCGCCGCCCTCGATCAACGCGGCTGCCGCCTCGGCGTAGGCCTCGCGCAAATCGTCAAAGCTCACCGCGCGAAAGCCCGGATTATTGACGTCGGGAGAAATCGAGGCGGTGCGATTGGTTGGCCCCAAAGCGCCGGCGACGAAGCGACGCTTGCCGTCTTTGCTTTGCGTCTCGTCGGCCGCTTCGCGCGCGAGTCGTGCCGCGGTAAAATTCAATTCGGTGACAAGCTCCTCCATGCCGTAATCGGCTTGAGCGATCCGTGTCGAACTGAATGTATTCGTCTCGGCGATGTCGGCGCCAGCTTCGAAATAGGCGAGATGAATGGCTTTGATCGCTTGCGGCTGGGTGAGGCTCAAGAGATCGTTGTTGCCGCGCAGGTCGCGCGGGCAATCCGCGAAGCGCGTGCCGCGAAATTCGGCTTCGCCGAACTTGTGTTGCTGGATCATCGTGCCCATGGCGCCGTCGAGCACCAAAATTCTTTCGCGGGCTGCAGATTGAAGAGCAGCGCGCGCTTCTTCTCCAGTAAGCCTTCGCGTCATCAAGCGGCCTCTTGCGCGAGTTTTGGGCGCAGCCCCAAAAGATGGCAGATCGCATAGACAAGATCGGCGCGGTTCATCGTGTAGAAATGAAAATCCCTGACGCCATGATCGACGAGATCGAGAACCTGTTCGGCGGCGACCGTCGCGGCGACGAGTTTTCGCGTTTGCGGATCGTCGTCGAGCCCTTCGAAACGATCGGCGAGCCATTGCGGAACTCGCGCGCCGGCGCGCACGGCGAACTTCGCGGTTTGCTGGAAACTTTGCACGGGGACGATGCCGGGGACGACCGGAATATCGATTCCCCTCGCCTGCACTTTATCGAGAAAACGCAAATAGATTTCGTTCTCGAAAAAAAACTGGGTGATTGCCCGGCTCGCTCCGGCATCGATCTTTGCTTTCAAGACATCGATATCGGCGCCGGCCGAGACACTTTCGGGGTGGCCTTCCGGATAGGTGGCCACCGAGATTTCAAAGTCGGCGACGCGCCTGATTCCCGCGACCAGCGCGGCCGAATTCGCATAGCCGTTGGGATGTGGGCAAAATTTCGTCCCCGGTCCATCTTGCGGATCGCCGCGCAGCGCGACGATGTGGCGAACGCCGATGTCCCAATAATCGCGGACAATGGCATCGATTTCCTCCCCCGCGGCCGCGACGCAGGTCAGATGCGCCGCGGGCTTCACGTGAGTCTCGTTCACGATCCGCGCGACCGTCGCATGCGTGCGCTCGCGCGTCGAACCTCCGGCGCCATAGGTGACCGAGACAAAACTTGGGCCGAGCGGCGCCAGACGCTTGATCGACTCCCACAGCGTCGCCTCCATCGCCGCGCTCGCCGGGGGAAAAAACTCGAAGGAGACCGAGATATCGGGGCAGACGGTGCGGCTCGCCCGAGGAAAACTGCAGGACGGGTTTTCGTTCATGCGACTTCTCGCGCGGTTAAAGGAAGAGGATCGGCGATCACCCGCCGGTCGCGGCCGAGCCAGAGGGACACGGTGAGCTTGTTGGCCTCGCCCGCGCCTGGCGCAAGATCGTCCTTGGCGATCAAATCCAGTTCGGCGGCGGCCATGAACCCCGCAACTTCCCCGACCGCGAAGCCGAGCCGCCGGTGCGCGTGCGCCGCGCGCAAGGTCTCTTCCTCGTGCGGCGCGAAATCGACGATGAGGAGGCGGCCGCCCGGCCGCAAGGCGCGCGCGGCCTCGCGAATGGCGCGCAAGGGATCGTCGAGATAATGCAGGACCTGATGCATGATCGCGAGATCGTAAGAATCCGGTTCGACAGGCATCGCGTAAATATCGCCTTGGCGCAATTGCACATTGCGCAAACCCGTGCGTTCGATGCGCACGCGCGCGATGCTCAGCATGTGCGGCGATTGATCGACGCCAACCGCCCGCGCGGCCAGCGGCCCCAGGAGTTCGAGCATCCGACCGGTGCCGGTGCCAAGATCGAGGAGCGCAAGGACCGGGCCCGCGCCGATTGCCCTGCGGATCGCGGCTTCGACGCGTTCTTCCGGAACATGCATGGCGCGCACCTCGTCCCAGTTCGCCGCTTGCGCCGCGAAATAACGGGCCGCCTGGTCCGCGCGGGTCTGGCGGACCTCGACGAGCCGCGCGCGGTCGGCGGTAAGATGCGAGTCGGAGGCGGAAAGGCGCGCGATGAGGTCGCGGGCTAAACCCGCCAAAGGTTCCGTCTGCGCGATTCGAAAAAAGACCCAGGTCCCCTCGCGATGGCGCTCGACAAGTCGGGCTTCGACCAGGAGTTTTAGATGACGCGAGATGCGCGGCTGCGATTGGCCGAGAATCGTCACGAGCTCGGTGACCGTGAGTTCGGCTTCGGCGAGAAGGGCGAGCAGGCGCAGCCGCGTGGCCTCGCCCGCCGCGGCGGCGGCAGCGAGAATGGCGTCGAAGGGTATTTGGCCGGGCATGGGGTTCCTGCAAGAGATCGCTAAAACTCACAATATGCAGATATATTTATATGTAAAGTGAATTTTGCGGTTTTTTTGCGTAACCGCAGCGTTTCCGGCTTGGATAAATCCTCGCGAAAGGTTAAAAGCGCACGTCAACACTAAAGCCCAAGGATGACTTTCATGAAAACCTTCACCCGCTTAATGATCGCCGGGGCCCTTTTTTTTGGGCTCGGCCAGTTTGGTTACGCGCAGACAACCGCGCCCGCAGCTCCGTCAGCGCCTGCCGCCCCGGCGGCTCCCGCCGTCCCAAAGGCGAAGAAAGCCCCCATGTCCGCCGAGGATATGGCCAAGAAAGCCAAGTCCAAGGAATGCTCCGCCAAGGCCGACGAGCAAAAGTTGCACGGCAAGGCACGCAAGGAATTCCGCGAAAAGTGCAAGAACAGCTGAGTACGACCGGCCGTTGAAGCAGTCTGCTACAGGATGCCCGCGAAGAGCTGGTACGCCCTTAGCGGAACGTCGAATTTTGCGACGGCGCGGGCCATGTCGAGCAGGTCGAGGCCGATCCCCGGCATGACATGGAAAATGAGGCCCCAGGCGAGAAACGCCTGGGCGGCGATGCCGAGACCTGCGCCCGCGAACATCTGACCGGTCAAGCCAATGGCCGTGAGCTGCCGTTTGTACTCCGGCACGGCTTTGCCCTCGGGAATCCATTGCAAGAGAAGCCGCGCCAGCCACGGAATCCCGCGCGTGAAGGCCATGCCACTGATCATGAGATTGATTAGGCTCGGGATCATGGACGAGAGCAAGAGCGTTGGGCCATGTCGGGCCATGTCGGCCAGGCGCTTGGCGCGATCCTCGTTCAGGCTGGACTTTGCGTCGAGACGGGCAACTGCCAGCTGCCCGGCCCGGTCGTCGCGCTTACGCAGCTCTTGCATGAAGGCGTCGGTTGCGGCGATGGCGGGAATCACCCCGTTCTTGCCGTCCTTGACTTCGACCTCGACCCCGCACTCTGCGGGCAGTGCCGCGAATTTCACCGGCGAAGTCAACTCGGGGTAGCTTTCCTTGCCGCGAACGGTCTTTTGGACCAAGCCGAGAGCCTTCGCGGCCGACGCCTTTCGCTGGACTTCCGAAAGGGCAATGCCTTCCAGTGCATCGCAATCGCCGATCAAGACGGGCTCGGTGAATCCGCGCACCGTCAGATCAATGATCTCAAGCTCGCCGGGCGGAAAATCGACAAGAAGGCGATTGGCGATCTCACGCGTTAGTTCGACATCGCGCTCGCAGCCGGCGGCGAGATGCCTCAGACCTACGGGGGGCAGATTGGTGAAATGCTTGCCTTTAAAACCTTCGTAGCTGATCGTCTTTCTAGGAAGGCCCATCCGGGAGGCGATGTCCTTGAGTTTCGCCGACGCACCGGGGCCGAACACCGCCCGGCTCAGCGCCATGGTGTCGATGATCCCTCCCGGCGAAACACCGAATAAAAAAGACAGGACCCCGAGATCAAAAATGGCGTTGTGGCAGATGGCCGTGATTCGCGACCAATCCTGATCGGCGATCCAATTCGCAATTTCCTCGGGTCCAAGCGCCGCCTGCTCCTTCGCAAGCATGACGGCGTCGAGGGTGTCACTGTAAGCGGCAAGGCGGCCGTTCAGCTTGAAAATTGGCAGCTCGCCGTTGGCAATCGCTTCGTAAACCGACGAAGTCCGTCCGTCGTCACCAAGGGCGTGGCGGGCGATGGCGCGGGCTCCTAGGAGAAGCCGGCGATTTGTGGTGGGGGTATCCATTTAAAGCTTCCCTGAAAGAGTTCTCCAGGGAAGAAAAAAATCATAACGTATATAAAACATTTAAAATCTGTGGAATTATTAAAAGGTCTCGCTTTTGATTATTTAAATTGAGTGGGTTTATTCCAAGTTAATCGCAAACCAAATAAAATGTAAAAAGATCAATAATAGGAATATCACTTTACCTTATATTTGATAATTATTTATCTCAATTGTTTGGTCGCAGCGCATCTATTTTCAGTTTTTGACGCGAATCCTGCAAACCCTCAATCTTGACTTACTATATTAAGAGAGTAATAGTCCGCCGCGGTGGATATATCCCGATGGCGTCCTTTTGCTGGTTAGGTGAAATGCCAGCGCCGCGAGCGAATAGCTTCGGCCAAATTGGCCGAAGCTATTATGCGGACATGACCGGCAGAAACATATATCCATGCTTGCCCATGTCCTCGCAAAGGCCGCGGGCAAGCTCGGGGACAAGGGGACTTAAGGTCGCCGGCAGCCGCTTTGCCAGGGACGCCTCGATCAATTCAAACGCCCGCATTTGCCTCGCCGTGTCGTGGCGGGCCTGCTCCGCTTTTTCATCATCCAACCGGTGGCCGAGAGTGGTCATTTATGAACCTTTGCTTGTAGTAATGACGGCCGGCCGGCATGCGATTTCCGTCCTTGGCCGTGAAATCTAATGAGGTCTTGAAGGTGGAGAGCACATGCTCGCGCGTCTCTTGCTTGCCGACGCGCGTCTTCGCCGGCAAGCGCGGAATCTGAGATCTTGGTGTCCGGCGTCGCCATGCGCCTGCCTTCTGCGCCGCCCGCGCCCATCAGCATAAAATCCGGGCGAGCGGGAATGGTAGCTTTGCATGTCAACATTCATCGGATCTCGGCAGATCGAGTGCCGAGGACCCCCAACAGCGCGCCATGGAAGGCTTTTACCAGCGTCATTTTCAGCGCGTCCTCGCCTCCGGCACGTGCGACGATAGCGTCAAATTCCTGCATGGGACGGAGGCACGGCATCAGCTCGTCGATCGTTGTCACCATCACGGCGCGCATCAGCTCGAAAGGGTGCTTGGCGCGCGCCGCCGGCTCGCCTTGCTTCGCGACGATGTCTTTGAGGAAGCGCTCGAAGTTCCCGCGAATTTCGGCCGGACTTCTATCACCTTCTCTGTCCATGACGTTGGCGGCGGCATAGAGCGCAGCGGGAGCCATGGCAAATCATGGTCGTCGGTCTTGACTAAAATCTCGTCACCAATCGACGTAATCAGACACGATCCGGCGGCGAGGGGTTTCGACTTCGCCACATAATTGTTGAAAGCCTCGACTAGCGCAGCGAACTCGCGCCGCGCGGGGGCGAGGAGGAGGGGTGGGACGCATCGAGTGAGGGCCAGGACATGCGGGCTGGGCCGAGGACGCGACCTTTGGGTGTACTTGCACGAAGTTAGGGAATTGCGTGAGTTGGGTTGGATTGCGGGAATTACAGCGAGGGGTTGTTCCAAGGGTGAGTTCACCCCAAGTAGGCAAAGCAAAGCCCCTGGAGTAGATTCCTTACCATGCCGAAGGTGCTCAATTTTGATGTTTCGAACGGGCGCCCGGGACGGGCGCCACAATACAGCTCGACAGTGCGCTGAAAGCATTCAACCCGACGCGGTCGGGTTTCGGCCGAACAAGCCTGGATCGTCCAAAAGCTGGTCGCCGCGCCTGATTTCGGCGTTGTGATTCAGCTTGTAGGGGAAACCGCCATCCCGCGCATATACCTGACGCATACAGCGCAAGAAAATGCTGCCATTGATCTGCGCGACGTGCGACACGTCGGTATCGCGTTCCTCGTCCCGCATCTCGAAAGCGCCAATCATCGCCAGCTCGTGCGAGATGGGAAAAAGTAACTGCGTTTTGGCCAGGGCAAGGCCGGGCGGGGAAAATCGGCGGCGCTCTTCGGGATTGGCCCACATCAAACACATGGGATGATCGGACGTAACGAAAGAGGAACCCGGCGGCGCGCGAAACATCATCCATTTGCGCTCTGCGATAAGAGGCATGACTTTCTCGAACGTGGGCAATTCGGCCCGCAAATGCTCCATCGTCGGGGTTTCGATTTCGTATTCCCCGCGTTCGACAGATTCGCGTATCCGGTCGTAGTCTTCATCCGCATCGCGGACGAGGAAGCCGTCTTTCTTCGCGGCCCGGATTTGCGCCGCCCAACGCTCGGGCGTTGAAGTCGCCAGGTCCATAATCATCTTTGCGGTCTGCGCCCGCATGTCGCTGAAATTCTCGCGCAAACGCGGATTCTTGGTCGCCATCAAGGTAATCAGCTCGAAAACTAAAGCCCGGTCGTTGTCGTTGGCAATCGACCGCGCGGCGACAATGCGCTTAAGCGCCTCGTCTAACCTGGTTTCAAATTCAGAGAATGCGTTTTCAAGCGCGTCCGGCGCTAAGCCCTCGATGTCGATGGTGTGAAAATCCCTTTCGGCGGCGACATTGGCCGGGGCTGTTTCAAAAGTGCGCCGGGTTCCCAAGTCCACAACGAACAGTTTCGGCTTTTCGCGGTCGGCGACAAAGCCCTTGAGGTAACATTGCGGGACGTAATGATGCTTTCGGGCGGTCACGGAGACAGCCTCGAAGCGAGCTGGCTGGTGAGGTCTTCGCGACACGCATCGGTGTTTGCGAGTCGGGAATCTGCTCCAAGACACGCTTTAAGCACCTTGTTTGCAAAAATTTCGCAGTAAGTCTTTGATTTCTTTGAGTTTGTTTTGGTCCAGAGCAGGAGGAACAAGCGTGCCGCGCTGAACCTCATGCGCAAGCTGCTGAAGAAGTATGGATTTGTCCCAGACAAGCTGGTCACGGACGATCTGAGGTCTTATGCTGCCGCTGCCAGTGATCTTGGAATCACAAGACGACATGAGCGTGGTCGATGGC
>PEFW01000033.1 GCA_002890675.1 Candidatus Methylaffinis lahnbergensis
GCCCTGTCGGAAGGGGCCGAGCTGATCATCGGTCCGCTGTTTGCTTCGAGTGTGCGCGAAGTGGGCCAGGTGGCGCGTGGCGGCGGTAAACCGGTCATCGCATTTTCGACCGATACGTCGACCGCCGGCCCGGAGCTGTTTCTGCTTTCCTTCCTGATCGAGGGTTACGTCGACCGGATTGTCGATTTCGCCGCCGCCAAGGGCGAAAAGTCGATCGCCGCCCTCATTCCGGAAAATGACTACGGACGGGTGGCGGAAAACGAATTCCAGCAGGCCGCCGCGCGCGACAACATAAGAGTCATGACGATCGAACATTACCAGCCGCGAACGATCTCCGAGGCTGTGCAAAAAATCGCCGCGCTTCATGATCAAATCGATTCGCTTTTCATTCCTGAACAGGCCGATGCGATGCAGGCGATGTCGCAGGCACTGGCCGCGGCTGGAATCAACGGCAAACATGTGCAGATCCTCGGGACCGGTCTTTGGAACGACGCGCGCGTCCTAAAGCTTGCCGGGTTGCAAGGAGCATGGTTCGCGGCGCCCGAAAATGGCGGTTTCAATGCCTTGGCGGCGCGCTACCGCGCCAAATATCAGTCCGATCCAACCCGAATCGCAACGCTTGCCTACGACGCCGTGTCCCTCGCCGCCGCGCTTGCCCACACCCAAGGCTCGCAGCGTTATTCGCCAAACGTCCTCGCCAACCGGTCCGGCTTCAACGGCGCCGATGGCGTGTTTCGCTTCCGCTCCGATGGGACCAACGAGCGCGGTCTATCGGTCCTGCAAATCAATAATGGAGCCGCGGTGCCGATCAGCCCGGCGCCGCATTCGTTCTCGGGCACCGCTTCGGCGACTTGATATTAACCGCCGGCCTCAATCAAGCGTTGGTGCCGCCCTCGAATCTTCGCATCTTCCCATCGAAAGACAGCGAGAATTTGCGAAATCACCATGTGTTGTGACCGCGGCACCCATGGCACGAGCGTGCGGCTCCAACAAGAAACAGGTTTCACTTTGCGTCTTCTCCGCCTCCGCCGAGATGCTTGCCTGCGTTGCCCTGTTGCGAAAACAGCGGCGCCGCCGCGCCGGACCGGCGGATCAGACCGCGCACGTCCGGGGTAAACGCCAGATCGTCCCAGGAGCCGCCGATATCGAATCGAAACTTCGGGATTTCCTTCCCCTGCTTGGCCTCGCCGATGGCAGGCGCGGCGACGGCGTGCAGATCGAGCCTGCGTTCGCCGAAATCCACGGTGCCGCCAAACCCAAGTCTGAGGCTCGAGTTTTCGAGTTCGCCTTCCTCGATGCCGGCTACGCCCTTGGCGAAGCGCAAACCGAAAGCGGCACGTTCGAAAGCGGTCCGGCCGCGATGAATATCGGCAAGAAGCGCAAGCGGGCTTTTGTCGATCCGATGCAGGACGGAATCAAGATCGATCCCTCCGAGTTGCCCTTGCGCGACGTTTAATTGCGCCGTCCCTTCGAGGTTGTACATAAGTTCGCTTATGCTGACCCCGGCGCTTTCGAGATTGGCCATGCCGGTCAAGGCTCCGTAAAATTCCGGCCATCCGAAGGCATCGAACGACAAGGCGGCGAGGTCGGCGCCGGAAATGACGCCGGTGGCCTGCATGCCGACGCCTTTGTCGCTTACCTCGAATGTTGCGCGGCCCTTGATTGTGCCTTGATATGCCTTGGCCCCGGCAAGGGTCAATTCCACACGGCGGCTGTTGCGCATCAGCGAAAAGGCGGCATCCTCGATCTCAAAATACGAAAAAAGCATGTGCGACGCCGATATGCGGAAATCAAGATCGGCCGAGCCATATTCCTTTAAATCGAATGGGTCGCGATTCCATTGGCCATCGCGCCCAGTGGCCGGCGAAAGGCTTGCAAGGAATGGCCGGAGCGACAGCCGGTTTGTCGCCAATGTCCCGGAAAAGACTGGAGTCCCGTCGCGCGCCTGAAATGCCAAGGTTCCTTCGAAATCATTCCCATCGAACTGCAAATGCAGGCCTGAAAGGACGGCGCTCGCCGCCGTGATGGTCGCCTCGCAATTAGCGTCAAAATCATTGAAGGGCGAAGGCAACGGAACTAAATATCCAGCTTGTTCCAAAAGCGTTCGCCCCGACGGCGCGGCGGCGTGAAGGTGGCCGTTGAATTGCCACTTCGGCATGCTTGCAAGGCCGCCATCGGCCGCAAACGAGAACGACGGTGCGTCGACCTTGAGGCTCAGGGCGGATTGCTGGCCTCGCAACAACCCAGCCGGGGTGGCAATCCAAGCACTTATCGCGGCGTTCTCTCCACGGAGTCGGGCTTGCCCCGTCACGATCGCCGCAGCGCGTAGTTTGCGCCAGTCCAGTGTCAAGTTAATGGCGTCGATCGACAGATCTGGCGAAAGTTGCTTGCTTATCAAGCGCGCGCGGCCATCGACAAGGGTCACGGCGCCAAGTCTCGCCGCGTCCGCCGATGCAGCCTCGGCGGTTGCTCGCGAGGCGTCCGCGGCACGGCCGATCACGCTGTCTTCGGGCATCGGCCGGCGATCGAGATCGATTTGCATGTCCGGCTGACCGAGGGTCGCAGACGCGATCTCGATCCGGCCGGCGAATAGTGGCGCGAGCCGGACGTATCCTTTAAAATAACGCGCGTCGATACGAAGCGCGCCGGAGGGGTCGGCGAAGCTGACGCCCTCAATGCTGATATGGGGTTGCGGCAGGACAACAAAGACCGCTCGGCCCTGCCAATTCGCGGCAAGGCCGGTCATGCGGCGGATTTGCGCCGCGATCTCGTTGCGCAAAGCCGTATTTGAAAAGGCCCAAGGCGCGGCGACCGCCGTGATCGCGCCAAGAATGGCGAGGCCCGCGAAAATGTAGATTATTAGCGACAGAAGTTTGCGGAACGGTGGGGAGGGGCGAGATACGACCGTTGTCGATTCGACCATGGCTCTCAGGCTGCCCCCGATGGGATTGCGCAAAGCTAAAGCATTGTCGCGTGACGGCGATGCCGGGTCTGTTCAGAAAACACAGAGAATCAAACAGAGAATCAAAAAGGCGAATTTTGCCATGTTTCCCTGAAGCATGAAACGGCCCTCGCCAAGAATCCAATTTGGTCTTCGACTTTGTCACGATCAAGGCGGAAAGGAGCGATCTTTCGCGCGAACGGGCTCGCCGCGCCGATTTCAATGCTTGCAAACCGTTCGATCCTGTCGAGCGCTTGTATCGCTTCGACCTGCGCGGCACGAGAATCCTCGTCGCCGCCAAGCGCCGACGGGCTTCACAGACCGGAGGTTGGAATACCCGTAGCGTGGTGCGCCGGCAGCTGACGATCGCCACGCGAAAGCGTGCCTTCCTTTTCGGACCCGCGCCGGTCATCGATCGGGGAACCGAACTCCGCGCGCAAGAGCGTAAAGAGTTGCTCCGACCCGAACGGTTTTTGCAGCACGGCGCGTCCCGCATGCCGGGCGGGGATACCCGAAATGCCGTACCCTGTCGTGAAAAAGAAGGGACAAGCACGCGCGGCGAGAATGTCGGCGACAGGATCGATCTTTTGTGAGCCAAGGTTCACGTCGAGGATTGCGCCGTCGATCTGTTCGCGGCCGATCAACAGCAGCGCGGCGGAAACTTGCGCGGCGGAACCGGCCACACCGAAGCCGAGTTCCAGCACCATCGCTTCGAGGGCGAGCGCAATGAATGGCTCGTCCTCGACGATCAAGATGCGCTGTCTCTTAGGCGTGGCCCCAGTGTCGGCAACCATGATATTACTGCTCGATAAACTTGGCATTGCAAATATTTTGCCCCGTCCGGCAATCAGAGTCCAGAAAATTAATCATTCATCAATATGTTGATCCGGCGTGCCGTCACGAGATTGACGCATGACGATCAGGGCCGCCAGCGTCACAAAAGCCCAGCCAAAAATAAGAAGCGTTCCGCCGAGCGGGGCGGCCATGGAAAATAGTCTTGTCCCGGCGAGAGCGCGCGTCGAGAGATCGCCGCCAAACAACAGGCTACCGGACAGGAATAACCCCGCCGCGCCCAGAAACCAGATGCCGCGTTGCGGCACGGCCAAGGCAAGCCCGCAAACGGCGAGCGTGGCGGCCGCGTGGAGGATCAAAAAATTGGCGGCCGTTTGAAGCCTGGGGTCGGGCACGCCATGCGCGGTGGTGGCCGCCAAAATTATACCGCCCGCGCCGGTCAGTCCGGCCGCCGCGGCCGCCGCGCATACCCATTTGCGCATCGTGCAAGGCCTTTGGTTCCCCGGTCGAAGCCGAAACCTTATTCCTTTGCGGCGGACCGCGATATGGTCTTCGCGCCCGCCCTCGGTCCGGCGTGCATTGCGCCGCGCCGCGGATGCGGCTTGCAAATCTCGAAAAGCGCGTTACCCATTTCTTACTTCTAGAGCTTAATCTTTAATTGTTATCGGCGGGGAGAAGTGCGGATGCGTCCACGGCTTGTTTGGTTTGCCGCCCTGCTGGCGTCGGCCGGCATCGGCGGGGAGGCTTTCGCGCAAGAAAAGGGCACGCTCGAACCAATGCGGCTGCCGCCGCTCGCTCATCCGGAGGATCCCTCCACTCCGGCAAAACAATTGTTCGGACGTCAAGTCGTGCCGGCGGCTTTGGCCGCGCGCACCATCGGATTTTATTCGCGTGGCTGCCTCGCGGGCGGGCAGGCACTGCCAGTCAACGGTCCGGCTTGGGAGGTGATGCGGCTCTCCCGCAACCGCAATTGGGGGCATCCGGCGCTGCTTGCCTTTCTCGAACGTTTTGCGCGGAAAGTGCCGACGGTCAGCCATTGGCCTGGAATTCTCATCGGCGACATGTCGCAGCCACGCGGCGGGCCGATGCTCACCGGGCACGCCTCGCATCAGATCGGTCTCGACGCCGATATTTGGCTGACGCCCATGCCAAACCGCGACCTGTCGCGCTTGGAGCGAGAGGAAATGTCGGCGGCCAACATGGTGCGGCCAGACCGGCTTGACGTCGATCCGGCGAAATGGACGCCGGATCACCTCGCGGTCATCAGGGCGGCGGCGCAAGATCCTGCGGTGCAACGCATTTTCGTCAACGCGGCGATCAAGAAAGCGCTGTGCCGCGAGGCGACGGGCAATCGTTCATGGCTCGGCAAGGTCCGCCCTTACTACGGACATGACTACCATTTTCATGTCCGCCTTGCTTGCCCGGCAGGGGAAGAGGCCTGCCGGGATCAAGATCACGTCCCGCCCGGGGACGGATGCGACGCCTCGCTCGCCTGGTGGTTTTCGGACGCGGTCCTGCATCCAGCGCCCTACCCGGAAAAACCGAAGCCGCCCCTCACGATGGCGCAATTGCCGCCCGAATGTGAAAAGGTCCTCACCGCGCGCTGAGAATTGTTGGGCTTCGCCAGGTGCCGGCCGCGTTTTCGAATACAAGACCAGATTACTGCGAACTATCCGCGGAGGCCGGGGTTTCGATCGAATCCAGCGGCTTCATTTTTATGTGATGCAGCTTGGTCTTGTGATTCACGCTCACGGTGCGCCCCATGACGATTGGCGCCTGCGGCCTGGCGTGCCGAGAGATGGCGGGCACGCTCGCGGGGAGAGGGGGATCTCCCTTGATGCCAACCTTCTTGGGAATGCCCCCGGCGAGCGTGGAGCCCGTCGCGGCGAGGCTCGAAAAAATGAGGATTATAAAGATTCGTCCAAGTGTCATCACGTAACTCCAATAGGCGGGCATCTTCAGTGGATTTCCGCATATCTCGTAACGCGCCAGATGGCAAAATGTTGCGCCGCTGGTTGGCCGCAACAGGGTGTTGCGTTATTTCAAAGCGAAGTAATGCCTGCTTCAAGTGAAAATTTGGTTGATGCCGTGCGTTGCCGCTCTCATGACTGCATGGCGCAAGAAATCAGTTCCCGCTTGCGCCGCTACGACGGCGAGATACCGATGGGGCAAGAAACGCCAGTGCCGCCGAGGCCGCAATAGCCCCGCGGATTTTGCGCGAGATATTGCTGGTGATAGGCTTCCGCGTAATAAAATTCCGGCCGGTCTAGGATCTCCGTCGTGATTGCAGGAAAGCCCCGCGCGGCCAACGCTTTGGCGAAGACCGCCTTGCTTGCCTCCGCAGCGGTGCGCTGGGCCGCGTTATCGACATAGATGGCGGAGCGATATTGCGTGCCAACATCGTTGCCCTGCCGCATTCCTTGGGTCGGATCATGGCTCTCCCAAAAAGTCTTTAACAGCGCTTCATAGGAAATCCTTGCCGGGTCGAAAGCGACCAACACGACTTCGTTATGTCCGGTCGCCCCGGAGCAGACTTCCTCGTAGGTGGGGTTTGGGGTATGGCCGCCCGCGTATCCGGCGGCCGTCACATGGATACCATCGCCGAGCTCCCAGAACTTGCGCTCGGCGCCCCAGAAACAGCCCATGCCGAACAACGCGGTCTCGATGCCTTGCGGGAACGGAGGCCGCAGTCCGTGCCCGGTTATGAAATGGGTTCCGGCGGTCAAAACCGAGTCCGGCCGTCCGGGCGGAGCCTCGGCGGCGGTGGGCAGAGAAATGCGTTTGCGAAATGACAACATGGTCGGTATCCTTCGGGGACGTCATTCATCCTCCCCCAAAATGGGTCATCCACCGCAAGCATACAATAGAATGCCGGCGCAACCAACGGAGGCGCGAGCGTTCAACGGCTCGAAAAGCCGAATCTTGGTGCCGGTTTCCTGCCAAGCCATATGGCCAAACATCCAATGGCGCCAACGGCGAGCCATACCGGTAAACGCATAAGATCGACTAACACGGGATCCCAAAGGAATGGATGAACCTGACGTTCAACGAAGGCCTGAGTCAAAGCCAGCTTGCCCGGGGCGAGCGCCATGAGCCTCTCGCCGAGTGGCGTAACATATAGCCTTGCGCCCGCGACGGAGCGCGTGACATCACCGAGGAGAGTGACGAAAGCAGTCGCCAGCAAGCACAGGCCTAAAAGACGCAAAAGCAGCCGGAACATGATTTACGCGAAACTCCCCTCGCTAGCTTGGCCAAGGCCGCAAATCTCGGTCCGGATGCGGACCGGTCGTTGGAAGCCGCAATGGCGACGGCGGATGCTCGCGGTCAAGGATCGGTCCGGCTTTACCGCCGCCCTCCCGCGCAATTTCTCTCCTGTCGCTGCGTCGTTCGCATTGTGTTTGATGATGCCCGCGCCTATATATCGCCCCGATTCCCTCCTCGGATATTTTTTAGCTTCGCTGGCGGTATCCGCGAACAACGCCGGGTTTTTCGGGTCCGAGCGCATAGGAGACAGACATGAGCAATGCGCCACTGATGCCCAAGGCAACCGCCGTCTGGCTAGTCGAGAACACCTCGCTCACATTCGAACAAATCGCCAATTTTTGCAAGCTGCATCCGCTGGAAGTGAAAGGGATCGCGGATGGTGAAGTAGCGGCTGGGATCAAGGGACATGACCCTATCACCTCCGGCCAGTTGACCCGCGAGGAAATCGCGGCGGCCGAAGCAGAGGAAAAGCATCAGCTGCAGCTCGCGGTATCGAAGGTGCGGCTGCCGGGGCCGAGCCGCAAGCGCGGCGCCCGCTACACGCCGCTGTCGCGGCGGCAGGATCGTCCGAATGCCATCCTCTGGCTGGTTCGCAATCACCCGGAGCTGAAGGATGCGCAGATTATGCGCCTCGCCGGTACCACGAAGACGACGCTGCAGGCGATCCGCGACCGGACGCATTGGAATTCGGCGGCGTTGACGACGACCGACCCTGTTACGCTCGGGCTCTGTTCGCAAACGGATCTCGATATGGAAGTCAACCGCGCCGCCAAGGACCGTTCGCCGCCCGAGGAAGACCGTGGTCAAACCCTCGTACCCAGCGAAGTTACGACACGAGAAACCCATAACGAACCAGTGAGCGAAGCCGGTGTTTTTGGCAGTTCTGGCGTTGAAAAGGCCGAACCGGAAGCCGGCATCGACGTCGAATCAGTTTTCGCCAAGCTTAAGGATCTCAAGGTCAAGGAATAGCAATTTTTCCCATGGGTCGCGAATAGCTTGTGCTGACAGCGCTATCGAAGAATGAACGGAACAGCGTGATGAAGAAAGGCGAGATACCCATCACGTCCTCGGACGAGGCTGAGTTCGTCCGTGCGCTTTCTTTGAACTGCGCGGCTGACAAGCCGCGCCGTTAAAGACAAAGATTGAATCCACACCTGTCGGCTTTGCGGGACGACCGCACACTTAATTTGGAACCGAGCTCGGGGCTCGGATCGTGCCGGCGCCCGTCCGCCACCTCAACGGGCGAGGATGGCGAGCAGCAGGAGCGCGACGATATTGGTGATCTTGATCGCCGGATTGACGGCCGGACCGGCGGTATCCTTGTAAGGGTCGCCGACGGTGTCGCCGGTCACGGACGCCATATGCGCCTCGCCGCCCTTGAAGTGCTTGGCGCCGTCCTTGCCGACGAAACCGTCCTCAAAACTCTTCTTGGCATTGTCCCAGGCGCCACCGCCCGATGTCATCGAAATCGCCACGAAAAGCCCGTTGACGATGACGCCAAGGAGCGACGCGCCCAATGCCGCGAAGGCTGACGCCTTCGAGCCGGAAATCAAGAGAGTGCCAAAATAGACAACCAGCGGCGCAAGCACCGGCAGAAGCGAAGGCACGATCATTTCCTTGATCGCGGCCTTGGTCAGCATGTCGACCGCGCGGCCGTAATCGGGACGCTCGGTGCCTTGCATGATGCCGGGCTTCTCGCGGAACTGGCGGCGTACTTCCTCGACGACGGAGCCCGCCGCGCGGCCGACCGCGGTCATCGCGATGCCGCCGAAGAGGTAGGGGATCATGCCGCCAAAAATCAGCCCTGCCACGACATAGGGGTTCGATATGTCGAAGGACACCGCGCCCATTCCCTTGAAATAGGGAAACTGATCGGGGTTCGCGGCGAAAAAACCGAGATCGTGACTATAAGCATTGAAAAGCACCAAGGCGCCGAGCCCGGCCGAGCCGATCGCATAGCCCTTGGTCACCGCCTTCGTCGTATTGCCGACCGCGTCGAGCGCGTCGGTCACGTGCCGGACTTCCTTCGGAAGGCCCGCCATCTCGGCGATGCCGCCGGCATTGTCGGTCACCGGCCCAAAAGCATCGAGCGCGACGATCATACCGGCAAGACCAAGCATGGTGGTCACCGCGATCGCCGTGCCGAAGAGGCCGGCGAGTTGACTGGTCGCGACGATGCCGCCGATGATGACCAGCGCGGGCAGCGCGGTTGCTTCGAGCGAAACCGCGAGGCCTTGGATGACATTGGTGCCATGTCCGGTGACCGAGGCCTGGGCGATCGAGACCACGGGCCGCTTGCCGCTTCCCGTGTAATATTCCGTGATGACGACGATTAATCCCGTCACGACAAGCCCAACAAGGCCGCAGAAGAAAAGATGCGAGCCCTCGACCGGTGTGCCGCTCGCCGTGCCGATGATCCCCCAGCCGACGGTGAGAGAGGTCGCGGCGGCAAGGCCCGCGATCGACAAGAGTCCGGCGGCGATCAGGCCTTTGTACAGCGCCCCCATGATCGAATTGCTCGACCCAAGCTTTACAAAGTAAGTTCCGGCGATGGACGTGACGATGCAAGCCGCGCAGATCGCTAGCGGATAAAGCATGGCGGCATCAAGCACTGGCTGACCGGTGAAGAAAATTGCGGCGAGCACCATGGTGGCGACGACCGTCACGGCGTAGGTTTCGAACAAATCAGCGGCCATTCCGGCGCAATCCCCGACATTGTCGCCGACATTATCGGCGATCGTCGCCGGATTGCGGGGATCGTCCTCGGGAATCCCGGCTTCGACCTTGCCGACGAGATCGGCGCCGACATCGGCGCCCTTGGTGAAAATGCCGCCGCCGAGACGGGCGAAGATCGAAATGAGGGACGCCCCAAAACCTAGCGCGACTAATGCATCGATCGTCTCGCGGCTCTCCGGCGCATGGCCGAGCGGCCCGGTGAGAATGTAAAAATAGACCGCGACGCCAAGGAGCGCCAGGCCCGCGACCAAAAGCCCGGTGACGGCGCCCGCCTTGAAGGAAATGTCAAGGCCCGCGGCGAGCGATTGCATGGCTGCCTGGGCGGTACGCACATTGGCGCGGACCGAAACATTCATGCCAATGAATCCCGCCGCGCCGGAAAGGATCGCGCCGATCAGAAATCCGGCCGCGAGCAGCCAGGAAACGAGGAAGCCAAAGGCGGCGAAGATGGCAATGCCGACAACGGCGATGGTCGCATATTGCCGTTTCAAATAGGCTTGCGCGCCCTCCCTGATCGCCCCGGCGATTTCCTGCATGCGGGGCGACCCGGCATCGGCGGCCAGCAGTTTCGACGATGTCACGACGCCATAGACGATGGATAAAAGACCAGCGAAAATCACCACCCAAATGGAATTCATGCGTTGCAACCTTGCATGGCTAGTTAAAGGGAATTGACGCAGGCTTGCGTTTGCGGCTTGGCCCAGGCCTATACGAAAAACCGCTGCACCCCGCAATGGCGCTCTTTACCTGAGCGGTGTCTCAGGTTGAATTTCTGCGTTGCACCACAAGCCGACTCATGCACCGCAGCAAACAGCACCTTGTCGCAGTAAGGCGCGTGAGCGCTTCCCGCTCCTGCTGTCGGGCTAAGCTTCCGCGGTCGCCCTGTCGCGCGCTGCTAGTTCTTCTTCTGATGCGGGGTGCCGAGGTACGGAAACTCCTTGAGAATGTCGGTGTGCGGTTTCAAACCGCTGGAAGGGCATTCGCCCTTGGTCAGGAACGCAAGGCGGTAATCGATCACGTCGTCAGTGAAGACGCGGCCGTTGGGATACTTCGCAGGCTTCGACGGATCGAAACTCAGCACGTCGGGCAGTGTTCGCTCCTTGTCGATCTCGGCAATCGCTTCTTCGCGCGAGTAATTTCCCGTGTGGCCCATCAGATGCACGAACTGATCGAGCCAGCGTTTGCGATCGTTCACCGGCTCGCTGGCGTTGTATTCCAACTTCGTGTCGTCGGTGTTGAAAAAGCTGCTGACACTCGGATGGCCCGCGCGGTCGACGTGGATCAGCTTGCCATCCTGCCGCACGCTGCATCGTCCCCAGATGTGTACTTCGGGCTTCGGGGCTAGTTCGCTCGTCGGCAGTTCGACCACCGTCGAGAAGACGTTGGCTTCGGTATTCGAATCCACTCCAGTCCACGGTGACTTGCCGCTTAGGTGAGGCTCGGTGAAATTCCGCTTGCCCCTGATGTCAAACAGATTCTTGATGCCGTCGAAATCGAAGAAGAAAGCGTCGCTGCGACTGCCGGCGAAGAATGTGTAGTCGCCCGCCTTGACGAGGTTGGGCTTGGGGCCGAATGAGACTTCTGCATAGGCGACTATCTTCTTCCCGATAGCTTCGACCGAGCGCGACTCCGCGCCTTTGGCCAGAAACACGTTGAAAGTCTGCTTGCCGTTTTGCGGCTTCGAAAACACGTAGCTAAGCGCGACGTCCGTCAGCAAATCACCGTCGGTGTCGATGTTGAGCCGGTAAATGGCGTCGGGATGGAGCGCCTCAGCATTTGGATTTGCGTTGAGGATGATCACAATTCTCGACGGGTCGGTGGGCGACTGGAACGCGTAGAGATCGCACAGGTCGAGTCTTTGGTCGCCGAGCGGCGGACCGAGGCTGAGTCCAGTAAAATGATTCGACATTTTTTCCTTCCTTTCGTAATCGAGGCATTCGAGCCCCTAAGCCATGATTGTGAGGATATCAAATTGGCCGGGTTCAGTCAGCGGGTATGAACGCGATTGTGCAACCGGCCGACTGCTGGCCAAGGCACGCTTATTTCCGAGATGGGTCGATACTGTTGAAAACTCGATTTTTAGCCGCGATCACAATTCTTAAGGCAGCAGGAGGACTTTAAGAAGAAAGCGCCAAGGGTTCCGGCTGAAAGGCTAACTTTTCTGTGTGTGGCCACCGTAGCGAATTGGTGATGGCAACGCGTGGCGCTAAGTGCCCTGGATGATCAAAGTCCGTTTTTCTGACTTCGCTCATTTTCTGAGCAACAGTATCGGTCAAGAGCAGAGATTCAAACTGAGACGCTACCCTTACCTGGCCTGACAGGCATCTCGAGTCTTTCCACTAAAAATGCTGGAAGGAAGGCCGCGCGAAAACCAAACCCCGCCCCTCCGCATCCTTGAACACTGGCGGCGCGTTGCCAGGCATAGTCGTGCCGACAGGGTGCACCGGGATTCCGGCGGCGTCCGCGCAAACTTCGAAGGCGGCGCTTTGGGAGGGCGGCACGGCGCAAAGAATCTCATAGTCATCGCCACCCGTAAGAATCGTTTCGAGGAGATATGGGGCGTCGTGCAGGATCTTCCTCGCGGCATCCGAGAGCGGCACGTCGGCGGCCGCGACCTCGGCGGTCATTCCAGTCAGGCGCAACATTTTGGCGAGATCGCCCGCGAATCCATCCGAAATGTCGATTGCCGCGTGCGCATGGGCGCGCAACGCCTCCCGCAAGGCGAGACGCGGCTCCGGCAGCAGAGCGCGGCCGGCGAGATAGGCAGCATCCGCTTGGCCGACGTATTTCGTCCACGGCGAATCTTGCAACGCATCGACGCGGTATCGCAGGCTCAACGCCGCGTCCCCGATCGTCCCGGTCACGTAAAGGATGTCGCCTGCCGCGACCCCCGCGCGCAAGACTATTTTTTGCGCCGGGACGGTGCCGAACGCGGTTATCGAGACGATAAGCGCCCCAGGACTCTTCACGGTGTCGCCGCCGAGCAGCGGACATTTGTAGGCCGCGGCATCCGCGCCAAGCCCTTGCGCGAAACCCGCGAGCCAATGCGCCGTCCAATCTTCCGGCAAGGCGAGGCCCAGCAGAAAACCGGCAGGCTCCGCGCCCTTGGCGGCAAGATCGGAGAGGTTTACCCGCAAGGACTTGCGGGCGACCGCGCCCGGCGGATCGTCGGCGAAAAAATGTACCCCGGCGATCGACATATCCTTGGTCGCGACAATGTCATGGCCGGGTTTTTGGGCGACAAGCGCGGCATCGTCGCGCAAGCCAAAAGCCCCCGGCCCGGCGAGCGGCGCGAAGTAGGTCGCGATCAATGCGTCTTCGGACGGCCTGTTCATGAAACCTACTCGCGCGAAAATTCCGCGGCACGGCACTGGCGCGCCAGGGCGTCCAGCACCGCATTGATCATTCCGGCTTCCTCGGGGCCAAAAAAAGCGCCGGCAATATCGACATATTCCTTGATCGCGACTCGCGCCGGAACGTCCGCGCGCTCTTTCAATTCATAGGCCCCCGCGCGCAAAATCGCGCGCATGACGGAGTCGATCCTCGCCAACGGCCAGCCCGCCGCCAAGGCTTTGTCGATAGACCGGTCGATCGGACCCTGAGCGGAAACAACGCCGGTCAGAATATCGCTGAAAAACGCGGTTTCGGCATTCTTATATTGCACACCCTCGATTTCAGTGCCGATCCAGAACGATTCGAATTCGGCGCGGGTCTCCTTCAGGCCTTTCCCGGTGACCTCCATTTGATAAAGGGCCTGAACGGCGGCGAGGCGGGCGGCGGAACGCCGTCCGGCATTGGCCATCAGGACGCCCCGATTGCAAGCTTCAGCCGATGGATCGAAAGGGCCGCCCGCGCGGCTTTGCCACCCTTGTCACCTTGCCGGGGGTCCGCGCGCGAAAGGGCTTGGGCCTCGTTATCGACGGTCAAAACGCCATTGCCGAACGCGAGTTTTCGCGCAAGGGAAATCTGCATCAAGGCGCGCGCGCTTTCGTTGGCGACGATCTCGAAATGATGGGTCTCGCCGCGAATGACGCAACCGAGCGCCACCGCACCGTCGAAAGGGTGCTTCGAGGCGCCCGCATGATCGAACGCCATCGCCAGGGCGAGCGGGATTTCGAGCGCGCCGGGCACGCTGACGAGGTCGAAGGAGGCTCCCGCCTTGGCAAGAGCGGCTTTCGCACCCTCCAACAGCATCGCGGCAATATCTTCGTAATAGCGCGCCTCGACGATAAGAAAGCGCGTGCCCCTTGCTTCAAGGAAGGGGGAAGACCGGCGCGGCAAGGCCATGTTGGTTCCTCAACGCGAAGGCGCGCGGGACAGATGGATTCAGGTAACAAGCAAAACCTACTTCGGCAAGCATAGGGAAGGCTTGCCGGGAGTGCGCCATACCCAAACCGGGCGTCGAAAACTTACTCCGGGCGCTCACGCCTCGCTTTTTTGTGCCGGCGGGGGCGGACACCGCGCGTTGCCCTCACGCGGAAGCACGATAACCATGCTGTATTTTCGTCGAACGGATGATTGCGCGGGCCTCGCCATCATGACCTGCCGCGCATGCGTCGGCCGCGCGGCCGAGATCGGTCTCGATCTGATCGTACACCGACCGGTTGACATTTCCAGTGTGGACGTCGGCGTCAAGCACGGTTTGATAGTGGTTGAGATCCTTGGTGCAGGCGGCGCCCTCGGGCAAATTCGGCCAGTTCGGCGGAACCGGCGGCTGGGGCGCCACAGCCGCGACTGGCGCGGAGGAGCCAGAGGTTTGATTGCAGCCCCCGAGGGCTATTGCGGCGAGAAAAACCGCCGCCGAAAGGAATGCGGTGCCGGATATTGATCCAATTCTGGACGTTCTTCGCATTGTAAACCCCACAAGACGCGCCCGGCTTAAGTTTCGCCGGATGCCATCGTGTCAGTACACATGCGGCAAGGGATAATCAACCGGAATGGAGTTGTCGCCGGGAGCACCGCGGACACTTTCCACTATCCATGGGTTGCCGCCAAAGGTCTGGCTCGGCCACCGACCTTAGCCCGGCGCAACCTGATTTTCTGATTTTACGAGTCGTGAAGACGGAACGCCGATCGCCGCTGCTGCTGTTCCAAATACCAGGGGAGCACCAACCGACGGAGGCTTCCGGCAAGAAGTGCGATTTCGAGCACCGTCGCTCACCCGCCGATCACGGTGGTAATGACTTCGCCGCCGCGCGCGATTGTCAATTTCCAATAATTGCGTTGCTCGCTCACCGCCGTTTCGAGCTCCCGCGTGGTGCCGATTGCCCCGTCGTTAATGGACATGATGACATCGCCTTTTTGAAAATTGACCATCGCCGCCCGCGAACCGTCCTCGATGTCGCTGACGACGACGCCCTCGCTCACGCCATGGAGGGATAATTCGTCCAAAACGGCCGGCGACAGATTGATCACGGTCATGCCGGAGAAGGGCGAGAAGCCGGTGAGCTTGATTGGATCTCGGGCTGGAATTTCCGGGGCCGGAATCAGTTTGACCGAAGCAGTGCTCTGCTTGCCATTACGAAGCAGAGTCAGGGCCGCGGTGCCACCAAGCGGTTTCGTGGCCATCCGGTAGCCGAGACCCTCGGGATCGTCGACGCCCTGACCGTCGATGCCCGTGATGAGATCGCCGCGCCGCAAACCCGCCTCGGCGGCCGGACCGCCGACGGAGAGATCGGCGACAAGCGCGCCCGACGGCCGGTCGAGGCCAAGCGAATCGGCGATTTCCCGGGACACCGCCTGCAAGGTCGCGCCGAGCCAGGGGCGCCGCACCGCTTTTCTTCCGCCCTTGGCGGCGGCGATCACGATTTTCACCATATTGACCGGGATTGCGAAACCGATCCCGATCGAACTTCCGGTTTGCGAAAAGATCGCGGAATTAATGCCCACGAGCCTTGCCCGCATATCGACGAGGGCGCCGCCTGAATTGCCTGGATTGATCGCGGCGTCGGTTTGAATAAAAAATCCGTAATCGGATATGTCAACCTGGGTGCGCGCCAGCGCCGAGACGATTCCCTGGGTCACCGTCTGACCGACCCCGAATGGATTGCCGATGGCCAACACGATGTCGCCGACTTCGAGCGCGTCGGAATCGCCCAATTCCATCACCGGAAAGCTCTCGTCCCCTTTCAAGCGCAAGACCACGAGATCGGTGCGTTGATCGCGCAGCACAATCCCGGCATCGAATTCCCGCTTGTCTGCGAGCGCGATTTTCACATCCGTCATGCCTTCGATGACGTGATAATTGGTGACGACGAGGCCCGACGCATCAACGAGGACGCCGGAGCCAAGCGAGCGCGCGGTCCGGCCGTCTGGCCCGGAATTGCCGCCCTCACCGAAGAAATGGCGAAAAATCGGATCGTCGAAGAGCGGATTGCGCGGCCGCTTATTCGTCCGGGACGCATAGACATTGACGACGGCGGGCTGCGCTTTCCTGACGATTGGCGCGAAGGACCAAAAAATGTCGCTTTGCGTCTGAGGCGTCTGCCGCGGCGGCTCGGCGCTCGCGGAAACGGCAAAGAGACCCAATCCCAGAAGCAAAGCGGTCAATGCCCGGAGCAAACCAAGCAAGCGCATGTTCATGGATCGCTCCCAACCAGCGGACCTGACCCTGTAGCGGATGTAAGATGGGGAACCGGTTCGCATCACGGCAATGCGCCACGAGTGCGCCGCGCGAGTGCACGCCGGTACCCGCGAACGATTCCTAAGCCGCCGCCTCTTCTTCGCCGCTAACTACCGGCCCGGAATCTTGCCCCTTGGCATCGACATCGCGGTCGACGAATTCGATGACCGCCATGGGGGCATTATCGCCATAGCGGAATCCGGCCTTCAAGACTCGCGTGTAGCCGCCATGCCGGTCCTTGTAGCGCGGCGCGAGAACGGCGAAAAGCTTGCCGACGAGGGGGGCATCCTTGATTTGAGCAATCGCCTGCCGTCGCGCATGCAGATTGCCGCGCTTGCCGAGCGTGACCAGTTTCTCGATGATCGGGCGCAAATCCTTGGCCTTCGGCAGCGTGGTGACGATCTGCTCGTGCTTGATCAGCGATTGGCACATATTGGAAAACATCGCCTTGCGATGTTCGTGCGTGCGGCCGAAGCGGCGCTTGGCGTGTCCGTGATACATGGCGTTCTCCGTTATTTTCGCGGCCGCCGTGCCAAGGTACGGCCGCACCCATTTGTTTACCTCGCGTTGGCCGAGAGGGGAGAGATAATCCGATTCAGTAATGTTCCTCGAACCGCTTGGCGAGTTCATCGATATTTTCCGGCGGCCAGCCGGTTATGTCCATCCCGAGGTGGAGGCCCATCTGGGCCAGCACTTCCTTGATCTCGTTCAGCGATTTGCGCCCGAAATTCGGCGTGCGGAGCATTTCCGCTTCGCTCTTTTGAATGAGATCCCCGATGTAGACAATATTGTCGTTCTTCAGGCAATTCGCCGAACGCACCGAAAGTTCGAGCTCATCGACCTTTTTGAGGAGCGCCGGGTTGAAGGCGAGTTCGGGAATCGACGGTGTCGCCTCGACTCGGTGCGGCTCCTCGAAGTTGACGAAGACATTGAGCTGGTCCTGTAGGATACGCGCCGAAAAAGCGATCGCATCTTCGGGCGACAGCGATCCGTTGGTTTCCACTTGCATGGTAAGCTTATCGTAATCGAGGATTTGCCCTTCCCGCGTATTCTCGATCCGGTAGCTTACTTTCTTGACCGGCGAGTAGAGACTATCGACCGGGATCAGGCCGATCGGCGCGTCTTCCGTCCGGTTGCGGTCGGCCACGACATAGCCCTTGCCGGTGTTGACCGTGAATTCCATGCGGATTTCGGCACCTTCGTCGAGAGTACAAATGACAAGCTCCGGATTGAGGATCGAAATATCGCCGGTTACGCCGATGTCGGCGGCGGTGACCTTGCCGGGACCCTGCTTCTTCAAAACCATGCGCTTCGGGCCATCGCCCGGCATCTTGAGGGCAATATCCTTGATATTGAGCACGATGTCGGTCACGTCCTCGCGCACGCCGGGGATCGACGAGAACTCGTGCAAGACACCGTCGATATGGACCGAGGTAATCGCCGCGCCTTGCAGCGACGACAATAGAATGCGGCGCAGCGAATTGCCGAGGGTTAGGCCAAAGCCACGCTCGAGCGGCTCCGCCACGATCGTGGCCACCCGTCTTGGATCGTCGCCCGCAACCACTTCGAGTTTGCTTGGCTTGATAAGCTCCTGCCAGTTCTTCTGAATCACGACGGGACCTTTCCTCGATGCAAATCGGCCGACGCCACGGTGTCGAAAATGCTTTCTTAAACGCGCCGCCGCTTAGGCGGCCGGCAGCCATTGTGCGGAATAGGCGTGACATCGCGGATTGAGGTCACCGTAAAGCCCGCGGCTTGAAGGGCCCGCAACGCCGATTCCCGGCCGGAACCCGGCCCTGAAACCTCGACATCGAGCGTCCGCATGCCGTGTTCGGCCGCCTTTCTGGCGCAGTCCTCGGCCGCCATCTGGGCCGCATAAGGCGTCGATTTGCGTGATCCCTTGAAGCCCATGGTCCCCGCCGACGACCAAGAAATTGTGTTTCCCTGCGCGTCGGTGATCGTGATCATAGTATTATTAAAGGTCGAATTGACGTGCGCGACGCCGGACGCAATGTTCTTGCGCTCGCGGCGGCGAACGCGGGTAGCCTCTTTCGCCACTATCCAATTCCTTCAAACCCGCCCATCGTGCCAGGCGCTCGGAACCTTCATCGATTGTAGGCGGCGATTGCTTGGCCGGTCACTTGGCAGCGAACGCCATGACATCTTCTCTTGAATTTACTTCTTCTTGCCGGCGATGGGCTTGGCCTTGCCTTTGCGAGTCCGCGCGTTGGTGTGGGTGCGCTGGCCGCGCACGGGCAATTGGCGCCGGTGGCGAAGCCCACGGTAGCAGCCAAGATCCATCAGGCGCTTGATGTGAATCGCAACCTCGCGGCGAAGATCGCCCTCAACCATGTAATCGCGGTCGATCGCCTCGCGAATCTGCAAGACTTCCGCGTCGGTTAACTCGGCGACGCGCCGCCCGGAGGGAATATTCACTCTTTCGCAAATTTCCTTAGCCTTCGTCGGGCCAATGCCGTGAATATATTGAAGCGAGACGATGACGCGCTTGTTGGTTGGAATATTGACTCCCGCGATACGAGCCAAAACCTCTGTCTCCACGTGGGCCGCGCTGCGCGAAAGCTTCGCGGCGGAAAAATTTGTCTCGCGTCCAGTGGAGGCCGACCTTTGCGGGATACCTGGCAAAGGCGGCCCTCGGACAACAGAACTGCCCCGCGAACCTTGTCTCAGGCAGGGAAAGGGTGTCCTTAGCCGATCACGCGCGCGGCGTCAACTGGCTGGCTTTATCCCAGGGCGGTTCGGCGAAAACGGCTGAACCGGCGGATAGCGCGGTTTTGTTGGCCAAATGTGCGATGGCTCTGGCTGGCGAGGCTGAAACCGGCTTCAGGGTTTGCCCCGCGACGCTTGCGAGGGAGAAATCATTGCGTGGCATCTGGGTAAGATTGCGCGGAGCCCGGTGGATTTCAGCGGCGGAAAGGATCCATTCCGGATTCGCCGGCGGGCAAGCGAAGATGGCCACGCGATGGCGTGCCCTCGTCCAGGCGGACAGCGATGGGCGAAGCTCCCGGCGGGCCGTAACCGGACGCGTTCGGCTTGCGGGAGCCGAATTCGACGCGGACATGACCGTCAATCCGCTCGCAACCGGTGGATTCCGCGACCGGCACGGACGAGGCGCATCGCTCAGGCGCGCGCGAAGCGGTCTCGTTGCTTGATTGAAGCTCGCCGGCCCGCGCGGGTTTGCCAAAGCCAAGGCAAACGGCGGCGGCGCAACAGCCAACTGAAACAAAAATATCGCGCAAATTCATTTGCAGCCTAAACGATTCATTGGACGATCGTGAGCAGTTTTCCTGACCCTACAATGAGGCGATATAATGATAAGTTAAATTTATCCTCGCCAATCTCCCAGGGCCGCCTGGACCAAGGCGAGAGCCGCGACGGCGGCCGTGTCGGCACGCAAAATGCGGGGACCAAGCGGCAGGCGCAACACAGGCGGCAACCCAAGGAGCACCTCGCGTTCCCGGTCGTCGAAACCGCCTTCGGGGCCGATCAAAACGGCGAGCGCAGGTGGCCCTTTGGCATCGGCGCGGGAGCGCAGCGCCGCCAATGGATCGCTCGCTGGCGCGTCTTCGTCGCAAAAGACGAGGAGGCGGTCGTTGTCCCAAGCGCCGAGAAGCGCATCGAGCCTGATCGCGGGAGCGATTTCTGGAATCGACAGAATACCGCATTGCTCGGCGGCTACGATCGCATGGGCGTGCATCCGTTCGCGATTGATCCGGCTGGTCTGGGTCCGGCGGGTCAGCACCGGACGCAGCAGTCCGGCCCCCATTTCCACCGCCTTTTCAACCATGTAATCCTGTCTTGCCTGTTTCAGCGGCGCGAACAAATAGTGCAGATCGGGACGCGGCTCCTGCGACCGTGTCAGCTTGTCGACGGCGAGCGTGACATTTTTGCGGTTGGAAGTGGCAACCCTCGTTTCCCATTCGCCGTCGCGGCCATTGAAAACAAGGATTCTCGCTCCTTTCGATAGGCGCAACACATTGCGGACATAATTTACCTGTGCCTGATCGAGAGCGATTTGCGCCGCCTGCGCCAAGGGGGGATTGACATAGAGGCGCGGCGCGGCGAAATCATAGCGGGACATGCGGCCGCTCGATACGGTCGAAGGCGCGCCGCGACAGGCGCGAACCGGTTACGCTTGCGTGCGCGGCGGTGTTCGTCATGGACGCACGTGATTTCGCTCGAAGCGATTTGGCACGTGTCCTCGCGAGGCAGCGCACGGCGACGAAAACAAGTGTCCCTGGCAAAAAATTGGGAAAACACATCGAAACGTTTCTGAAAGGCTCGCATCATGATGCCACATAGGCGCATTAGCTCCCTGCGTAAAGCTGTGCTCGCCGTCACGGCCTTGTTCCCATTCGTGGGTTGCGGCGCGGCTTATGCCACCGATTGCAACCAGGATATCGGCGCGCTGACCAAGAAGCGTCAGGACATCATCGATCAACTCAATCAACTCGCCACCAAGGGCGGCAAAAAACAGCTCGATCCCGTAGCCTCTTGCCCGAAGCTGCGCGCGCTGGTCGCCATCGAGCATGAGCTCGTTACTTATTTAACAAAGAACAAGGAATGGTGCGCGGTTCCCGACGAAGCTTTGCAAAATATTTCGGCGAGCACCGGCAAATCCGGAAAGGTCGCCGATCAAGCCTGCAAGATCGCGGCGCAGATGAAGAAAGCACAAGAGCAACAGGCCAAAGGCGCGCTCAACGTGCCACAGCAGAAGCTGCCCGCTGGGCCGCTGTGACGCAACGCCTAACTGGGCCAGAAGCTCCCGGCCCGCGCGATCAATCCCCGCCGGCCGGTTTTGGCGGGTCGTCCGCAAAAGACCCGCGCTGGCCCCCCGCCCTGCCCGATTCGATTGCCGGCCAGCTCGTCTTCCGGCTCGCGCCAAGATCCTGGCATCCGCTTCTTCAGCTCGCGCGCCTCGATCGCCCGATCGGCTGGTGGCTGCTTCTGTTGCCATGCTGGTGGTCGAGCGCGCTCGCGAGTATTTATCAAGGCGGACCGTTGCGCGTCCGCGACCTTCTCTTGTTTTTCATTGGCGCCATCGTCATGCGCGGCGCCGGCGCGACCTATAATGACATCATCGATCGCGACATCGATGCGAAGGTAGAGCGCACGAAATGGCGTCCGCTCGCTTCGGGACGCATCGGCGCAACGACCGCGGTCCTCTTTCTTGCCACGCAATGTCTTGCCGGACTTGGCGTGCTTTTAATGTTCAACGGCTTTACGATCCTTTTGGGATTTGCCTCGCTGGGCGTCGTTGGCCTCTATCCTTTCATGAAGCGAATCAGCTCCTGGCCACAAGCGGTTCTGGGAGCGGCATTCGCATGGGGGGCTTTAGTCGGGTGGGCGGCAGCCCTGGGGTCGCTCGCGCTGGCGCCGCTATTGCTCTATCTCGGCGCGGTCTTCTGGACCATCGGTTATGATACGATCTATGCGGTCCAAGACATCGAGGACGATGCGCTCGCCGGTATCGGCTCGACCGCGCGGGCATTTGGCGAGCGCCTTCGTTTGGGGATTGGATCTCTCTACGCGCTCGCGGTCATCTGCATCGAAGCGGCCTTGCTTGCCGCCGGTGCGGGCGCGCCGGCGCAAGGCGGCCTTGTCCTCTTCGCCTTGCATCTTGCCTGGCAGGCGATGCGGGTCGACCCCAGCGATGGCACCCTTGCGTTGCGCCTGTTTCGTTCGAACCGCGATGCGGGACTTATGCTTTTCGCCGGACTCGCGGCGGAAATTTTTCTGGCGCCGAAATGATTTGTTGCGGCGATCATTCGGCCGCGCGAGTGTGATGCGCTCCCATCCAGTTGTCCAAATCGCGCGCGGCGCGCAGGCTGATCGCGGCCTTGCGCGCCAGCCCCTTTTCAGCGCCCCGTGATTTCTCGATCGGCGGGAAAAGTCCAAAATTAATATTCATCGGCTGAAACGAAGGCGGCCCGGCGTCGATGATCCCGATGTGTCCGCCAGTGATATGGTTAATGAGAGCGCCGAGCGCGGTCGTCGGCGGGAGCGGCGCAAAAGCCTCGCCTGTTCGCTCCGCCGCCGCCATGCGGCCCGCGGCAAGCCCGATCGCCGCGCTTTCGACATAGCCTTCGCAGCCGGTGATCTGGCCCGCGAACCGCAGCCTCGGATCGGCCCTGAGCCGCAAGGCGCCATCGAGCAATTTGGGCGAGTTCAAAAAAGTGTTGCGATGGATCCCGCCGAGGCGGGCGAAGGCGGCATTTTCCAGGCCCGGAATGGTGCGGAAAATTTCAGCTTGCGCATGATGTTTCAGCTTTGTCTGGAAGCCAACCATATTGTAGAGCGTGCCGAGCGCATTGTCCTGCCGCAGCTGCACGACGGCATAAGGTTTTGTTGCGCCGCCAGGATGCGGATTGGTCAGGCCGAATGGCTTCATTGGTCCGTGCCGCAGGGTCTCGGGGCCGCGCTCCGCCATGATTTCGACCGGCAGGCAGCCATTGAAATAAGGCGTGTCTTCGTCGCCGAGCGTGTGTGGCTCGGTTTTGTCGGCCTCGATCAGAGCTTTCACGAAGGCGTAATATTGGCTTTGTGTCAGCGGGCAATTGATGTAATCGGCGCCGGTTCCGGCCGGCCCCGCCTTGTCGTAGCGCGACTGAAACCACGCCTTCTCCATGTCGATCGACTCTCGATGCACGACCGGGGCGATCGCATCAAAAAAGGCAAGATCGCGCTCGCCGGTGAGCGCTCGGAGCGCCGAACTGAGGGAGGGCGATGTCAATGGTCCGCTCGCGATGATCACGCTGTCCCAGGCGAGCGGCGGCAGACCGTCGATTTCCTCGCGAACCAGTTTAATGAGCGGGTGCCCGCAAACTGCGTCCGTGACTGCCGCGGAAAATTGATCGCGGTCGACCGCGAGCGCGCCGCCGGCGGGCAACTTATGGGCATCGGCGGCGGCCAGGATGAGGGAATCGAGGCACCGCATTTCGCGGTGCAAAATGCCAATCGCGCTGGTTTGCGGATCGTCGGCGCGAAACGAATTCGAGCAGACGAGTTCGGCAAGATCGTCCGTATGATGTGCTGGCGTCATGCGCGACGGCCGCATCTCGTGCAGCACGACGGGGACGTTTTGCCGCGCGATTTGCCAGGCCGCCTCGCTGCCGGCAAGGCCGCCGCCGATCACATGGATGGGAGCTAACGGGCTGGGCTCGCACATGGCCGGAATTCTAGGCCATGATCGATGCCAGTGGAAAGGCGTTTCGCTGCCATAATTGCAATACCAACGGTAATTCGTCATGACCGTTGGTATGACTTGAATACGTGCCTGCCGGCCTGCGTTGGTTCGCGGACACCGCTTCGGCGAGCCGGGGGCGAGGCATCCGGAACGACCCGGACACGTAGCGAAGATGTCACTCCGGCCGTTAAGTGCCTTTCCCAACGAGTTGTGTCTTCATCGTTTTGTTCGCCAGACAGTGCGTCCCATCGGTCGGATCTTCCGTGCGAAGGGGCCGTTTTAGCCGGCACTCCTTCGGATCGGTGGGATTTTTTACTCCGTAGAAGGCATTGATGATGGCTTGTTCCTGCTCATGATTGAAGGCATTGGTTTGGCCAAACATCACATATTGGAATACCTGCGGCTGTGTTTTCGGCACGAAGGCAACAAAGTCAGGCGACTCGGGCAACTTCCCTGTCGCGCAGACTTGATAGGCTGCTGGTCTTGGATATTTTATACCGTCTTTCGATTTACCTGCCAATGCATATGTATAACACTTCCTAGGTAGTGACATCTGACAGTAATAGTGGAATGTAATATCGGACCAAAACGTTGAGTCATAGCCGGTCGTAAGACAGCCAGTCATATACTTATAGCCTTCGCCCGTATGCTTGGGCTGCCCGGGCGGACGACTCCCATAGGTATCCGCGCTGTTATTCATGGCTGCCAATATCGCCGCGCCAGGAAGATCCAGATTCGCCGCTGGTGCGTCCGGCCGATAGTCAGTGTATGGGAAGTTGGAATCATTGGCCGGATTGGCAACGAGCTTGTCCAGCTCATCCTGGGTCGGAACCGGCCTCCAGTCGATGACCGTGGTGACCTGAGCCACCTGAGGCGCCGGAGCACCGATTGCTAATTTTGCCTGAGTGGCGCTATCAAGTGCTCCAGTCTCCGGCAGACCAGATTTTTTCTGAAATGCTTTGATAGCAGCGATGGTATGGCGACCGAGAATCCCGTCCGTAGTCCCTGGATCGAAGCCCAATTGTGCAAGCTTTAACTGTGCTTTCTGAGTAACCGGATTGTAACTAGCGGCTTGACTGGCTAGAGATATGCTTACTCCAGCAGCGATCATCAGGGCGATGACGATATTAGGTTTAACCTTTTCCATGATATTATAACCTCCCTGTTAAGTCATCATTGACGATGACTGATAGTCTATGTGCACTACAATTATATTCCGTGGCGTTTTATGGTGCGCAAATTACGAATGCCGCTCCTCCTGGCTGATTAAGCTGGCATCAACCCGTCGACCGGATTTCCGGGCCGAGAGTGCCGGTTTCGATGGGTTTTGGCAATGCCCACGATCGGCCGTGGGACAAGCGCGCCAATTCCGTTCATTGCCGGGTTTGCCAGGGCGGCTCGATCAACTTCACGGCAGCTGATTCTTATAGCTGAACCGCCCCAACCGCTCGGAAAATTAGCGTGTCATCCGGGGAATGAGGACTACAAATGAAGCTTGCGCGTTTCCGCCTCAAGGAGACAGTCACGGGTGAGCGACGGACAACCCCGGACAAGAGAAAGCGCCCGCCGGGGAGGAACGGCGGGCGCTTCTGACCAGCGAGGGGGCTTAAGAGCGGCCAGAGCCCCGCCGGCGCAACCATTATGTGGCGATTGCACAGTTTTAAACTGTGATCAAGCGTCGTTTTGCGCCATGATTAAGTTATGAACCGCGACTTAGCGACCGAAACCTACATATGACCAAACCATTTGACCAAACTTTGACCAAACATTGCCTGACCAAACATTGCGTGACCAAGCTCAACCCTTACCAATTTTTGACCGAACCTCGACCGTCACCAAGGTTCGAGTGCTACAACGCGTGGTCCACACTTGATCCGCCACCCGTGCGGAAAAAATTTACCCCCGCATCATGCCGGCCGGAGGATTGTAGCCGGACCAAGGCAAATTTCGTTCCAGGCCAGTTTTTGTTGCAGTGCAAAATAACCGATGGAATTACCCATGCAACTCTGGAATTTCGCGAGCAGCTATGCGTTTCTTGCAAGCCTTACGCTTGGCGATTCCACTATCGTTCGCCCGCCCTTCACTCTTCGCCGGGCCAGAGCGGCAAACCAGCCGTTCTGGATGACGCGCTGGACGAAAAGATGCCTCGCTAACCTTGTCCGGGGCTTGCACCGCCGCGAAGGGCCAACCACGCAACCGCGTGACCCCGTTGTCGCGCTTGGCGAGACCGGCCCCGGGCCAAAAAGGTCACTCTGCCGCCTCTGTGCCCTTTGCCAAAGGCCGCCGTTCCAGAAACGCGTGCAAATAGCGCCCGGTGTAGCTTTTCCTTGCCCGCACGATGTCCTCGGGCGGACCGGCCGCGACGATTTCGCCGCCTCCATCGCCGCCCTCGGGACCAAGATCGACGATCCAGTCGGCCGTTTTCACGACCTCGAGATTGTGTTCGATCACGATGACCGTATTGCCTTGATCGACCAGTTCCTGCAAAACTTCGAGGAGTTTCGCGACATCGTGGAAATGCAGCCCGGTGGTTGGCTCGTCGAGAATATAGAGCGTGCGGCCGGTCGAGCGCCTAGAAAGCTCCTTGGCGAGTTTGACCCGCTGCGCCTCGCCGCCGGACAAGGTGTTGGCCTGCTGGCCGACCTTCACGTAGCCGAGGCCGACGCGGGCGAGAGTCGCCAATTTCTCGCGGATCGAAGGAACCGCCTTGAATAGGTTTGCGGCTTCCTCGACCGTCATGCCGAGCACGCCGGCGATCGATTGGCCGCGATATTTCACTTCGAGCGTCTCGCGATCGTAGCGCTTGCCCTTGCAGACATCGCAAGTGACGTAGACGTCGGGCAAAAAGTGCATTTCGATCTTGATCACCCCGTCGCCCTGGCAGGCCTCGCAGCGTCCCCCCTTGACATTGAAGGAGAAGCGTCCAGGCGGATAGCCGCGCGCCTTGGCTTCCGGGAGGGCCGCGAACCATTCCCGGATCGGCGTGAAGGCGCCAGTGTAAGTCGCCGGATTCGAGCGCGGCGTGCGCCCGATCGGCGATTGGTCGATGTCGATGACCTTGTCGAGATGTTCGAGCCCATCTATTCGCGTATGCGGCGCCGGATGTTCGAGCGCGCCGTTGAGCCGCCGCGCGGCGGCTTTGTAGAGCGTATCGATAATGAGGGTCGATTTGCCGCCGCCGGAGACGCCGGTGACGCAGGTGAAAACCCCGAGCGGGATCGCGGCCGAGATATTTTTGAGATTATTGCCGTGGGCGCCGACGATGGCAAGCATGCGGTCCGAGTCGGGCCTGCGCCGGCGGCGCGGCGCCGCGACTTCAAGCGCGCCGGCGAGATATTGGCCGGTCAGCGAATCCTTGTTCGCCATGATTTCGGCGGCCGTGCCTTGTCCCACGATCTCGCCGCCGCGAATGCCCGCGCCCGGGCCGAAATCGACGACATGATCGGCGGCAAGAATTGCGTCCTCGTCATGTTCGACAACAATAACCGTATTGCCGAGATCGCGCAGCCGCCGCAAGGTGTCGAGAAGCCTCGCATTGTCGCGCTGATGCAGGCCAATCGAAGGTTCGTCCAGCACATAAAGCACGCCGCTTAGGCCCGACCCAATCTGCGAGGCGAGCCTGATGCGCTGGCTCTCGCCGCCGGACAGCGTGCCGGAAGCGCGGGAAAGAGTGAGATAGTCGAGGCCGACATCGACCAGAAACGAGAGCCTGTCGGAAAGCTCTTTCAGAATGCGCTTGGCGATCTCGCGCCGTTTTGAATCGAGCTTGCCGGCCAGCGCGCCGAACCACTCTTGCGCGGCGCGCACCGAAAGCGCGGTCAATTGACTGATGTGGCAACCCTCGATCTTGACCGCGAGCGCCTCGGGACGCAGCCGCGTGCCTTCGCAGACGCCGCAAGGCGAAGCCGTCATGTAGCGGGAGATGTCCTCGCGCGCCCATTCGCTTTCGGTCTCATGATACCGCCGTTCGAGATTGCCGATGACGCCTTCGAAGGGTTTTACGACGTCATAGGAGCGCAAACCATCTTCGTAGGTAAAACGCACGGCCTCCTCGCCCGAGCCATGCAGGATCACATCGCGGGCTTGTTCCGGCAGCGTCTCGAAACGAGCATCGAGGCGGAACTTGAAATGCTTGGCGAGCGCTTCGAGGGTTTGCAGATAATAGGGCGAGCTGGAGCGGGCCCAGGGAGCGATGGCGCCTCGGCGCAGGGTGAGCTTCGGATCGGGGACAATCAGCTCGGGATCGACGGTCTGCTCGACGCCGAGGCCGCCGCAATGCGGGCAGGCGCCAAACGGATTGTTGAAGGAGAACAGGCGCGGCTCGATTTCGGGGATGGTGAAGCCGGATACGGGGCAGGCGAATTTGGCCGAAAAGACAATCCGCTTGGGCGCGCCGTTTTCGTCCCTCTCATCGGCATGTTCGGCAATCGCTATGCCGTCGGCAAGTTCGAGCGCGGTCTCGAAACTTTCCGCTAATCGCGCTTCGATTCCCTCGCGCACCGCGATTCGATCAACCACGACATCGATATCGTGCTTGACCTTTTTGTCGAGCTGCGGCGCGTCGGCGATTTCGTAAAATTCCCCGTCGATTTTCAGACGCTGAAAGCCGCGCTTCATGAATTCGGCGATTTCCTTGCGGTACTCGCCCTTGCGGCCCCGAATAACGGGTGCAATCAGATAAAACCGCGTGCGGGGCAGCGCCATCACGCGATCGACCATCTGGCTCACCGTCTGGCTCTCGATGGGGAGCCCCGTCGCCGGCGAATAGGCAATCCCGATGCGGGCGAAAAGCAGCCGCATGTAATCGTAAATCTCGGTGACGGTGCCGACCGTTGAGCGCGGATTCTTCGAGGTCGTCTTCTGCTCGATGGAAATCGCCGGCGACAGGCCGTCGATCTGATCGACATCGGGCTTTTGCATCATTTCCAAAAATTGGCGCGCGTAGGCCGAAAGCGATTCGACATAGCGGCGCTGGCCTTCGGCATAGATCGTGTCGAAGGCGAGCGAGGATTTGCCCGAGCCGGAAAGGCCGGTAAACACGACAAGTTTTCCGCGAGGGATGGTGAGGTCAATGTTTTTGAGATTGTGCTCGCGCGCGCCGCGGATTTTTATCACACGGCCTTCAAAGCGCTCTTCCACCGGCTCCTCGGGCGGCGTCCGCGCCCATCCAGGCAAACCCGTGGACGTTGGCAAAAAATCAAGCGCGGGGTCCGGCGCGCCGGTCGCCCGTCCGGAACTGGCGCGCGCCTTTGCTGTCTTCATCGATCTTGTCTGAATGCCGCAATCCCTGGCGTTGGGAAACCCGCTCAACGGGGGCGAAAACCTTGTCCCAATGTAGCGGGCATGGCGGCGTTTGCCATGGATTTTCGGCGAAACCCTAACGTTGCGCCCATGTTTTCCCGCCCGCACTGGCTGGTTTGCGGCTGATTGCTGTTTCCAAAACCGGTTTCCCTCTCCCCATCATGCGCCACGGCGTGGCGTGGCCGCAAGCAGAGAGCGTGATCTTGAAAAACTCTCCGAGCGCTTGGAAAAGATCATGCAAAAAAAAGATCAAGAAGACGAACGATTACTGACATAACTTAGTTGCGTTTCGACATGGAAATAATGACAAATATTATATATTATCAAATCTTTTTTGAGGGGTGATTAGCATGCAAGGTAATTACAGCAAGCGAACCGGCGCCTTATCGGCGCGGGCATTCGCGGCCCTTTGGGCCTTATTGGTGCTGGCGGCAGTCTTGGGCGCCCGACCGGCGGAGACGGCCCCCTTCGCCTCTGTCTCAAACAGTAGTGTTCCTCTGTGCGCAGGCGGCGGCGCTGTGTCGGTGGTCGACACGGGCGCCAAACCGCTGCGGTGGTGGCCACGGTCGTGGTGGGGACTTGCCCTGCAGGGGTCGCCATCACCCCGGATGGGAAACACGCCTATGTGGCAAATCAGACCTCCGGCACTGTCTCGGTAATCGACGCGGCCACCAACACGGTGGTGGCCACGATCCCGTTCGTTTCCAACACTGATTCCCCCATAGGGGTAGCTATCACGCCAGACGGGAAATACGCCTATGTGACGAAGGGGAATCCCAACACCGTTTCGGTGATCGCCACGGCCACCAACCTGGTGGTGGCCACGATTCCGGTGGGGGTGGGCACCTATGGGGTAGCCGTTACCCCGGATGGGAAATACGCCTATGTGACGAGTCTTTTTGACAACACCGTCTTGGTGATCGCCACGGCCAGCAACACCGTGGTCGGCTCCCCGATCCCGGTGGGGAATTCCCCCGAAGGAGTCGCCGTCACGCCGGATGGGACACACGTCTATGTCGCGAATTTTGGCCTGCCTGGCACTGTTTCTGTGATCGAGACGGCCGCCAATACGGTGGTGGCCACGGTTCCGGTGGGGGTAGGGCCCGCAGCAGTCGCCGTCACCCCCGATGGGACACACGTCTACGTCGCGAATGCAGATGATAACACGGTCTCGGTGATCGCCACGGCCAGCAACACGGTGGTGACCACGGTCCCGGTGGAGGGTGGCGCCTTGGGGATCGGCATTACCCCGGATGGGACACAAGCCTATGTGGCAAACGGGCCACACGGGCTCTCCAATGGCGCTGTCTCGGCGATCGGCACGGCTAGCAACACGGTGGTGGCCACGTTCCCGCTGGCGGGTCCCCCCAAAGGCCCGTCATCCCCCAGGAGATCGGCATAATCCCGGACGTCCCATTCGCCGCCTTCAGCCCCACGGCTATGATCGATATCGGCACGGCGCCGAACACCGATGCCTTCGTTCTTAAGTCGAGCTTCACCTTGGGGAGCACCAGCAAAGGGATTAATCCCTTAGCCCAGCCGGTGACCTTCCAGATCGGCACCTTGGCCGTGACCATCCCGCCCGGCTCCTTCACCGGCACAATCACGTCAAGCGCCTTTGGGCCGTTCTTTTTCACCGGCACGATCAATGGCGTGTCTTTGCACGCGGCGATCGCTGGGAGCGGGCTCGCGACTGCGCATTGACGGCGGCTGACCCTCCTCGACGACACCGGCATTGCGGCAGGCGTCCAGGAAAACGATGTTGGCCGGCGTTTCCTGCTCCATCTTGCGCAGGACGACATCGAGGTCCATTGCGCTGAATGCGCGCCAGCCATCCGTCCAAAGTGGAGAATTGCGGCCAAGATCATCGGCGAGGACTTCGGGGCTCACGCCTTCCTAGCCGCGTTTCACACCGTGAATCCGCAACTCTCCGAGGGTCCTGTGCTCCGGCTTCCGGGAGTCGTTTTTTCTCATGCCGCGTGAGAATCATCTTCGCCCCGCGCCGTCAAAAAAAATGTCCAACTATTTATGACCCGATCAATAAGCGTTGATATGCGGCTCTTCGTGGAGAACGACATTTAGCAATGAACTGTGGACTTCGATGCGGCCGTTGTAGTCAATGTAGCCTAGTTTTCGAAATTTGTTCATGAAAAAACTCACCCGGGACCGGGTCGTTCCGATCATATCCGCAAGCGTCTCCTGGCTGATTTTCGCGACGATCGTCTCCGGTTTTTTCTCTTCCTTGCCAAAGTTCGCCAACAGCAGGAGCATCCGGGCAAGGCGTTTCTCACTCGAATTGAACAGCTGATCGACGAGGTCCGCCTCGACGCGGATGGCCCGAGCCAGAAGATGGGCAATGAACATCTCGGAGAACGCTGGCTCCTGATGGATCACGCGGACAATCGCCGCTTTTTCCACGCGCACGATGACCGAGTCCCTCATCGTCGTAACCGTTGCTATGCGCCGCGCCTGCCCGCCAAGACATCCTTCCCCGAAGAAATCGTTCATTCCAAGAATTGCGATGACAGCTTCCTTGCCTTGCTCCGAAACGACGGTGACCTTCACCTCGCCGCTCTCGATGTAGAAGACCGCATCCGCGGGGTCTCCCTGTGAAAAGACAGTATCGTCCGTGCGGTACCCCCCAATGCTGCGGCCCTCGCCAACCATGGCGAGAAAAGTTTTCGGATCAAATGACGGTTGACGTTTGGCCGTCATGGCAGGCCTCTGGCGCCACGAGTCTCTCGCGAGCGAACCTTCTTTGTGTCATATACCACAAAATTTCTCGTAGCAAGTGAGCGATTTTGAACAGAGCGCCGCCCGGTAGTCTGTTATTTTAGTTCTAACAGCTATTAACAGCTAAGAATGAGCTGTTGATTTCAGGCAACGAATTAATTGCGGCGGCGTAGTTAATAACGGCATCGGGGCGGCGTCGGGTGACAATCCTAATCATCGGGAGCCTGCTGCTTGGGACAGTCTTCGGACGGTTTTTCAAGGTTTGGGTTCTTGTTCCGGCCTGCGCGTTGGCCTTCGCAATCGTTTTTGCCAGTTCCGCCTATTACGAACATGGTCTGCTGAGCGCGCTTCTCGAATTCTCCGTGTTCGCGGCGTGCCTGCAAATCGGCTACGCGTCCGGCTGGCTTTCATGCGTCATCCGCGACAGGTGGCGACGCCTCGAGATACCCCACGAAATACGCAGCGAATCGTCGCATCCGGCGGCGACACGGCGCTCGCAACCCTTTTAAACGCTCTGCCCCAACGCAGCGACAGGAAGTAGGCATCGCGGCGGCGTGCTTCAGGCTTCCTTTCGCTCAGGAAGAGGGGCTAGCAATCTGCTGTAGCCAGACCGTCCTCCTGTCTATCACCACCGTGGGCTTCACGGTTTTCACAGAAAAATCAACGCAAAACCTTGCGCTCGCCGGCGCGTTCGGGCGGTAATCGGCGTTGGTGAATCATGCGGCATGTGGTCCTGCATGCCGGCCAAGCGGGATTGGTTAACCAAACGCTAGGAAGCTTTGTCGAATAATAGCAAATGATCCAAAAGCGGGTATGCGGCACAAGGGCTGCACCATGAAACTGACAAAACTCCGCATCGCGGGCTTTAAGACTTTTGTCGAGCCGGCTGAGTTTTTGATCGAGCCCGGGCTCACCGGCATTGTCGGGCCGAACGGGTGCGGCAAATCGAATCTGGTCGAGGCGCTGCGCTGGGTCATGGGCGAGAGTTCGTCGAAAAGCATGCGCGCGTCGGGCATGGACGATGTGATTTTTTCCGGCGGCGGCGACCGGCCCGCGCGCAACATGGCGGAGGTGGTCCTCTTTCTTGATAATAGCGATCGCTCGGCACCCGCCGCGTTCAACGATAACGAGATTATCGAGGTTTCCCGCCACATCGAGCGCGAATCTGGCTCCACCTACCGGGTCAACGGGCGCGAGGTGCGCGCCCGCGATGTTCAATTGCTCTTCGCGGACGCTTCGACCGGCGCGCGCTCGCCGTCGATGGTGCGGCAGGGCCAGATCGGCGAGATCATTGCCGCCAAGCCGCAGGAGCGCCGCCGGATCATCGAGGAAGCCGCGGGCATCGCGGGGCTCCATTCCCGCCGCCACGAAGCCGAGCTGCGTCTCAAGGCGGCGGAGGATAATCTCGTTCGCCTCGACGATATTTTGCGGCAAATCGATACCCAGGCCGAGAGCCTCAAACGGCAGGCGCGCCAAGCGGCGCGCTACCGTGGTCTCGCGGGCGAAATCAGGCGCAACGAAGCCCTGCTTGCCTTGATCAGCCAGGGCGAGGCGGCGAGCGTGCTCCAATCGGCGGAAGCCAAACTCGAAGCCGATCTGCGCGACGTCGCGGAAAGAACCAGGGCCCAGGCCGAGGCGGCCCGGCGGCAAGCGATCGCCGCGCATGAGTTGCCGGGATTGCGCGGCATCGAAGCCGAGGCCGCCGCCGGATTGCAAAGGCTCGTTCTTGCCCACGAGACGCTGGATGGAGAAGAAAGGCGGGCGAAGAGCCGCGCCGTCGAACTGGAGCAGAGAATCGCCCAAACGGCGAGCGATATTGCCCGAGAGGCGGCCCTGATCGAGGACGCGGCGGGCGCTCTCGCGCGGCTCGATCAGGAGTCAACCGAGCTTGCGGGCAGCGGCGTGGGCGAAGCCGGGATCGAGGCTCTGCGCGAGAAGCTCGCGGACGCCGAAGCTGCCCTCGCGATTACGGAAAAGTTGTTCGCCGGGACGCAGGACACTAGGGCGGCGGTGGAGGCGCGGCGCGCGGCGCTAGAGGCGGTAATCTGGGAAGAAGCGGCGCGCGGCACGCGCGTCGAAGCGGAAATCGAAAAGGTGAAGAAGGAACGCGGCGCGCTTATTTCGAATTCCGCTGACGGCGCGAATTTCGCGCGGTGTGAGGCGGCGCTCGACGAATCCATCGCGGCGGGCGAAGCGCGCGAAGCCGAACTGGCCTTCGCCGAAGCCCGCCATGCAAAGGCCGGTGCCGAAGAATTAAAAACCCGGGCTCCGATGGCCGAAGCCGAGCGCAAGGCGCAAACTCTTGAAACGCAAGTCGCAACATTAGCCAAATTGCTGAACGCCGGAACCGGCGGCTGTTGGCCTTCGGTCACCGAGGAGATCAGCGTCGCGAAAGGCTATGAGGCGGCGCTCGGCGCGGCGCTCGGCGACGATCTCGACGCCTCGACCAATCCGGCTTCGCCCGCGCATTGGGCAAGGACCGATGCTTCGGACGACCCGGCTTTGCCACCTGGCGTCGAAGCGCTCGCAAGGCTCGTCACGGCGCCAGCTCCTCTCGCGCGGCGGCTGAACCAGATCGGCGTTGTCCCGCGGGCCGAAGGAACCGCCTTGCGGATGCTGCTGAAACAAGGCCAAAGACTGGTCTCGAAGGAAGGCGATCTGTGGCGCTGGGACGGTTTCACGCAAGCCGCCGAAGCCCCGACTCCCGCTGCGCGGCGTCTCGCCGAAAAAAACCGACTCGGCGATCTCGCGATCGAGGCAGAAGCCGCGCGCGGCGTTGCCAACACCTTGAAAGCCGACGCGGAGCTGGCCCAAACGGCTCTTGCTGCCGTGGCCGCGGCGGAAAACGCGGCAAGACAGGCGCACAAGGCCGCGATACGCGAAATAGAAGCGGCGCGCGCGGAAATGGTCGCTGCCGAAAAGCACAAGGCCGCGACCGCCGCGCGGCTCTCGGGGCTCGAAGAAGCTCTCCTCCGCCTCGATGCCGTGCGCGACGAAGCCAGCGAAAAACAGACGCAAGCCAAAGCGGCGCTCGCCCAATTGGACGCGCCCTCGGAGCTGAACGCGCGGCTCGACATGGCACGCGCGGCG
>PEFW01000034.1 GCA_002890675.1 Candidatus Methylaffinis lahnbergensis
GCCTACCCTCATCTCTCACGCCGCTTGCTGCGGCACACTGATGTCGGCGAGCCAAACCTGATTGGACCGGTCGGCGGCGAATTTCTGGTCGAGCCGGTTGGGGGCGATCGGCAAGTCGTGATGGCTGTCCGTGGTGCGCACCCGAAACCGCCGTGGCGTTCGTGCCCGGATGCCGTGATGATGCATGAGGCGTTCGACGCGGCTACGGCTCGCCGTCTGCCCATCGGCGCGCAAGGCCGCGTGGATCCTGGGCGCGCCATATCGTCCCCGATGTGTCGTATGGACCCGCCGGATCTCGGTCAGCAGGGCGCGATTGGCCACCTTACGCGGGCTTTCGGGCCGACCACGCCATGCATAATATCCCGCCGGAGAGACGCCCATCACATCGCACACGACGCGAACCGGGAACGTCTCGCGCTGATCCTCGATGAGGCGGAATTTCATCTCGGCGCTTCCGAGAAGATGCGCAGCGTTTTTTTTAGAATCTCCCGCTCCATGCGCAGGCGCTCGTTCTCGCGCCGCAGACGGGCGTTTTCGGCCGCCAGATCCGCACCGGCAGGCGGGATCGCTGCCTGCGTATGCGAGCGCCGCGGCGATCCCGCTTTCCCCCGATCACCGGCATCCCGCCAGGAGCGCAGCATCGAAGCGGCAATCCCCAGCTCCCCAGCGATCTGGTTCAACGGCCGCCCGCTGCTCGCCAGCAACTCCACCGCCTCCCGCTTGAACTCATCCGTAAATTGACGACGCGACGTACCCATTAAACACCTTTCTAGCTCCAATAGGAGCTTACAAGAGGTGTCCACCATTTCGAGGGAGGGTGAGAGGGTATACCCGTCTACGTCCCCAAAGCCGGCGCCGCGCCGCGCAGCGTCGTCGCGAGCGCCGCGGGGATGACGGGGCAAGATCTTGCGGCGATGCCATGCCCGTCGATCCCGGCCGTTATGATCGTCCACAGCCGCAACGATGAACGCTTCCCGGACTTCGGCCGAGGCGCCGCGGCCTACTGGGGACGATGCGCCGCCTGCGCGCCAACGGATCTTAACACGCTTGCCGATGGCTGCCGTAACTTCTCAGGATGTGCCGAAAGACGGCGTGTCACCTATTGCGAAACCGCCTTGCCACACAAGCGCTGGTCTTCGATTAATACCGCAATGCTTGATTTCATTCAGGGGCGGTAAAGCGAAGTCGCTCTACCGCGTGGTTTCCTTTGCGAGTGGCGCAAGGCGCAAGGTGATGGGCAGAAACTGATCGATCTCGCGTCCGCTGTTTAAGGCGTCGCTTCGGAAGAGTTTCTGAAGCACTTTAGCCCGCCTCAACAAATATTGATCCCGCGAAAGCCCATAGATGTTGCTTATAAGGCAAACACATCATTATTGTCCGCGCATGGAGCTCAATCAGATCAGGCACTTCATCGCAGTCGCCGAAACTGGCAGCTTCACGAAAGGCGCGCAACGCGCGGCCGTTTCGCAGCCGGCTATCTCGGCTAGCATCGCGAAGCTTGAAGCGGAACTCGACGTCAAATTGCTCGACAGGCGCCGATCCTCGGTGGTGGCAACCGCCGCCGGAGCGCGGTTACTCGAAGCCGGTAAGGAGCTTCTGCAAAACTGCAATGCGGTGAAAGCCGAAATTAAGACGATCGCCACGCCGAAGCTTTTACGAATTGGCGTGCTGCAGTCGTTCTCCAGCCGCCAGGTTTCCAAGCTTTTCAGCTCCTTCCAACGCACCAACTCTCATGCGGCGATCGAGGTGTGCGATGGGTCCAGCGAGCAATTAGTCGAATTGCTCGCTAATCGGCAGCTCGATGCTGTACTCACGATCCTCGATGAAAGCGCCTCGAAATTTCCGACCCGGGTTCTCTTCAAAGAACCTTATGTGTTGGCCGTTCCCGAAGCTCATCGCTTCGCGCAGCGAGAAAGCGTGACGCTCGCTGATCTCGAAGGCGAGCCTTTCATCGTCAGGCCAGGCCGCGATAGGTTCCAAGACGCGAGCCATGCGCTTGTCACGCGCGGCCTCAAGATACGAGTTGTGTATAACACCGCCCAAATCGACAGGACATTGGCTCTCGTCGCTGCCGGTGTGGGCTTATCCTTTATTCCGGCCCGCCTCGTGACGCCAGCCGTGAAACAGGTGCATGTGGCTGACATGGACTTCTCTAGAACGTACGGGCTCTTATGCTCGCGCAAACGAGAGAACGACCTCAAGGAATTCATTGAGTTCGCTGAAAGCCATTGCTGGACGGTTTAGGAACCGCGCCCAGTCGCCGTTGCGCCGAGACGCCGAGCGTCGAGATACGGGCGAAGCATAAACGCCGCTTTGATGCATTTCAAGAGCTATCAAATCGACGGACGATTACTGCGCATCGGCGCTGCGAACGTTTTAGCCTCGGGATTGAAAGCGGCAGGACAATGATCTCATCGTGATCGAGAGCGCCGAAGCCGCAAGGGCACTCAAACGCGCATCTGACCCCTCAGACTGAGGTCCGCTCTAGAGTAGCCGATGTTCCGAACAAATCGTCCGGATTGGGTCGTGTGTCACGAGCGCTCCGTCGCGAGTATTGGCGGTGCTCAACTGTACGAGAGATGAAGGAGGGCCCTTCGAGTTCGGCAATCAGGTGCTGATCTCAAGCCACCGCAAGCTGCCTCGGTCAAGAGCCGTGGTTGTGAGCGTTGCGGAAACGCTGGGACGATGATCCCGCAGGCATGGTCGAGAGAGGCGAGCGCAAGCAAACCGTCGATGAAGTGTCGAAAGCGGATTAGGCGATGTCAGAACCGGGGGGTGACCCTTCCTCCGCGATGAGCTCGGGGGATGCCTGATACGGCCCGAGTGGCATCCGGCATGTAGGCGGCGCGAAGCTCGACCAGGCACTGGCGATAACAAACACGACAAACGCGCGCGCGCGCGCGCGATCAATCAGGGAAAACCAAGTTTGGCGCGTGCCAAGACCCGCGCGAAAAGGCCAACGAAGCAACCGGTCGGACCTTATAGACGACGATCACATCGATCTGGCCCGCCTCGATATCGGCGATCAGCCTTTTCAGGGCTGGCCGCTCCGACGCATGCCTGTCTGGCGCTCGGCCTGGCTGCTTGCCAGCGCGGCTTCCCGGTCACCTTCTTCACAGCGGCCGGGCTCGTTCATCAGCTGATGGAAGCGCGCGACGAGCGCCGTCTGCTCAAGCTGCAATCCCAGCTCGCCGCCGTCAAACTGCTTATCGTCGACGAACTCGGCTATGTGCCGCTTTCCCAAACCGGCGCGGAATTGCTCTTCGAGATCTTCAGCCAGCGTCATGAACGCGGCTCGACTATCGTTACGTCGAATCTGCCGTTCGAGGAATGGACGAGCGTCTTCGGGAATCAACGCTTGACCGGCGCGCTGCTCGATCGCCTCACCCACCATGTCCATATTCTGGAGCTGAACGGCGAGAGCTACCGGCTCAAGCAATCGAAGGCCCGGCGGCGGGGTGCGACCCAACCCACTGACAAAGCCGCCCCGGCCGCCGATCCAGAAACCGCCCAAATCATCAGCGCTTCCTGAAAACCGCGTCCGCCCCAGCTGCGAAATCCTGGCCATCTCCGCCGGGGCGGACGCGGCCCGTCCCGCCCTACGCCCACGCCGCAAACTGGTCTGGTTTTGCTCCGCCCCAATGGCCGGTTTTTACTCCGCCGTTGACACCGTCCTTTGCGAGCCGGAATTAGACGTTCAACGCATAACCGCATTGCTGTGGGATCGCCGCCTTTCGCCCTTTCAATCACGGCCTTCATAATGTCGTCGTGCTGATCCTCAATGAGCTTTTCGGCAAGCACGGTGACGCGGGCGCGGGTTCCAGGCGGCTTGCCGCGCGGGTTCCCAGACTGCCCTTTTTGAAATCGGGTTCCCTGATTTTTTCCTGATTTTTCAGGCATAACTCACATATCCCCGGCCAACGTCCGACATCACCGTGCCCAAGGGTACGCCGGTAATTTCGGCGGCGGCGCGCGCCGCCTTTTCCCCCAGCAGCAAGCAACGCCAGCATTGCGTCCCTTATCGTCAGGAGGAAGCGGCGTCGCGCTGTTGTTGGCGCATTGCACCGACATAAATTATCTCCCACTCCTTCCGAATGGCTTCATCGGTTGGATTGGGGACACCTTTCTCTGAAGGCAGAAACTCCTCGGCATTCTTCTTCCACCGATACCTGTAGAGAAACCACGGTGACACTAAAATCAGGACGTCAAATGCGTATCTCCATGGTGTTGCCGTAAGGCAGCCGGTGTATTGGAGAGCGAGCAATCCTGCGCCGATGAGACTATAAAAGAATGCTTGGCCAACGGCATCCTGCTGCTTATAGTCATAGAGTTCCAACTCAATTCCAATGATGTAATCCCGCACCTCTTCCGGGAGGTCTTCCCTCCGCGTGGCAGGATGCATTGGCTGTGCTCGGAACGCGTCGAGTTGGTGCTTCTCCGTTTCAGTCATGTCACCTTTGTAATTGCGAGCGCGATACCACGGCAGCCATTCCGGCTTCCCCTTGCGTTTTTTCACGACCCGTTTCCGCATGGCTAAAGAGTAAGCCAATGGTAGCTAGTGCTGCCCTTTTTGTCGAGGCCGCGCCCAAGCATCGAGGTAAGGCTCCGGCACGCCGCCCATCGCCATGGCCTTGCGTTCCTCAAGCTCGACTTCATCGGGTCCGGGAAGGTTAGCTACGGCCCTTTGTTACCCGCTCCTCCTCCCGGAGCCATGCGGCGATTTCCGCCTTATGCTCGCGAAGCCTTGCAAGCAATTCCGGCGGCGGGGCGGATGCCGGCAACCTTACCTGGCCAATGGCAAATTTGATGCCAGCGGCGCGCGCCTCATCAACAAGAGCTTGAGCGTTTAAGACTGTCTTCCCAATCGTGATCGCCGGGCGGCAAATCATCCGCGCACTCGCGTGAATCGCCGTTTGGGCGGTTTTCAACCGTAGACCCGTATACTTCGTTTGAATTCAATTGGTTATCGTCATTTGCATCCGTCCACCCATTTGTTTGGTGGACGGTTTGATTTTCATCTAAGCCAATGTTTTTATTAGCTGTATACGGGTGGACGGTCGAATCGGGGGGATGTAGCGCTTGAACGCATCGGCAAATGATTCGAGCGTGTATCCTTTGGCTTGATCACGCTTCGGCCCAACGTTTTTTGGGTGGACGCCAAACGGCTTTAGCCGCCGCGCCAGCCAGTTTTGGGTAAGCACCTTCCCGCGATTGCACTCGCCCCAAGGACGGTCGCACATCGCAACGAGCGCGGCGACGAGTGCTACGCTCGCGATTTCTTTTTTTGTGCCGAATGCCTCGCGGATATCTGTCAGTAGCATAACGCCAAGGCTTTGCTCGTCCTCCCCGCCGCACGCCGCAAGCGCGACCTGCCGCGCGTGTTCCGCTATCCTTGCCCCCGCCACTTCTGCGATAGCGAGCAGCGGTTCCCAATTGTCGGCGGCCCGGTTGAAAATGGATTTCGGAATGTCCGGCTCGCGCTCGCGAATCGCACCGTCATTGTCGGCAACCCAGCGCGCAGCCATGCGGGCCAGTTGGCCTAACTCCTGTGTCCGGCCATTGCGGAATCTCATCACCTTTTCGCTCGACGTGCGGCGGCGCATTTCGATGCCGATGGAGCGATCGGCAAGGGTACTTGGCAGCTTCCCTATTTGTGCAATGGCAACCGGGCAGAAGGTCGAAAAAGCCCTTGGGTCGTGATCGTCCCCAACGGTCCGAATGACTTGGCCGCCCCGGCGGTGTCCCGAATTAAGAATCCCGCGCAATTCCTCGTTTTCGCCGAGGAATGTGTCCGCCTCATCGATGAGCATCACCGGGCGCTTCACCTCGATAGTGCGGAAAACCGCCGCCGCCGTGATGTTCGCCGTTGGCAGAGGGCGCGAAACCAGCTCGCCAATGACGTCAAGGAGCGTCGTCTTTCCGCAGCGCTTTTCCGGCGCCGTGATTGCAAGTCGTGGCGTGCACGTGAAAGCATCGAAGCAATGTGCGTGCAGCACCCAGAGAGCGCACGTTAAAGCCGCGTCCTTGGGCAGGACAACGTAGCGATTGATCGCCGCTTCAAGCTCGCCGATGAGTGTCGCGCCGTCCACGGGCTCGGGCCACGGTTCCGGCTCGGGCAATTCGAGCTGCTTGCCCTGGCCTACCATGCAGTCTTCTTTCCTTTCAGCGGCGACGAGCTTGTCGAGGGCCGTCACCCGCACGCCGAGCCGCTTCGCCTCGTCTGCACGAACCCGCTCGTACGCGGCGGCGGACAATGCCGCGAGCCGGAGGATCGCCGCGTCGAAAGCATCCTCGTCAATCGGTTCATCCGGCCTCGGCTCGTACGGCCTGGAGAGCCCGTGAGCCGCGCTACCCGGTCCGGCGCTCACGAACTCAGGTTCGGTCAAGTCGCTTTCAGCCAGCCAGCCTTGCGTCAGCATCCCGGCAAGAAGGTCGAGACGATCGCGCCCAGCGCAGGCGTTATGCGAGCATTTCAGGACGAAGCCGGAAGTAATTTGGGGCAATCCGGCGGCTGCGAGTTGCGATGCGTTGACGGCGAACGTCCCTTCGCCGCCGGGCGTCGTGTGTTCGTCCTCGAAAGGGCATTCGATGGCCTGCTTGACGCCGTGAAGGCGTTTGAGGCGGCCTGGGCTGCGGGCTTCGAGTGCGACGACGATTTCAAATCTGACGGCATGTGTCGCGGCCCATTTCAGAAGCTGGGCGCTAGTCGATTCCTTGGCGCGCGCGTTGCCGGGGTTGAACAAACCTTCGTCTTGCGCCGCCGCGACGGTCGCACGAAGGTCGCACGGATTTCCGCGAACGTGCTTGAACTGATATTCGGGTCCGCCGCGACGTGTCCTCGGGAAAAAAAACAACCGCGATGTATCTGAACAGGATTGGTCCGCTTGAAGCCCCAACGCCGAGGCGAGGGCGGCGATAAACACGCGCCAAATCGCGTTCGCTTCGTCCTGGTCTTTGAAATCACTTGCCCGCCACGGCTCGCTGAGTGGAATGATCACGCGAAACCTAGGGCATGGGTTATGCGCGACGATAAAATTGGCGCCGTCGCGTGACTTCCCAAAGATTTTCGCGCCCTCTACAACGCGCGGCAGAAACGATTTCTTCTCGCGCATGAAGGCGGATACGTCAGTGCTCCCGGACTTTTCGAAAGACGAAACGCTTATTTTGGTTTCAGTTGTTAGATGGCTATGCGTCGCGTGGATTATCGCCGCATACCCGGCGTTCTCGACGGCATCTCGAACCTCATCGAATGAGTGTCCGCAATCCGCGTCGAGCACCGCGATGTCGATCCGGGTAGCCTGATTTAAGTTTCGCGTCTCCCCGGCGAACACCGCCGGCGTGAAGCAAGCGCCGTTCTTGGGGCCGGGAGGTGACTTGGAAAGCTTTTCGGCGAGCTCGTCAAAGGTTCCTTCCCACCGACGCTTCCAGATCGAACACGACTTAGAATCACCGAGTGTGATCGCGACGCAAGATTCCGCTTGAGCGCAAGAACGATCTTGCTTATTCTCGAAACCGTCAGCTACCACGCGTGACAAGTTTCCGAGCCCGGCCGCGCCAGCCAAGAGCGCGCGCCGGGTTTCGTTTGTCTGGCTCATCGCTCAACGCGCCACGCCGGTAATGGAGCCGCGCGGCTCGAGCGCCGGAAGCGCCGCGAGGAACGCCATCGCGTCATCGCGCAAAATTACCGTGCGGCGCCCATTTTTGACGGCACGCAGCCGGCCCTCGGCGATGTCTTTGTAAAGCGTTGTCCGTCCCAGGTTGGCGATTTTGCAAAATTCGTCGATGCCGTAGGCCAACCGTTCTTCATTCGCGTCAGTCATGAAATTCCCCTTGCTGCTCGCCGGCTACCGGCGTGTGCAAGGGAAGGTAGGGCCGAACGATGCTCGGGAAGAATGACTTACTCGGTCGCTGGGAAAATTTCCAAAGTCACGGTTCAGAGCCAGGAAGGGCCTTGCGATACGAGCAGCGAGATTTGCCCCTTGCCCCACTTCGGCAATTGCCGCAAGGCGCCGGTAAATTCCGGTGCTGGGTCGAAGATATCGGCCCAAGCAAGTGCGGAAAACCGAAGGAACGGGTTCATTAAAGGATCCGTGTTTGAGCCGGGCTTGCACCCTGTGAGGTAAACCCATGCCCCGGCAAGCATCCGCAAAAACGCGGCATGGTCCGGCTTGCCGGGGTTCTGGCGCCCTTTCCTGACACGCGCTTCTTTCCTTGACGCTTCGGCCTCCAAGCGCTGGAGGATTTCTCGCGCGGCCCAAAGGATCGCCGCCTCTTTCTCTGCTTGAAGGTGAAGCCCTTGCGGCGAGCCTTCCTGAAGGCCTGCCTGCGCGGTCAGAATAGAAACCTCTAGATCGGTCGCCATGGCCGCGCGCGGTTCAAGATGCTTGATAAACTTGTCCATCGCCGATGCGGCATTCCCGGCCAACGTTTCGAGATTGTCGAAGTCTTTGGCAATTGGCCCCGGCTGCTCGCGCCTCGCTCGCATGGATTCCCAATATCCAACCTCCATCGCGCGCCTTGCGACATACTTCGCGCAGCGCATCGGGCGGATAAGTTTTGGTGGGCGTTTGGAGTTGGCGCGTTCCAAAAGGGCCTTGTCTATCCCCAGCGGCTCAAAGTCATCGCCATCGGCCGCTACCGCCCAAATTTGAGGCGGCAAAACATCGTCGCCAGTCATAGCGCGCACCCGCGGCACCTGGAGGAACGCAGGGAAGCCAATTGGTGCGAATTGGCTTGTCGGCTGGCCGGCCTATCCCTGCGCGTTCGAAACGATCTACCCCGCCGCTTTCGGCCGCAAACCGATAACGTTTGTTTCCTCGACAGTCCCCATGCCGGGAAGTGCGGCGCGGATCGTGTCGGCGACATAGGACGGCGCAAGATGCGCATAGTGCCGTTCCGTCATCCTTGTGTCGGCGTGGCCTAGCTGCGCGGCAATGACGCCCATGGGAACGCCCTTCATCGCGAGCGAGCTTGCATAGCTGTGGCACAAGATGTGGAATGTCGCGAGCGGGTCTAACTTCGCAATCACTGACGCTTCGGCAAGCGGCCTTTGCTGATGGCTTGGCCCCCAGGGGCCACCATCGTCTCGCCTGAAAATCAGGTCTTGCGGCGCACGCCCGGCGGTCAATTGCTCGAAAAGCGCCCGGCCTTCACTTGCAAGAACAACATGGCGGGGCTTCCCGGCTTTTGAGAGCCGGACGGTTACAGTTCCCGCCGATGCGTTGAAATCGGCAACGCGCATCCGGATCAGCTCGCCGTAACGGCAACCGGTCACCAGCGCGCCGCGAACCAGATCGCGGAACCGGCCTTGCGTGGCGTTGACGAGGCGCTTGCACTCGGCATCGCTCAGATAATGGATCACGGCCGCATCGGCCTCGCGAAAGGGCTTGACCTTGCGCCAGGCCTCATCGGTCGAAGCCCTTCCATCGTGAAAAGCGTAGTTCAACGCGGCTTTGAGGACAGTAAGCAGCCGGTTGGCCGTCGAGCGGCGCCGCCGCAAGGCGTCCGTATTGCCGTCTTCAATGGCGGTTATGGCCTGTGCGGCCGCGTTCCGGCGCGTCCGGATAAATCTTGCCGACGATGCGACACCTTCATGCCAGCCCCTGATTCGGTTGGCCGTCAGCTTGGAAAGCTCGACGTTGCCGAGCTTCGGAATGATCCTGGCTGCGACGGCGTACCGGTCGGCTCGCACGCCCTTGGAGCCTCGGCGCTCGCGCGCTGCAAGATAGTCAGCGATCGCGGCTTCGACGGTATAGGGCCCGGGCTGTAGCTCGCCATACCCGGCAAGCTCTCGCGCCTTCCGGCCGAAAAAGGTCCGCGCCCGCTCTTGCGCTTGCGCGAATGTGAAGCACGTCAGCCCGTCAGCATCGCGCGCATCGTCAGCCGCCCCAAGCGCCTCGTAATGCTGCTTGCCTTCACTGTTGCGAAGGCGGGCAATCCATGTCCCGCCCTTGGTTCCCCGCCGGTAGCCGATGGCGCATCCGGCGGAGATCACAGTCCAATAGGGCTCGCGGCGCCCCGCTAATTTCACCCGCGCCGAGCGAGTGCCGAGCTTAGGATTGCGGACGGTTCTGGCCATAGGAAGCTCCGTACGGAAACTGTACGGAAAAGTTGTAAGTTGGCGAACATGCAAGGACTGATTTCGTTGATTCTGAAAGGAAAATAGCTAGGCGCTTGGTCGCCAATGTCCGAGAAAGTGCAGGTTATCCCCCTCTCACGGCGAAAACAGGGGTTCGAGTCCCCTAGGGAGCGCCAGGGATTTCAATAAGTTACGATATAAGATGGGGTGCCTGTCCAAGATTTGGCCAATAAACAAATCGCCGCCCCGCACTGACTGGCGCACGTCATACGTCCGCTAGAGGGCCCCCCAGCGCCCCCATTCGTAACGCTATGGCACAGCAAACCGCCACGTCAGTTTCCTGGGGAGTAGTGCTCCAGACACAGCGCATGCATGCGACGGGCAAAAGCGACAACGGTAACGCTTTTTTCCCCTACGAATCTATATTCCCCCTGGGAAAGCACGGTGGACCGCTCCAGAAACCCTCTCATAGAGAAGTACGTATCGTTTTTCGGGGCTCTGTCCGCGAACGAAACCGCGTCGAAAACCTTGTATGCGGATTGTTCGTATTGGTTGCAGTACGCGATGCGCTCTCATTCATCGCGTTGTTCAAATGTCTCGGCATGCGCGCTTCCAATCAGAAGCCGTCCGATGCCCGCGCAGATGGCGGCAGTGCGCGATTGCTGGTATTGAGGCGTATTTCATGATTTTTCCTTTCTCGATCACTTTTCGCTACACAGTACTTGTCCGCGCTCACTTATACCAAGTCTTGATGATCATGACCGGTAGACCCAGTCTCTGGTCCCGATGGACATGATTTTCCAGGGCATGCCGATGAGCTTGTTCCAGGCGAAGCAGCAATGGTCGAGGATGTTGTCGTAGGAGTTGAAGATGCGGTTCGAGAGCCAATTGTCGCGCATGAATTGCCAGATGTTGCGCCAAAAGCTTCTGCGCACCACTGCGCAAAACTTCATTCAGCGGATCCTCAAATGTGCCTGGCTCGGCGAACTTAACGATATTATCCTGGGTCACGGCGTATCTTCCTTTAATGGAAAGTGGAGGCTCGAACACCCCCACGATACGCCGCCTCACCTTATTACGCCGTCACCAACTTTTGCCCATAGCTCTATGTTGCAACTATAAAGGCGTCCGGGTCGCGCCAATTCCGGCGCTGCTCAAACTTTTTGGAGCAAGTGAAAATGAAAAACATGCTGATCACGGCGATGATGATCGCTATTTCAACGCCAGCCCTATCACAAGCGCAATATGTGCCCCAGACATGCGCTTACGGCTATTATCTCAATACCGAAAATGTTTGCGTCCACAAGCCAACAGCGGTTCCGCATGAAGGTGCAACAGCGCTTTGTCGTGATGGCTTATATTCCTATGCGACACGCGGGCCGGATATTTGTGCGAACCACGGCGGCATTGCCGAGCTATTGAGGTAAAGTCGTTAGGCGGCGATCACGTCGCGAGCCTCGAAATCGTCCAGCGGCTGGCCAATTCGCAGCCATGGTACGGGCGGCGCGGGATGACCCTATTGCCCATTCGCGGTCTCGTGTCATCTCACAGGCCGCGGCCAGCCGATAAATGGCCCACGGCCGTCGAGGCAACGGTCAAAGTATCCTTTGGCGCAATCAGAGCGGTCGCTGGATGGCCTTGTCCCTTGTCGCCTTCCTACGCGCAGATTCCAATTCATGTGCGGTTTTTGCAGCCGCGACGATTGAGTTTATCGGTGAGTTCAACGTTTGATGGGCGGGTGGATTTCCAGGCACCATATTGGTCTTCGTCAATTCTTCGCTGCGCAAACGCATGAGTGTGTCGTCTACCCAATCCTTATTGGAAATGCCCTCGACATAGGCATTGATCGCCGTGTCCGTCGCTGATTTGAAAGTTTGGTCCAACTCGAAGTCGTCGAGCCTTATCCCGTTGGCTGTCCAAATCAGCCAAGCGGCGTGGGATACGTCTTTCAAGCGGGTTTCGAAATCAGGCATTGTTCGCCTCCATAAGACAGCCGCAAACTTTCGGCGATCCAAGCCGAGACTGAGCCGCCGGGCGTCCCGTAATAAGGCAACGCTTAGCTCAAAATCGAGGCGCGCCCAGCTTAAGCTTAATCTATGACGTCACCGACCGACCGAAGTCGAGCCTCGTTAACGTGCGCAGTCTCAAAAGGTTCAAGCTTAGCGGCTGAAATTCGGGGCAACTCCCGCTTCCCGCCGGATTGGCAACCCTGCCGCAAACATTGGTCCACAGTGGAACTTTTAGAGCTCTGAAGCGCTAATTGGGTTCGCTGGGCTGGGCTCCCGACCGACCGGCGAAGTCGCCTGTTGCGTTGTGGCTGGCACCCCCCGGCTCGGCTACAAACCAGGCGCAGCCCCTGATCTGGCCCCCCCAGATCAGGGGCCTCCGCCCCGGGCTCTCGCGGAAGCCCGATTGTTGCCGGGCGAGACATTTCGTGTTTATTGCGGCCGCAACAATCAAATCATGCCGGATCGATGAAACTGGAGGAAGTGCCTATGAAGGTTCCGATTTCCGCCATTACCTTGGCGGCCGCCCTCGCGATCGGTTTTGCCTCGCCGGGATCGGCGCATCAGGAGACCGCCGGCAAGTTGAAGATCGGGCATCCCTGGATTCGCGAGGCGGCGGCGGGCGCTCCCAGCACCTATGCCTGCATCATCGAGATCGAAAACGATGGCGACGAACCGGAGACTCTCCTCGGCGCGACCGTGGACGGAGGCGGTACCGGGGTCCTTTATCAAATTGTCGAAAAAGATGGCCATTTCAGTTCGAAGATCGCCGAGCATGGACTGCTCATCAAGCCGCATGGCGCCATCGAACTGCCCCCGACCGCATATCAGTTCAAGTTCGGCAAGATCACCAAGGCCTTGATCGCGGACTCAATGGTCGAGGGCACGCTGGTGTTCGAGAAATTGCACGCCGTGCCGATCCACTTCATGGTCGAACAGGACGACACAGCGCCCAAGGAAGACGCGGCGCCGGCGCAACCCGTCCCTCCCGCTCGTCCCGGCCCAGCCAAGGCTAAGCCCATGGGCTACGATTTGCCGTGGTCGAAGGATTTGACGTGGTAGAAATAACCTAGCCTGCCATATAGCGGGATAGGCGAGGGCCACGCATGAACAAGATTTTCCCCAACGCACGCTCGGCCCTGGCCGGCATTCTCAAGGATGGGATGACCGTTATGGCCGGGGGATTTGGGCTTTGCGGCATCCCGCAAATCCTGATCGAGGCCATTCGTGACCTCAAGGTCAAGGATTTGACCGTGATTTCGAACAACGCGGGCGTCGATGGCGCCGGTTTGGGCACTCTGCTCGAGACCAGGCAGATCAAAAAGATGATCTCGTCTTATGTCGGCGAGAACAAGCTTTTCGAGCGGCAATACCTTTCTGGCGAACTCGAACTCGAATTCAATCCGCAAGGCACGCTCGCGGAGCGCATTCGGGCAGGCGGCGCGGGCATCCCGGCGTTTTTCACCAAGACAGGCGTTGGAACCATCATTGCCGATGGGAAGGAGCTGCGCGACTTTGATGGAGCGACCTACGTCATGGAGCGTGGACTCGTCGCCGATGTCTCAATCATTCACGCCTATAAGGGCGACACGGAAGGAAATCTTGTCTATCGCAAGACGGCGCGCAACTTCAATCCGATGATGGCGAGCGCCGGCAAGGTGACGGTGGCCGAGATCGAGCATCTCGTCGCGGCGGGAGATATCGATCCCGACGCGATCCATACGCCGGGCATTTTCGTCCAGCGCGTCGTGCATGCGCCGAACGCCGCGAAACTCATCGAACAGCGCACAACCCGTCCGCGCAACGCCGCTTAAGGAGACCCTCGCAATGGCCTGGACAAGGGATCAGATGGCGGCGCGCGCGGCCAAGGAATTGCGCGACGGATTTTATGTCAATCTCGGGATCGGCATTCCAACCCTCGTGTCGAATTTCATCCCGCTCGGCATGGATGTGCAATTGCAGAGCGAGAACGGCATGCTCGGCATGGGACCGTTTCCCTTCGAGGGGGAGGAAGACGCCGATCTCATCAATGCCGGCAAGCAGACGATCACCGAACTCCCGACCACAAGCTATTTCGCTTCCTCCGATAGTTTCGGCATGATTCGCGGCGGCCATATCGATCTTGCGATCCTCGGCGCGATGGAAGTCACCGATCGCGGCGATCTCGCCAATTGGATGATCCCCGGCAAGATGGTGAAAGGCATGGGCGGGGCCATGGACCTCGTCGCCGGCGTCAAGCGAGTCGTGGTGGTCATGGAACACACGGCGAAGGGACAACCAAAACTCCTGCGCAAGTGCACTTTGCCGCTGACCGGCACGGCGGTCATCGACCTCGTGATCACGGATCTTGCGGTTTTTTCGATCGACAAGACGGGTGGTACGGGCATGACCCTCATCGAACTCGCCGACGACGTGACGCTCGACGAAGTCAAAGCGAAGACCGAAGCGCGTTTTAAGGTGGCGCCGGATCTCAAGACCAAGGCGGCATGAGCATCAATCCGCTCTTGCGATAGGAGCGACGCCGGCGATCCAGTAGCGTGTGAGAAAATCACCGTTGGACACAAAGTGAGTGGCAGGTCGCAAATGTAAGATCCGGTTGCGGCGCTAAAACTGGTGACTCATGAAACCAACAGAAAATCGAACTGCGATTATCTTACGCTTTATTCACCGTCATTTTATCTGGATGATAGTCGCGTCATATATTATTGCCGCCATGATGCCTGGGTTCGGACTTTGGATCCGTAATGTCAGCTTTAGTGGAGCCATTTCCCTGCCTCTTTTAATGTTGGCGGCGCTATTATTCAATGCCGGATTGGGAGTAAAAACGGAAGAACTGACTCGTCTGCTCCAAAAGCCATTCATATTGCTTGGGGGCGTGTCCTGCAATTTAATGATTCCGTTGGCCTTCATCGTTGCGGTCAGCTTCTTGATGCATATCTGGCCTGAGCCGGAAGAAGTCCAGCAGATACTGGTGGGTCTCGCTTTGGTCGCCGCGATGCCCATCGCTGGAGCATCGACGGCATGGTCGCAAAATGCCAACGGAAGCCTCGCATTGAGCCTCGGGCTTGTATTGATCACCACCACTCTCAGCCCTTTATTGACTCCGTTCGTTCTTCATATGGCAGGTTTCGTGACCACTGGCGATTATTCGGAGGATTTGCACGAACTCGCATCAGGCGAAGCTGCGAGTTTTCTTGGTATATGGGTGATTCTGCCCACTTTGCTCGGGTTATTGGCGCATATGCTTGCGGGGGAAATTTTAATCTCGAAAGCAATGCCCTATTTAAAAATAATAAATTATTGTATATTATTGTTGCTGAATTATTCTAACGCTTCGCTGACGCTGCCAAACGTGGTATCGCAACCCGACATGGACTTTCTCGCGGTAACGCTGACTATTGTCGTGGCTCTTTGTATCAGTGCATTTTCGTCCGGCTATTTGCTGGCCAGATTCTCTCGAGTCAGCAATAGCGAGACAGTTTCACTGGTATTTGGCTTAGGTATGAACAATAACGGTGCTGGACTCGTTTTGGCATCCGTCGCGTTGGAGGATCATCCGCAAGTCATGTTGCCCATTATTTTCTACAATCTCGCGCAGCATCTGGTTGCCTCCATTGCCGATTTGGCCCTTTTCAAGAGCCGGCCGCCGAAGCCGCCGCTGCCTGCTTCCGTCTGAAGATGAGTTCGGACAGGGAGGTGGCCGGATTCGATCGCTACGCTGTTCCAGCCCGATCCGAAATTCTTTCGACACGATTCATACGGCCCGCGCGAAAACCAAGACATCGACGCGTTTGGCGCCACCGCGCAGAAGTGCCCGCGACGCGGCATTGACCGTAGCGCCCGAGGTCATGACATCGTCGATAAGGACAATCGCGCGGCCCTCGACCTTTGCTCCCAACCCTTCGGTCACTTGAAACGCGCCCTGCATATTGAGCGCCCGCTGCGAACGCGAAAGTCCGACCTGGGAGGGCGTCGCCTTGACCCGCGCGAGGGCGAAAGGATCAACCGGGACGCCGCATTGGGCGGAGATCGCTTGCGCCAAGGAATTGGCCTGATTGAATCGGCGGGCGGCAAGCCTGCGGCGATGCAAAGGGACCGGCACGAGGAGATCGGCCTCGACCAAAAGTTCGTTGCCGGCGCGGGCCATCCACGCCCCGAGCGGTTTGGCTAATTCCATCCGGTCGCTATATTTCAGCCGATGCACCAATTGCCGCACCGGGCCATCCTCGAAATGGGCAACTGCCCGGGCGCGAGCAAAGACCGGAGGGTTGGCGACCGCCTCGGGCGATAGAAGCCCTTCGCTGCGATCCATGGCGAAGGGCGTGCCCAGACGCTCGCAAAAGGGACGCTCGATAAACCGAACCTGCGCCCAACAGGCGGCGCAGAGCGAGCCCATGACACCAGTGGATTGGCGGCAATTGAGGCAAGCCGGCGGGAACACAGTATCCGCAGCCGCGCGGGCGAGGCCGCGCAACAGCGGCAATGCCCGATCCACGGCGGCATTTCGCAGTAAGTTGGAGAGAGCCCGCAAAGCAGGCTGCGCGGTGGCCATCGCGGCCCCCTTTACGGTGGTCCAAAAGCCAGCACTTCGCGCGTGAAAATTTCTCTGACTTCTGAAAAGGGCTCATGTTTATAATTATAAATCACTGCGCGATGCTGAAAAAGCTGCCAGGGCATCGCCAATGTGGCCTCTGGTCTATCAGCTGGAAGTGGCCCCAGTTCCCATCCGTCTAAAAGTGGTTTCCATAGGATTTCAACCGAGAAATTCTCCCGCATGGGCTTCAAACTCTGCACCGCCCGGCCGAAAGGTGTATCGGTTGTTGTCAGCACATGGTTGATTTCCGTCCCGACCCGGCCTGGGACGTACCAATTGTCAGCTTCGACTAGGATGTGGTTGCCGCAGGTCAGCTCGACATGCCGGTAGGTGACCTCTTCTTCGGGGCCGACTTCAAGTCTTTGCCGCTGCTCAGGCGAGACAGGCTTCTCCGCACCACTGATCCGCCTCGCGTGGACCACGGGTTCGCTCGCCAATTTATGATCGGCGCACCATTTATCGAGAACCTCTGTCGCGGTACAGGAGGCGGCAAGAAGGCGGACATTCAGGGTGTCGATCAAGGCGAGGGCCTCGACGCGCGCGAGAAAAGTGTCTGGCCATGGCGCGCCGGTCCGCCGGAGGGCGGGGCCGGCGGAAATCGCGGAGGCGCAAAGGTTCAACGTCACTATTGTTCCTATCCAGAGATAGCGCATGCCGGCGTTCCCATAAGGCATTTTGCGGCTTGCTGGCAAACGGACATTGAAAGCGTCATAGCACAAACTTCTTGATTCAGCCCTACCAGCCGCTTGAGTGTAAACGTTAACAGGCCTGACCTCACGGAGTTGACATGAGAATCGACCTTTCCGGAAAAACCGCCATCATCACCGGTTCGACCGCCGGCATTGGCCTCGCGGCGGCCAGGGGACTCGCGGCCGCAGGCGCGAAGGTTGTCGTCAACGGCCGCACCGAGGAAGCTGTCGAACGGGCGGTCAAGGCCGTCGGCACTGGAGCCCCTGGTTCCGAGGTGGCCGGTTTTGCGGCGGACCTCGGTAATGCGGGCGGCTGCAACGCTCTGGCCGCACAGCACCCGACCTGCGACATCCTCGTCAACAATCTCGGAGTCTATGGAGAGCAGGACTTCTTCGCGATTCCCGACAGCGAATGGACCCGCTTTTTCGAGGTGAACGTCATGTCCGGCGTGCGTCTGGCGCGTGCCTATCTGCCGGCGATGATCGGCCGGGGCTGGGGCCGGATTGTTTTCGTCTCCTCGGAGTCGGCGCTAAACATTCCCGTCGACATGATCCACTACGGCTTCACCAAGACGGCGCAACTCTCTATTGCACGTGGTCTTGCCAAGCGCGCCGCCGGAACCGGCGTGACGGTCAATTCCGTGCTGCCAGGACCGACGCTTTCGGCGGGGTTGGCTGAGATGTTTAAGAATAAAATGGTGGCCGGACAATCGCTGGAGGATGCCGCCACGGCCATGGTCAAGGCGATTCGTCCGTCGTCAATCATCCAGCGGGCGGCGAGCGTCGAGGAAGTCGCCAACATGATCATCTACGTCTGCTCGCCGCAGGCCTCCGCCACCACAGGCGCTGCGCTGCGCGTTGATGGCGGCGTCGTCGACACCATCGCCTGAGGGACGAATTGCGTTCTAGGCATAGATGGGGCAAAGTTCGCGGCGTCACACCTCCGCCGCGTTCCATGAGCCACGGCCCTTTCATAAACAGGAACGATGTTTCAAAAACTTTATCGCTGGACCCTGAGCTTGGCCCAGAGCCAGCATGCGCCTTGGGCGCTCGGCGTGATCGCCTTCGCGGAAAGCTCGTTTTTCCCATTGCCACCGGATACGATTTTGATCCCGATGTCGCTCGCCAAGCCGAAGCGCGCATGGATCTATGCGCTGATCTGCACGGGTGGATCGGTCGCGGGCGCCCTGCTCGGCTATGCGATCGGCGCGCTTCTTTACGAAACCGTTGGAAAATGGCTGATCGATCTTTACGGCTACGGCGCGCGCGTCGATCAAATGCGCGCGCTATATGCACAGTGGGGCTGGGCGGTTATCCTGTTGAAGGGCTTGACGCCAATCCCGTTCAAGATAGTGACGATCACCAGCGGGCTTCTGGCCTATAGTCTACCGCTCTTCGTTCTCTTGTCTTGCCTCACGCGCGGCGCACGGTTCTTCTTCATCGCGGTGCTTCTGAAGCGCTACGGCGAGCCGGTCAATGCCCTGCTCGACAAATATTTTGGCTGGTTCTTGGCAGTTCTTGCGGTTGCCATCGTGGCGGGCTTTTGGATCGCCGCTCATGTGATTTGAGCGCCGCGATGCGCATCAGGGGACCCTTTGGAATTGCCCTCGCCATTCTGGCAATCGCGGTCGCGTCGATCGCGGGAGCCTTCGTCTTCGAGGCTTTCGGCTACGCGCCTTGCGAGCTCTGCCTCAAGGAGCGTATTCCCTATTATGCCGCCATTCCGATCGCGGGTCTCGCGGTCCTCTTCGCCGCGCGAGGTCCAAGCAGTCTGTTGCGCGGGGCCTTTGCTGTTCTTGCCGTGGTTTTTGCAGCAAGCGCGATTCTTGGCGCCTATCACGCGGGCGTCGAATGGGGGTTTTGGCCGGGGCCTACGACGTGCTCCGGGCCGCTCAAGCACGTCCGCTCGGTCGAGGATTTCTGGCGCCAATTGCAAAGTGTCAGGGTCGCCCGCTGCGATATCCCGGCGCTGCGGATATTGGGGCTCTCACTTGCCGGCTGGAACGCGGTTATCTCACTGGGGCTGGCTCGGCTTGCTGTGCTCGGGTCATTCCGCGCATGAAGCTTTCTCCGCGTAGAGATTTACTCACGAATTTAGCTCTTAGCAGGTCAAAAAACAACAGGACGATATTTGCCGTTGGTATTACCTATCCCTTTCGGGCGCCGCGGCGCCCGAGGGAAAACCAAACCTTCAAAAGCTCTATAAGTGAACTTCACTCCTCTCATCGCCGACTTTTTCAACGGCATCGGCCACAAGCCGAAATTCGAACGGACCCACACTACCCGTACCTTGCATTCCAGCTTCCCGCGCCCTATAAGAGCACGCATTCCACACGCGGATCGCGCGGCCCTGCCTGAAGGGCCGCTCCCCGGTGGCCTCTCGATCCCTGCCGGAGCGAGCGGTCCATAACGATCCGCGGCGGCCTTAACCGGAGAACAAACGGCCTTGGCTTTACCTGAATTCACGATGCGCGGCCTCCTCGAATCCGGGGCTCATTTCGGGCATCAGGCGCACCGCTGGAACCCGAAAATGGCGCCGTTCATTTTCGGAGCCCGCAACAATATCCATATCATCGATCTTGCCCAGACGGTGCCGTTGCTGCATCAGGCCTTGAAGGCGATTTCCGATACGGTCGCGAAGGGCGGCCGCGTGCTTTTCGTCGGCACCAAGCGGCAAGCCCAGGACGCGATCACCGATGCGGCGAAAAGGTCGGCGCAATATTACATCAATTCGCGCTGGCTTGGCGGCATGTTGACGAATTGGAAGACGATTTCAGCTTCGATACAGCGCCTGCGCAAGGTTGACGACCTGCTCGGTGGCGGCGGCGCCGGACTGACCAAGAAAGAGCGCCTGATGATATCGCGGGAACGCGACAAACTCGAAAAGGCGCTCGGCGGTATCAAGGACATGGGCGGCACCCCGGATCTGATCTTCGTGATCGACACCAACAAGGAGCAATTGGCGATCAAGGAGGCGCAGCGGCTGCGTATTCCGGTGGTGGCGATCCTCGACACCAATTCCAATCCGGACGGAATCACCTATCCGGTTCCAGGCAACGACGACGCCGGCCGGGCGATCGCCCTCTACTGCGATCTCGCCGCCCGCGCGGCTATCGACGGCATTTCGCGCGCGCAAGGTTCAGTCCGCGTCGATTTGGGCGAAATGGAACGTCCAGCCGCCGAGGAACTGCCGGCCGGCGATGGCGTGGCTGGCGACGGTCATAATTCGTCTGGAGAAGTTTTCGAGCTTCTGACCGCGCCGCACGGCGCCCCCGACGATCTCGCCAAATTGCCGGGCATCGGGCCGCAAATAGTCAAGAAGCTCAACGATGCCGGTATTTATCACTATTGGCAGATCGCCGCCATGACGCCGGAAAACGCCGCCAAGATCGATCATGATCTCAAGCTTGCCGGCCGCATCGAACGCGACGGCTGGATCGATCTCGCGCGTGGTCTCGTCGCTGGCTAAAGCACCAGCTTCTGAGTTAGCCGAATGAATTCGCATTTCGCGGGGTTTCCGGATGCCCCCGGCGGTGAGTTGGTCGCCCGGAAACTCCTGCCGGAAGATGAAGGAATACCGATATGGCGAACGTCACCGCGGCGATGGTGAAGGATCTTCGCGAGAAGACCGGCGCCGGCATGATGGATTGCAAGAATGCCCTCGGCGAGACCGGCGGCGAAATTGAAGCGGCGATCGACTGGCTGCGCAAGAAGGGGCTTTCCAAGGCGGCCAAGAAATCCGGCCGGATCGCCGCCGAGGGGCTCGTCGCCGTTTTTGTCCGTGGCTTCGACGGGGTAGTTGTCGAGCTCAATTCCGAGACGGATTTCGTTGCCAGGAACACGGCGTTTCAGGCGCTGGCCCGGAACATTGCGCGCCTTGCCGTCGAAACCGGCACGACCGATATCGAGGCTTTGAAAGCCGCTACCTATCTTGGCGGCGGGACCCTCGGCGACACCATCGCCAACGCCATCTCCACAATCGGCGAAAACATGACGTTGCGGCGCGCCGGCGCCGTGCGTGTCAGCCAAGGGTTCATTGGCCAATATGTCCATAATGGGGTATCCGAAGGCCTTGGAAAGATCGGCGTTCTCGTTGCCCTGGAGTCGAGTGCCAAGCTGCAAGCGCTGGCGCCGCTCGGACGCTTGATCGCACTTCATATCGCGGCGGCAAATCCGCTCGCTCTGGATGAGGCAGGCCTCAATCCGGCCGCCGTCGCGAGCGAAAGAGCGGTGCTTGCCGGCAAGAACGCGGATAAACCAGCCCACAAGCTCGAAAAGATCATCGAGTCCGGGCTAAAGACATACTTCAAGGAAGTTTGTCTTCTCGATCAGCCCTCGATCCATGCCGAACATGCGGGCAAGACAATCGGCCAGGCCGTCCAGGAGGCGGAGAAGAGTGCAGGGGAGCCGATCCACTTGAAAGCCTTTGTACGTTACGCTCTCGGCGAAGGAATCGAGAAGCAAGAAAGCGATTTCGCGGCGGAAGTCGCGGCCGCCAGAGGAGAGACGAAGCCGAGGGACGGTGACTGCCTGGTATGAGGCTGATTGCGTCAGGTTCGGGCAATTTCTCGACGCGTTTGCCTATTGTTTATATTTGACTTGCGGCCGGTTTCGCGGGAGGTTTAAAAATGCCCACCGCCGCATCGGCTCAATCCGCTTCTCGAGGGAGGATTTTTATGTTTGTTCGCCCTACTTTTTCGCTTGTCTACGTCTCTGCGGCGTCGATCTTGTTGGGCGTCGTGCCTATTGGACAATCAGCGGCCCAAGAGCATGAGTGCAGCGGAAAATACCAGGACGCCAAGGCGGCGGGGACGTTGAACGGAGTAAGTTGGCCGGAATTTTACAGCAAGTGCGCGGCGGAAGCCAAGGCCGCGGCGGCGCCGGCAACCGCGGCGCCTCTCAACGTAGACCACATTTGCAGCGGGAAATACCAGGACGCCAAGGCGGCGGGCACGTTGAACGGCGACACTTGGCCGCAATTTTACAGCAAGTGCGCGGCGGAAGCCAAGGCGAACCCGCCCGCGTCCGCGGCGGCCGCGGCAGCTGCGCCTCTCGACGTACGCCACATTTGCGGCGGAAAATACCAGGATGCCAAGGCGGCAGACACCTTGAAAGGCGAAACCTGGCCGCAGTTTTATAGCCGGTGCGTGGCCGAAACCACGGCAAGTCCGCCCGCGGCCGAGGCAACTGCGGCTCCTGCGGCCGCCCCGCCAGCCCCGGCTGCTGTCGCCACGCCCGCGCCCGCGCCGGCTCCCGTCGCCGCCACGCCAGAGCCCGCGCCGGCCCCCGTCGCCGCCACGCCAGAGCCCGCGCCGGCCCCCGTCGCCGCCGCACCAGAGGCACCGCCGGTCGCAGCGCCGGTGACGCCGCCCGCGATCACTCCCCCTCCGGTCAATCCGAACAAGCAGCCGGCGCCGGAGCCGAGGGGGCAGGCCATGGCGGCGGCACCGAGTACCGCCGTGTTTCCGTCCGCGATTTCATCGGCCCACGCCGGCGAAAAGCCGGATATAGCCCGCCGCAAAACGTGCCTCGACCAATTTAAGGCCAACAAAGCAACCAACGCCAACGGCGGCCTGAAATGGATCCAGAAGGTTGGCGGTTATTGGAAGGAATGCGACAAGCACCTGAAAGGGTGATGCCTGGAGACGCGACTCATGCGGCAGCGCGGCGGCAAGGGAACTGCGCCGCGGAAACTTCGGGGAGAGGTTCCGAATCTCGATGTAGCCAATCGAGGCTTAGGCTGCGCCTGTAGCTCCTATTGCGCCGAGGGTGAGTGCGGCATACAAGGCCCACGCTTGCCCCGCACGATGATCGCGACGGTAGCGATCGCGATCGCCGCATGAAGAAGCGTTACGGCTCTGTCCGCTCGTCTCTCGATGGAGATTTCCAATGTTTGTTCGTCGTTCTTTTTCGCTTGTCAGCATCTCCGCTGCGTCGATCTTGTTTGGTCTCGTGCCTATTGGGCAATGTGCGGCCCAAGACGTACGCCACATTTGCAGCGGAAAATACCAGGACGCCAAGGCGGCGGGCACGTTGAACGGTGAAACCTGGCCGCAATTTTACAGCAAGTGCGCGGCGGAAGCCAAGGCGAACCCGCCCGCCGCCGCGACGGCGCCGGCAGCCGCGGCGCCTGTCGACGTACGCCACATTTGCAGCGGAAAATACCAGGACGCCAAGGCGGCGGGCACGTTGAACGGTGAAACCTGGCCGCAATATTACAGCCGGTGCGTGGCCGAAACCAAGGCGAACCCGCCCGCGGCACCTGCGCCCGTCGTTGAGGCGCCACCGCCGCCATCCCCTGCGCCTGCGCCCGTCGTTGAGGCGCCACCACCGCCGCCCCCGGCTCCCGTTGTCGCCGCGCCGCCACCCCCGGCTCCAGCTCCCGTCGTTGCGGCGCCAGCGCCGCCTCCGGTCAATCCGCTCAAGAAACCCGCGATGAAGCCCGTGGCGCCGGCCGCGACGCCGGCGCCCAGCACCGCCGTCTTTCCCACCGCCATTGCACCGGCTCACGCCGGCCAGAAGCCGGGGGTAGCCCGCCAAAAAACGTGCCTCGACCAATATAACGCCAACAAGGCAACCGATGCCAATGGCGGCCTGAAATGGATTCAGAAGGGCGGTGGCTATTACAGTGAATGCAACAAGCGTCTGAAAGGGGGTGCCTGAAGGCGCGATCGTTGGTTGCGGCGGTGCGGCCGCAATTTCACGCCGCGGAAACTTTGGGGTCCGGTTCCGAATGTCGATCTAGCCAATGTAGGCGTAGGCCGCGCCGATCGAGCCTAGCACACCCAGCGCAAGAGCGGCATACCAAGGCCAACGCTGGCCGCGCACGATGATCGCGATCGTCGCGATCGCTATCGCCACATGAAGAAGCGTTACGGCAACCGTCAAAATATGATGGCGGTTTTCGTGACGTTCGCTGTCAATCAGCTTTTCCTCGCTTTGATGTTCAAGCGCCTGACCCTTGGCGAAAAGCTCCTGTTCGTCCTCGCCGTGCCTCTCCGCTTGTTTTTTGAAGTCCTCGGCCGCCGGCCCGGGGTTTGCCGCGGCGATGGCGTAGAGATTCTTCTTGATACTTTTTGCCTGATAAAAATTCCACGTGTCGGTTGCTTTGTTCTGCAACAGCACTGCGGCGTTCTTGTCGCCTATGGCATCCGCGGTCTCGAGCGTCTCGAGACTGCCCACGGTCGCTGCGATGACGGCAAGGATCGCAATCGTGATTGATACTTGGGTGAGAAACGGATCGCCCAAAAGAGAAGCATGGCCGGCGTGTTCGGAGTGCTCGAAATGCTCAACCGGAGATTCGGACATTAACCAACTCCTCGCGCTGGAAACGGGGATTGTATCGCGACACCGGTATGAGGGCAATGAAACGGCCGGCGCGAGGCCAAAACCCCGCGCATCGTCGCAGGGCCCCCGGCAAGCGTGCTATTGATGTTCTTCCTCGCAACAAATAATCGTTCGGTTAGCGTTGCGCCGCCGCAAGGGAAGCCGCACGCCCTCGTGTTCCAGCAGCCAGCGCTTGCGCTTAAGACCGCCGCCGTATCCCCTCAATGATGCATCAGCGCCAAGTACCCGATGGCAGGGTACAACGACACCAACAGGATTGGCGCCGATCGCCACGCCAACAGCGCGCGTTGTTTTGGGACGGTCGAGCCGCAATGCCATTGCGCCATAGGATACAGTCTGACCGGCTGGAATCGCGCGCAACGCCGCCCATACTTCGCGCTGAAATGCCGTGCCGCCCGTTTTCACAGGCAGATTGTCGATCGCCAACAAGTCGCCTTCGAGATACCTCTCAACCGATCGGCGTGCGGCTGACACCGAGGTTGCGGCGATCAAGGTTACGTTGTTGGCGCCGTAGTGCAGCCGCAGAAGCCTATGCATCCGCGCCTCGTAATCTTCCCAGTCAAGCGCACGTAGAGAGCCTTCATCATCGGTTGCAACCAGCATGTCCCCGGTCGGTGCTGGTACGTGTTCAAGATTGAAGGTCAGATGGGGCATGAGCAGTGGTCCCGTTTATCGCAGTCATCGCGTCTATGTCAGATTTTCTCACGGCCTGCTGGCCGTTTTCGGACCTGATCACTTGTGATGATAACGATGAAAGGAAATCGCGGTTCGCGAGAAGCTTGAAGAGCTTCGAAGGGCGCGTTCACGAAGGTCAAGAAACAGCTTCGCCATGTCCGTTCTTGGGAGTTCGCCGCAACGCTCGCTCGAATCGGCGGCTCTCCGATACCCCCCGTCGCCGAACGCGCGTGCTCCATCGGCCGGCGAAGAAGGGGTGCATGATCTTTTTCAAGACGGCCGAGTCCGAAAGCCGCGAGACATCGGACACCAAAAATGCGATCATATATCCGTGGACCTCAATCACGCCGCTTGCTATCGCGCCATTTGCGCCCGTGACGTTCGTTTTGATGGACGGCTATTCGCGGGCGTCAAGAGCACGGGAATTTACTGCCGCCCGGTATGTCCCGCGCGGACCCCGAGAAGCGAGAACGTCACGTTCTATCGTTCCGCGGCGGCAGCCCAGGAAGCCGGTTTCCGGCCATGCCTGAGGTGCCGTCCCGAGACCGCGCCTGATCTCGGCGCATGGCGGGGCACATCGAACACGGTTTCTCGGGCCCTGGCGCTGATTGAATTGGGCGCGCTGGATGAGGCAGACGTCGAAACGTTCGCGCAGCGGCTCGGGGTAGGCGAGCGTCAGCTTCGCCGGTTGTTCTGGAGACATCTTGGTGCATCGCCGATTGCGGTTGCGCAAACGCGACGCGTGCTGCTCGCCAAACAGTTAATCCACGAGACACGTCTGCCGATGTCGGAGATTGCCTTAGCGGCTGGTTTCGGCAGCATCCGCCGATTCAATGAAACCTTTCATCAGCTTTTCGGACGCGCGCCCAATGCCCTGCGCCGGGGCAACGTTGCCGCGATTTCTGCTGGAGCAAGCGGCGGGGTGACGGTTCTTCTGCGTTATCGAGCGCCTTATGACTGGCCCGCGATATTGTCTTATTTGCAGGCCCGCGCCATTCCCGGTATCGAAGAGGTTACGAGCAACGGTTATGCGCGCACAATCGAGATCAACGGTGCGCGCGGAACTGTCGCCGTGCAGACAGCTGACGGCAACGCTCTGCGTGCCACGATACGGTTTCCGAAGTTATCTGCAGTGCCGACGATCATCGCGCGTTTGCGGCGCGCGTTCGATCTGGCCGCGGATCCGGACGTAATCGGCGCCCATTTGGCCGAGGACCGGACTCTTGCGCCATTGATCGCGGCGATGCCCGGGCTGCGAGTACCCGGAGCGTGGGATGGTTTCGAACTTGCTGTCCGCGCGGTGCTCGGCCAACAAATTACGGTGAAAGCTGCGATTGACCTCGCGGGGAAATTGGTGGCGGCTTACGGCGAGCCTCTTGCCGCCTCCAATAGTGAATACAGTCGGCTCACTTGCACGTTTCCTCGTCCCGAACGCCTCGCCGGCGCCGATCTCTCGAGTCTCGGCATGCCAACGACGCGCGCTGCGGCCCTCTCATCTTTGGCGGCTGCCGTGATTGCCGACCCAGAAATTTTCTGCGCCAGACGAAACCTTGAAGAGGCAATTGTGAAACTTCGCGAACTGACCGGCGTCGGCGAGTGGACCGCACAATATATCGCGATGCGCGAGCTGCGCGAGCCGGACGCTTTCCCCGCGGCAGACATTGGCCTAATGCGCGCCCTGGCCGATCAAGATGGGACGCGGCCGAGCCCGAGCGAGCTACTCGCGCGGGCCGAGCGGTGGCGGCCGTGGAGAGCATACGCCGCGCAATACTTGTGGGCATCCGAGGCTCAGGCGACAAGCGTCTCATTCGGCGCGTTATGTCCGGCGTTTTGATGGACAGAGGAAGCCGGGAAATCTATAAATCGACCGCGCGGGGGGCGCGAACGCGCGAGGTCCCGCCGGATAAACGCATTGGCAAGATAAAGGACTTGGCAAGAAATCATGCAGGACATCCGCCTCGAAGACGCCGGCATCGCGGATCGCTTGGCGCAATCGGCGGTTCACCGCCGCACCATGGTCGATTGCCAGATCCGGACGTTCGACGTGACCGACCAACAGCTCTTGGCGCGTATGCTGGAAGTCCCTCGCGAGCATTTCCTGCCCTTGGAGCTGGCAGAGCTCGCTTATTCCGATATTCCGTTGCAGCTAACGCCCGCTAGACCTGGCGGAGAAGGGCGCGCGCTCTTGCCGCCGCTTGTTCTCGCGCGCCTCATCCAAGGGGCCGGCGTGACATCGACCGGAACCGTGCTCGATGTAGGGGCCGCAACGGGCTATACGTCGGCGCTCCTCGCCGGTCTCGCGGGGCGTGTCGTGGCGCTCGAGTCGGAGCGCTTCTTTTATAATGCGTTGCAGTCCAATCTCGACGCCTTCGGCTTGGCGAAAGTTCAAACCATCCTGGCCCCGCTCGCGGAAGGCGCGCCCGAGGAAGCGCCATTCGATCTGATTTTCATCAACGGCGCGGTCGAGGCCAATCTCGAGGCGCTTTTTGCGCAACTGAAGGACGGTGGGCGTTTGGTCGCCATCAAGCGCCTTCCCGGCGATCCGACCGGGCGCGCGGGCAAAGCCGTGCGCTACGAGAATATCGACGGCGAGAAGGGAAGTCGCATCTTGTTTGACGCCACTGCCCCGGTCCTCGAAGCTTTCCGGCAGAACGAGCAATTCACATTTTCTTGAGATAGAACGCCGTTGCATCCGGCGATTTCCAATGCCGGGCAAAGGGAAAAACTAGCGCGAGGTGTCACATTTTTGCGACGGACTTAGGATTACTTTGGCGCTGGGTGGTTGGGCAGGCTGCGAGGAGGACAATTCTCCGGTTGCGCAAAGCCGGTGCGGCGAGTCTTTATGCCGAGCCCCATGCTATCGCGCCCATCTTTGTGCAAACAATTCTTGGCCAAGCTACTGAACCCTAAAACAGCCGGGCGCTGGTGGACCAACCGGGGTCAAACTGGGCACTGGGTTTTGATCATTCCGAGAACGCCCCGATAGACTCATTAAGCCAGATTCAAGATCTGATTTCGATCCGGCCCGTCAATCGCATAAATCCGCCCTTCGCCGGTGTCACCGCTGTGTATGCTGTGCCGGAAGCGAAATCGAGTACGTGCACGATGGTGCTTCCGATATGTTCTTGCCACCAAAGAATTACGAGCCCATCGCGAACGACGACAGCCTCATATTCGACGGTATCGGAAAACCCGGTATTATCGCCCGCAATTATCTCAACGCGAGGTCCAGAGCTACATCCCTCACCAACGACAACCCTTCCACCTCGGAGACATGACAATGAAGGTTCTGTGCATCAGCAAGTGGGCCAAGGCCCCCAGCCCCGAGGAGCGTGGTGCGATCCTGCCGAAGGAGGTTCCCGCTACTCTGAAGCTCTATCTCGATGGCGTCATCGAGCAGATGTGGTCCAAGCTGGACGCCCCGGGCGTGGTGTTCCTGGTGAACGCTGAGTCCGTCGACGCCGCCAAGACCCACGTGCATGGCCTGCCGCTGGGCCAAGCCGGCCTGATGGACTTCGACTTCATCCCGGTCGGGCCGCTGGCTCCGCTCGGCATGCTGATCGCCGAAAAGTAAGCGTAGCAGGCGCCGCCGATATGACCTCCGTTCCTATCCTCATCGGCGGCGCCGCCGGCGCCACCGGGCAGCGTGGCGACGAAACTCCTTTTGCAAATGGGCTTCCCTGTCCGTGCGATCGTGCGCGGCGATGACGAGTGCGCGCAGTCCCTTCGCGCCCTCGGCGCCGAAGTCTTTGTCGCTGATCCGATCTGCGCGCTGTCCGGCGCGCCTTCCAATGATCGTGCGCGGTCAGCGGGTCGACGGGGTGATCATTTGGGATTGGGTGTGCGGTTGCGCCGGCCGGCCATGCCCAAAGCTTGGCGGCGATCAGGCCACCCGGCGGACGGCGATCGGACCCTACTCGCCGCCACCGCCTTGCATCTACGTCTTCCCGGGGGACATCCCGAGCGCCGAAGCGCCCCTTGCGACCGCACACCCCCTGGCGAGCGTCGAACTCCTCGCCGCCTTCCACGCCGCGTTCGGGGGGCGCGAGGAGGAGTTGCATTTCGTGGACTTCGAGCTCGCCCAAAAGGGCTCGAGCCGGCGCAGACGAACCGTCATCCGACCCCGAACCGCCCGAACTTCAGTCGCAGATTTTGGAGTCAGGTTCACGTCACCCCCGCCTACCAGAAGGCGCTCGACTGGCGTCCCGAGCGCCCGCTTGTATAATGGTCCGAGATGACGGCGCGGTCGGCCGTGCAGCCGGGCCTGTACGCCTTCCGCAAGACGTGAGGCGCATCAGCGATGATCCAGCCAGTCGAGAGCCTCGAGATCACCGTCCTGGTGGACAACGGCACCGACAGCTTGTCGACCAATCCCGGGTTCGTTGAAACCGAGATGGCCGGCGCATGGCGGCGGGGGATGAAATGGCTGAGCGGACGGTGCCTTTGCTGCGCCGCCCATGGCCTGTCCTGCCTGATCACCACCCGGACCCCGTCGTCACAACACACGCTTCTGTTCGACACGGGCCCGGACGAGTCCATCTTCGAGCGCAACGTCATCAGGCTCGGCGTCGATATGGGCGGCGTCGATGCGATGATGCTCTCGCACGGCCACTGGGACCACGCGGGGGCGATGCCGCGCGCACTGCAGATGATGACCCTGGCGAACGGGGGCCGGCGCGTGCCGACCTACATGCACCCCGACATGTTCGCCTCGCGTGCGGTGAAGGCCAATGATGGCCGTCTCATGCCCATGGAGGACATTCCCAGCGAGCATGTCCTGGCGGCGAACGGGGCTGATCTCATCATCGCCCGTAACGAGCAGTCGGTCCTATCGAACACCGTCTTCATCAGCGGCGAGATCCCGCGGGTGACGTCCTTCGAAAAGGGCATGCCCGGCCAGCACAGACTGGACGCCGCCGGCGAGTGGACCTCCGATGAGCTCCTGGTGGATGAGCGGTTCGTCGCCGTCCACTTGGCGAACAAGGGCCTGTTCGTCTTCACGGCCTGTTCGCACGCCGGCCCGATCAATGTTCTCACGCACGCGGCGGAGCGGTTTCCCGGCATCCCCCTCTTTGGCGTTTTGGGCGGCTTCCACCTGGCTGGCCCGACCGAGGCGATCATTCTGGAGACCGTCGACGCGCTAGAGGCCTTCGACCTCCAGCTGATCGCCGCGGCGCACTGCACCGGCTGGCGGGCGTTGGGACAACTGGCCCAGCGGTTCGGGGATCGCGTCGTCCAGTCGGCGGTCGGAAAGCGCTTTGTGCTGTAGGAACACGTGGAAGGGAGCTGTCAGATTAAGCTGGAGCCTCGGTCGAACCTGTGCCGGCGGTGGCATGGCGCCAGGCTTCAAAAGCGGCCTCTCGTAAGAGCCTCATCGCCCGCCGGCTCAGCTGATGTCGCTGGATGCTGAAGGTGTTGTAGACGCCGGTGTGGCTTGTGAGGAATTGCTGTTTAAAGAGAGGCCTTTTCGATGTTAAGGTTCAGTTCCGGGAGTTGGCCGGGTATTCGGCCGGTCGTAGACGCGCGAATGCCCGCTCAACCGTTAACTCGCGTTCGGAGTGTACAGTGATCCGCGGCGTGAACGCGGCAAAGATGATCTCAAGGACTTGGCCGGAACGAAGCGGTGATATGGTCGGGGAGTTCATCTTGAAACCTCTACGTCAGCACGGAAGAAACGCTAAAGGGACGGCATCGCCCCCCCGGCAAGCTGGGATTTTTGTGATGTACATTCCAGTGATGGTGGGGGAGGTAGGACTCGAACCTACGAAGGCTTAGCCAGCGGATTTTACAGTCCGCTTCAAACGTTGTTTTGAAAATACTTTCATGCGTTTTGTTGCAGCCTTGTCGCATTCACCCCAGAAGCGACTTTTCCGCCGCTGCAAGCTCCGAGCCATCATCGCCACGCGGGAAGAGGTGGCCATAAACATCCAAGGTCATGCCGATCGTCGAATGACCTAGCCGTTCCTGAATCAGTTTAGGTGTAAGCCCAAGGCCGCCGTCACCCGTCCGGATGATGCACCATGACGCATAGAAATGGCGGAGCGCATGCAGGCCGGTATATTTCGCCGTGCCATCGGGCTTTGTGACGCCCGCCGCGATCTGCGCGGGAATAAGCGCATACTTCACGATGTTTGAATGATTCCGGATGTGGCCGCGGCTCGACATGAACACGATTTCGGCGTCCGTCCTCTGGCAGGTAAGCTTCAATTCCCGCAAGGCATTCGCCACGATCGGTGGCAGGGGGACCGTCCGCTCCCCGGACTCCGACTTCGGCCGCCCTATGATATTGTACCGGTCCGCCCGTTGCCGGACGTGAAGCTCGCCTTTTTTGAGATCCACGTCGGCCCAGCGCAAACCGCGCAACTCGGAGGCCCGGAGCCCGGTAAAGATCGCCGTCAATAGGATAGGGCGCCAAAGCCCTTGCAGGGCCCCGACAATGGCCCTGATTTCCTCGCGGCTTGGGATATTCTCGCCAACCTTGAGACGGCCTTTCTGGCGCCTGTCCGCGCGGCGATCGGCGCCTTTCTTGCGGCGTGAACCTAGATCGCGGACAACGTTGCGGGAGACGAGCCCACGCTCTTGCGCGTCCGAAAGCATGGAGCCAAGGCTGGTAAGGATCCTGCGGATCATCGCCGCCGACCGGCCATCTGTGCGTAGCCGGTCCTCAAAATCACGGACCGCCGGCGCCGACAGTCTCGACAGTTTCATCCGGCCAAGCGAAGGGACGATATGCAATCTTGCGTGCTGTTCATAGGCGGCCAGCGTGGCGCGCTCAAGCCCACGAGCCGCACCCGTCGTGAGCCAAAGGTCCGCGGCATCGCGGATCGTGACGCTATCGCTATCCGTCGTGTGAACGCCTTCGCGGACTTCGACTTTTGCCTTGGTAATAAACGCGTCCGCGTCCTTCTTCTGCGCAAAGGTTTTCACGTGGCGCTTGCCGGTTTGGCCGGTGTAGTCGCAAAGCCAAGCATGGCGCACTTCGCCGGCCGCTGTTTTCCATGTGCATTTGCGGACTGACATTGTTGCACCTTATTCCATTACGCAACGGTGCCAAAGCGCCCCGACGCGCCGCCGGGCCAAAGGTTTAGACGTGTATCGTACGCGCGGACCATTCAGCCAAGCATTTCTCGAAGCAGCGCATAGCCCAGGAGTTCGCGGATAGGCCATCGGATTCCGCCGCGGCCTCGATCTGGCGCTTTAAACTCGCCGGCATCCTCACGTAGACGGTGCCATGCGTTTCATCTTCCGGCACATTCTCTTCGAAGGGGTTGAGAAAAACTTCGACTTCGCCAGAGCTGACCCCCTTGGTAACCCAGCTTTTCGCAGTGTCCTGCATTTTATGAAACGAATTTTTGTAACAGGCGCGGAAGAGGGATGCCTCTCGCCATATTCGTTGATCGGGCCTAGCACTACTTTGGCAGAATTATTTCGATTGTATTCTGACGCGCATTCGGCAGTGGGGACATCGTTCATAGATTTGCTTTGGCGAGAGGGCGTTGATGACGGCGCGTCGGACAGCTGGCAGGGTCGGTTGCGGCGGCCCGGGAGGGATTCTTTTTTTCCCGTTTCGCCTGCTTGAAAGCAACACTCGCGCATGAGCGAAGGCCCAC
>PEFW01000035.1 GCA_002890675.1 Candidatus Methylaffinis lahnbergensis
GATCACGAAGATCCAAGGAATAAGGCTTGGTCATCCATGCTGGCCTCCAATCCAGTCCCAACCTTGAATCAGCAAAAAGCCGATTTGGGAATCCCTCGCGATTCACTCAAACCTCATCCCGCTCTAGCAACTTTTCTAGATGTGACTCTTCGAGGTAAAAAGACGTTAGGTTACATTGTGGATCCGCATCGACGAGCAATACTCGCTTGCCCGCTTCGGCCATAGCGTCCGCAATATTAACGGTAAGCGTTGTCTTCCCTACGCCACCTTTGTGATTGAAAAGGGCAATCTTTTTCATTTGCTGATCCTTCGCGCGTTAAATTTGATTGTGATTCTAATCCTTTAGCGTTGCCCGTCTTATATTTTTGGTGCCACCGTCTCCTCCTCTCCGGCTCCAGCCGCGACGCTGCTAGCCGCGATCTTGTGTCACAAAAACCAAGCTTTATCTGCCGTAATTAAACTGGGACACTACCATCGGGTGCGTACCTAGATTCGGAGCATGACGGCTAGTATCCTGATTCTGAGATTTTCAGCTTAGCCGAGTGAGATGCTCGCCGATGTTGCGTTTGCTGAAGCGATTGATGGCGACATGGATTTCATCGGTGGACTTTGTCCAGCGGAACGGCCCAGGTTCCGCATTTGTGGCATCGATAATCGATGTAAGCTTTGAAAGCGGCTCCGAGCTCCCCGGCCGACCGATGCACGCCACACGCCGGATTTGTAGCTTGGTCAGCCGAGCGAAGAAGCGCTCGGGCTGATTGATCCATGGCGATGACGCCGGCGTGAAAAGGATGGGTCAGTGCGGCCGTTTGGCGCATCAGGCACGGATCGGCTTCATGGTGAAGGATCAAGTCGTACTTGATGTTAGCGTTGAACATTTTCCTTGCGCATGTGTCGCAATTACACCATATTCTCAACCATCCCATTCGGCGCTTTCGCCGTTCAGCCCCGAATAAAATCAATCCGGACGGCTAATCTACGAACAAAGGAATGTAAAGTTATGGGTGAGCTTCTTGAGATCGCGAGTTGGGTTGGGACGCCTATTGGCGGCATTACGGCGGTTGTCTTCGTGACTGTTCTGTTTTTTTATGCGCGGTGGGTCCTCTCGGCTCCGAAAAAAAAAGATACGAAGTAGGATAATCTTTTCCACACCGCATGGGTCAATCCACCATAGGTTAATGGGCGGCGCACCGGCGGCGTCCTTTTTGCGATTTCACTCACCTTGCCAATGAAGCGAACGCGGGTCCGTGCTTGACAACGGCAGGGTGCGATCGCGCTAATTTTCCTTAATCTCCGAAAAGACGATTTCCGGCCAATTGTCCTGCTCGTATTTGAGGTCGAAGGCCGAGGCAGCCAGGAAGACAGGCGAGCCGTCGAGATCGCGCGCCGTCGACGTGGGGTGCGCGTGAATAAATCCGTCGCGTCCGGCGGGATTTTTCGCGTCAATCCAGCGGGCAAATTCGAACCGGCTTGTCTCGAAAGTCACGCGCAATCCATATTCGGCTTGAAGCCGCTCGGCGAGGACATCGAGCTGCAAGGCGCCGACGACGCCAACGACCGCGCCCGATCCGTCGTTGGGCAAAAAGAGCTGGACAACGCCTTCTTCGGTCATTTGGCCCAAAGCCTCGCGTAGCTTCTTCGCCTTCATGGCATCGCCGGTCTTGACCCGGCGAAGGATCTCGGGGGCGAAGCTCGGGATCCCGCGAAAGACGAGATCCTCGCCTTCCGTCAAGGTGTCGCCGATGCGCAAAGTGCCGTGGTTTGGAATACCGACGACATCGCCCGCGTAGGCTTCGTTGGCCAGTTGCCGGTTCTGCGCGAAGAAGAATTGCGGCGCGTTGAGCGCGATATTTTTGCCCGTGCGGACGAGCTTGGCCTTCATGCCTCGCGTCAATTTGCCCGAACAAACGCGCAGAAAAGCGATCCGGTCGCGATGATTCGGGTCCATGTTCGCCTGGATCTTGAACACGAAGCCGGTCATTTTCTCCTCGCGGGCGTCGACGGTTCGCGAAGCCGCTGGAAGACCGTGCGGCGGCGGCGCGAAATCTTTCAGCGCGTCGATCAAGTCGCGCACCCCAAAATTGCGCAAGGCGCTGCCGAACAAGACGGGCGTCAAATGGCCTTGCCGAAACGGCTCGGGGTCGAACGCTTTCAAGCCCGCCCGCGCAAGCTCGATCTCGTCGCGGGCCTTGGTGAAATCCGCTTCGCTCATGAGGCCGGCAATGAAGCAATCGTTTGGCCCGGAAACAGGCACGGGCGCGCCGTCGCGGTCGAGCCGACGCACGAGATTGCGCCGCAAGTCGAACGTGCCCGCGAAGGCGCGGCCGCGCCCGAGCGGCCAGGTGATAGGGGCAGCATCGAGCGCGAGCGACTGTTCGATTTCGTCGAGGAGATCGAAGAAGTCCCGCGTTTCGCGGTCGAGCTTGTTGACGAACGTCAGGATTGGAATATCGCGCAGGCGGCATACCTCGAACAATTTACGGGTCTGCGTCTCGATGCCTTTCGCGGCATCGATCACCATGATCGCCGCATCGACGGCGGTTAGCGTCCGATAGGTATCTTCCGAGAAATCCTCGTGGCCCGGCGTATCGAGAAGATTAAAGACGCAGCCGCCATATTCGAAGGTCATCACCGAGGTGACGACCGAGATCCCGCGCTCGCGCTCGATCCCCATCCAGTCCGAGCGGGTCTGGCGCCGGTTCGCCTTGGCGCGAACCTCGCCCGCAAGCTGAATCGCGCCGCCGAAAAGCAGGAGCTTTTCGGTGAGCGTCGTCTTGCCCGCGTCGGGGTGGGAAATGATGGCAAAGGTTCGCCGCCGGGCGACCGGATCTTGATGGTTCATGCCGGTGCTTCGTTGCAAGGAGAGGCCTTGATGTCAATTGCCGCGATATCTATTGCATTGACGCGGGCTCGCCCATTACCTGCGTTTTGCTTGAATTGCATCGGCGGCCTTTCGTAAGACGGCTCCCGAACGCGGTAGCCTTGGCCGCGGAAAGCATGCGCCGGACCCCATGTAGGCGAGCCAGAAGGGCAAAATTCATCGCCGGTGCAAAAAACCATTGGCCGGGGAGACTCGCAACCCGGGCGGCATTTTGCCGTTATACCCTGGCGCCTTCGTCGGAATCCGCGGCAATTCTGAGACGATGGTTGTCAGCGCGCATTTGTTCCGGCCACTTGGGGAAATGACGTTCAACCCGTAAGGCACGCGAGGCCATCCGGCGTTGGTCCGCCATGGGCGAAGTCGAGAAGTTCGATCGTATGGAGCACCGGGATCGATGTGCCGCTCGCGATTTGAGCGATGCAGCCGATGTTTCCGGTAGCGACTAGGTCGGGCGCGATTTGCATGATGTTGGCGATCTTGCGCTGGCGCAGCCGCGCGGCAATCTCCGGCTCCAATATATTATAAGCGCCCGCCGAACCGCAGCACAAATGCCCTTCGGGAATCTCGCGGACCGTAAAGCCGGCTTGCGTCAAGAGCCGCCGTGGCAAGGCGTCGATCCTTTGGCCATGCTGCATCGAACAGGCGGAATGATAGGCCACGGTTAGGCCGCAAGGTTGCGCCGGTTCGGGCAGATCGAGCAGGCCAAGAAATTCCGTCACATCCTTGGCAAGCGCGGAAACGCGCGCCGCCTTTGCCGCATAGGCCGGATCGTCGCGCAGCAAAAATCCATAATCCTTGATCATGGTGCCACAGCCCGATGCCGTGATCAAAATCGCGTCGAGTCCATGCCCCTCGATTTCCCTGCTCCAGACATCGATGTTGGCCCGCGCGTGGGCAAGGGCGCCCGCTTCTTTGCCCAAATGGTGAAGGAGCGCGCCGCAGCAGCCTTCGCCGTTTGGAAGCACGGTTATAATTCCGAGCCTGGTCAGCAAGCGAATCGCGGCGCCGTTGATGTCTGGCCGCAACACCTGCTGGACGCAGCCGCAAGCAAGGGCAATGCGGGCAATGGGTGGTCCGGCGGGGAAGATCAGACCCGAGCGCGGACAGGCGGCTTGCCGGATGCGGCGAGGGGCGAGGCGCAACATCGCGGCAAGGCGCCGCCCGGTCCGGCCAAACCGCGGATAGAGAGAGTTGAACGGTCTCGCCAAGGGCGCGGCGGCAAGCGCAAATCGGAAGCGGTTTGGATAAGGGAGAACGGCGCCGAGAAAAGCCCGGAACAGCCGGTCCGCGAGCGGCCTCACAAACGTCTTTTCGATATGGCTTCTCGCCCCATCGACAAGATGCATATAGTTCACGCTGGAAGGGCAGGCCGTCATGCAGGCGAGGCAAGAAAGACAGCGGTCGATGTGCTTGACGGTCAGCGCGTCGGCGGGCCGGTTCTGTTCGAGCATGTCCTTGATAAGGTAGATGCGTCCGCGCGGAGAATCGAGTTCGTCGCCAAGCAGCACGAAGGTCGGGCAGGTCGCGTTGCAGAAGCCGCAATGGACGCAGGCGCGGAGAATTTTCTCCGCCTCCGCCGTCGCCGGATTTTTGAGCTGCGCGGGGGTAAAATTCGTCTGCATCTCAAAATTCCGGCCACATGCGGCAGGGTTCCAAAATAGCATAAGGATCGAACGCCGCCTTCAGCCGCCGCGACAGAGCGGCGAGACCTTGCGGCTGCGGCTCGAACACCGGGATTGTCGCGCGCGCCTCCTCCGGCGCGCGGATCAAGGTCGCGTGCCCGCCGCCATTCTCCGCAACCGCTTGACGAATGACGCCCGCCGCCGCGCCGGGGCAAGGATCGAGCGCGAGCCAGACCAAGCCGCCCGACCAATCGAACAAGGCTTCAGCAGTGCACGCGCGGGCAACCGTCTCGGCGACCTTTGGACCGGCGGTTGGTGCCACGGAAATTCTCCAGATGATTTTTTCGCGCGGGTAGGCGAGCGGCTCGACATCGCGGATGGCCCGCCAAAGCGTTTGGGATGCCGGCGCGTCGAGCCGGGCGATTAGCGCAAAGTCTTTCAGCATCGCTTCGAGCCGGTCGAGCCGTCCGGCGACGGAGGGCGCGAAGCCTTCCAGGCGCAACGCCGTGATCGAGCTCGAGTATCCTTGCGTCTTTGCCGCGTAAGACGGCAAATGCGCGGCGCCGGATACATCGGCGGGCGCGCCCATCGCGGCGCAAAGTGCGTTTACGGCTGGCGCCGGATCGAGGCCGGTAAGTATCAGTGTCGCCGAGGTTTCCCCGCGCGGAAGCACTTTTAAGGTCACCTCGGTCGCTATCGCAAGGGTTCCGAATGAGCCCGCAAGCCCGCGCGAAAGATCATAGCCGGTGACGTTTTTCACGACCCGGCCGCCAGCCTTAAAGGCCTCGCCGCGGCCGGACACCGCCTTTATCCCTAAGACAAAATCCCGCGCCGCGCCCGCCTTGATCCGGCGCGGACCGGAGAGATTGGCCATAAGACATCCGCCGAGCGTGCCGGGCCCCGTGCCATAGAGCGCCGCAAAGGACATCGGCTCGAAGGCAAGTTCTTGTACGTTCTTGGCGAGCATCGTCTCGATTGTCTCGATGGGTGTCCCGGCAAGCGCCGAGAAAACGAGTTCGTCGGGCTCATAAAAGGTGACGTCGTTGAGGCGGGAGAGATCGAGGCGGCCCGCGTTTTTCACCGGCCTGCCAAGCGCCGCCTTCGATCCGAGACCGGTGATCGAAAGCGGCGTGCGCTTTGCCGCTGCTGCAGTGACGCATTCCGCCACCTCGGCGAAGTCGGCCGGGTGAAAACAGGACATTTTTGCTCTTGCGCCTTAATGTGAGCGCGGAGTCTATACGTTTCGCGCATCGATCGTACCAAAATGTTTCACGTGAAACATTTTGGTACGATTGACGGAAACATATGCTCGTAAAGCGCGCGGTTTGTCTTTTGGGCGGGATCTTTTGTCCGGTTCGACAAGGTTGACATTGGCCTTGAGCGTCACCAAATCGCTGACCTTAATGGATTTTTTGAAGGTTAGACGACGGCGGCGCGCCGTCGTGTTAGCCGCTTATGGAGATTTGAAGCGCTACCATGACTGTGACGGAATCTCGCATCAAAACGAGACATGAATTCATCGCCGATCTTGCAGCGCAAAGTTCTGCAATTGCCGCGATGGCACTTAATAAGCGCATCACGGAAGCTCCCCCGGGGTTCCGATGCGTTCAATTTGGCGAACTGCGCAGCGCATCGTCGACTCATTGTCCGTGCCGTCGAGGGGCTTATCTCAAACGGATTTTCGTCGATTAATAACGTCAGAATTCTTCTAGCGGATGTCATCAGAGGGAACACCTACGGCGCTTTTGCCGAATTGGCCGGGTATGAATGGATCATGCGCTGCCAAGTTCGTTTCCAGACGCACACCCTGCTAACCGCTTCTGACGTGCTGGGGACAGGAGGCTCGACGTTGTAGGATCGAGCATGGTGGCATATATTTTGAGATCAAGGCGTTTGGCTTTCATGGCTATTTGGCCAATCGTCTGAAAGAGCGCCTGGAAAAAGAACTTCCGGGAGAGCGGGTTTTCCTTGAGGAGTCTTGGGACCTCTCATACGCGACTTTCTCACAATTGATCTCTGATGCGCCTGCAATCGCTGCAGACCTCAAGCAAAAGCGGTTTCTGCAGAAGGGGCGGCTTCGTCTTCGTGACGACGTGCCAAAGCCTGTGACGGTTTCGAGCCGCCTTGTCGAGCCTTATCGTCTCGCGAGAGAAAATGCGCTGTATCCGTTCATTGATGCCCACCAATTCACGAGGCACCACCCATTCATATTGCTGTTCGTTTTTCATCCTTGGTTCAATTTTAACGCGATCCACAACGATTTTTCTGGTGTGGACACTTGTTTCACGCGCTCACTTGCACGTCGGGCTTTTATGCAATTTTCGCAAGATGCCAGATTGCTTTCCACGGTGTGCACGAAAGCGGACCCGACATTGCCTTTGGCAGATGCCACTCGGCTGTTGTCGGCAATTTTTTTCGTGAACGTATGGCCAGAAGACGCCGATCCAGCCGTTCCGCGATTGCCAAGCTGGCTCTACTTAAATCCTCGCGCGACACATCGATATATCCCGGTCGAACTGTTCCGCTCGGTTAACATTCACGGCACGCTCATAGACGATTTTTCCAACGATGATTATTGATACTCTGGGCTGCAGTTCATGAGTAGCGCGGCGGCGCAATTCCATATTGAATTCAATGACCTTTTGCCCTCTTGAAGTGGCGGACGATCTGAGCCGCCCCCACACACATAAAGCTTGCCGCCTTTCTCCAAAAACTCAGCGCTTTTTTCCGCCATGCCTTTTTCGCGCTTGGCCATCGCCAAAGTTTCCTCGCGCAAATCCTGGGTGATCTTTATCGAGCAGAATTGCGGCCCACACATCGAACAGAAATGCGCGGTTTTATGCGCCTCTTTCGGCAGCGTTTCGTCGTGAAACAGCCGCGCCGTATCGGGATCGAGACCGAGATTGAACTGATCCTGCCAGCGGAAATCGAACCGCGCGCGGGACACAGCGTCGTCTCTGATCTGCGCCACCGGATGCCCCTTGGCGAGGTCGCCGGCGTGCGTGGCGATAAGCGCCATCTTGCCGAGGCACCATTGGTCTTGATGCGGTCTTTCTTCGTTTTATTAATCAGTTGATAAGTAGATCGATAACTTTTCCTTCGCCGCGCAGTGCCGCGCGGCGGATCAATTAACCGTTTGGCGGAGCGCGAAACTAGGATTGACGCTTCCGGTTGGGGACCAAGACGGGCGGGGCGGTTAAACGGCGTTTGTTGAAAACAAGGACCATGATTGAGGTAAAAACCGCCGCGGCACCGAGCAGGGCAAGTTCTGTCATGGGAAACTCTCCATCGTTGAACGCTCCAAAGCAAGCAATAATCATGCCAATCATAGGAACGCTCTTAATCCTCAATGCTCCAAAAAAAACCAGCCGCCCCCTAAAGGTTCCGCTACCCTATCACGCGAAGCTTGCGCCAACGTAATCAAAACCCTTCGAACAATGCCGTCGATAGATAGCGTTCCGCAAAGGACGGTATAATAAGGACGATGTTTTTGCCTTCGAATTCCGGACGCAGCCCTATTTCGACCGCGGCGGCGACGGCCGCGCCCGACGATATTCCAACCGGGATGCCCTCCAAGCGCGCGACCAGCCGAGCCGTGTCGAACGATGTCTGATTGCCGACGGTAAGGACTTCGTCGATCAACGACTGGTCGAGGATCGCGGGAACAAAACCGGCGCCGATTCCCTGTATCTTGTGCGGCCCCGGTTGCCCGCCCGAGAGAACCGGCGAATCTTCCGGTTCGACCGCGATGATTTTCAGATTCGGCCGGCGCGGCTTCAGGACTTGCGCCACTCCCGTGATGGTCCCGCCCGTGCCGACCGCGGAGACAAAAACATCGACTTCGCCCTTGGTGTCGTTCCAGATTTCCTCGGCTGTCGTAAGCCGATGGATTTCCACATTCGCCGGGTTTTCGAACTGTTTTGGGATCGCCGAGCCGGACGTCGCCTCGGCGAGTTCCAGCGCTTTGGTGATGGCACCCTTCATGCCTTGCGCCGCTGGGGTTAAGACGAGTTCGGCGCCGAGCAGGGCAAGCATCTTGCGGCGTTCGATCGACATCGACTCCGGCATGACCAGGATGAGTTTGTAGCCGCGCGCCGCCGCGACAAAGGCAAGCGCGATGCCGGTGTTGCCGGAGGTCGGCTCGATGAGCGTGGTTTTGCCGGGCGCTATCTTGCCCGCGCCCTCCATGACCGAGATCATGTGGACGCCAATGCGGTCCTTCACGCTGGCGATCGGATTGAAGAATTCGAGCTTGGCGAGAAGATTGGCCTTGACGCCCTTTTCCCTGGCGATCTTCTTTAGCCGCACCAGCGGCGTATCGCCGATCGTCTCGGTGATCGAATCATAAATGCGGCCGCGCCCCGGCAGCCGCGCGGCATCAGGGGTTTCGGTATGTTTCGCGGCGGGTTGCGCCATTTACCTTGCTCCAGGGAGGTGACTAGGATTGCGCAACCCAAGGCATGAGAGCATGTCTCGGCACATGCTCCAACTTAGTGATCCCGCGCGGGAGCCATTCCGTCAAGGTCCGATGCTTCCATCGGACCGGGAAGGCGCCAGGCGCCGGGAACAGGTCACAAAGAGAGATTAGCGCGCTTTTCGATCGGATGGAATCGTCCGATCGAAAATGAAACGCTCCATGGCAATATATTGGAGCAGGTCCTTATCGAAAAAATCTGGCAACTTTTTAAGGACATGCTCTAGCCGGAAATCGGCACGCTCCGCTATCCGATATGATCGGCTGCGCGCAACGCATCCGTTACGGCTTGATCCGAAAGCTCAAACCTTTTCATCCTCTCCAAGTTGGCGATGCCGTCAAGGCTGCGGGGTAAAGCGGAGATACGCTTTCACGGCGCGGAAGCCTTTTGGGAAACGCGCCTTAGCCTGATCATCGGTCACCGATGTGACGATGATCACGTCCTCGCCTTGCTTCCAGTTCACGGGGGTAGCGACCGGATGCTTCGCCGAAAGCTGGCAGGAGTCGAGGAGTCGCAGCACCTCGTCGAAATTGCGCCCGCTGCTCATCGGGTAGGTCAGCATCGCCTTGATCTTCTTGTCCGGTCCGATGATGAAGACCGAGCGCACCGTGGCGTTGTCGGCCGGTGTCCGGCCCTCGGCCGTATCCCCGGCGTCCGCGGGCAGCATGTCATAAAGCTTTGCCACCTTCAGCTCGGGATCGCCGATCATGGGATAATTCACCGCATAACCTCCGGTCTCCTCGATGTCCTTCGCCCACCGGCCGTGGTCCGCGAACGAATCGACGCTCAGCCCGATGATCTTGCAGCCGCGTTTGTCGAATTCCGGCTTCAGCCGGGCCATGTAGCCGAGCTCCGTGGTGCAGACCGGCGTGAAATCCTTTGGATGCGAAAAAAGGATGGCCCAGCCATCGCCCATCCATTGATGGAAGTTTATCGTGCCTTGCGTGGTTTCGGCGGTGAAGTTAGGCGCTTCGGAATTGATTCTCAGCGACATGTCGTGTTTCCTCCTTCGGCCGGTTCGACCAGAGACGGCCAACTCCTAAGAATAAACGACGGGGAGTAGCCCTGAGTTTCCCGGTTTCGTCAAGGAAATCCACCAAAGTGCCGGAAACGTTACCAGTCCCCGAGTAACCCATGGTGGCGGATTCGAAAAATACGCCGGCGACCGGCATTGCCTAGATCGCCCATCGATTTCAGTCTGACCGTGCCATCTTTCGGTCCGCCGCCGGGCAAGCATGAAACGTCAGGGTTGGCTCGCGCAATCAAGGAATCCTTCTCATCAAGGATATCGCATTCCATTAGACCCACAGTATGACCTTTGTGAACAACTTTAATAGCGCGCAGCTTCGCATGCCTAATAGGCTTGAGAAAATTGATCTTCAATTCCAGAGTTGCCAGAGTTTCGCCCTCCTCAAGTGTAGAAGCATAGGCGATGCCCATGGCTGCATCAGCTATGTCCCAAAAGACACCACCATGGAGTATACCCATAGGATTGGCATGCTGTTCACCGGCTTGCAATTCAATGACTCCCTGCCAGCGAGCGACAGACGTGAGCTTAAAGCCGATCAATTGAGCTATCGGCGGTAATGGGGCATCCCCTTAAGCATGGCCTGGATAAGATCTACTAGTTTAGGCCGTCGCGGTTCCTGTTGAACTTCAGTGTCGCATTACGAGATTCCATCAAATCCTAACCCTAAATTTAGAGGAGTCTGCCTAAACAAGACTGCGAATGAATTGGTACGTTCGTCTTGTGAATCTTGGACGGGGTCCAGGCAAGAAATGCTTCTGCGCTACGAGGTGATAAGCTTGCAGGGTATTTGCGCGAAGCGCGTGGCAACCGACCCAGAGGTACAGGTGGAAAGCGCGGTAGATTTCCTTGCCCCACCGTTCGATGATTTTCTCACTGTTATTATCGAACCGCATTGCCCAGTGTTTCATTGTTAGTTCATAATCGTGGGTTTCTCGCTTTATCTCCACGATTTCCATGCCATAGTACAGAAGTTCCTGGACTATGTCCTGTAAGCAAAGAAACGTGTGGGTGCCCTGCCAGATATAGTTGCGGGCGAAATCATACACGTCGTATTTTTGAAGAGCCGCGGCGCCGTCCAGATAGAGGCGTCCTCCAGGCTTAAGACAAGCCCAAATCCGTTCGCAGAACTTTCGATAATAGGGAATATGCTCGATTACCCCATAGATAACCGCGGCGTCGTAGGGCTCCTTCGGTTGATGATTGAGAAAATCCTCGAGAATTATGGAACAATTCTTGAGCTCCATGCGCTTAATTAGGCTATCAGTGTAGTTATAAGAATCTTCAGCTAATGTGAGAGAAGTAACATGGATGCCGCGAGGTCCGCAATATTGGTGCACCCCGCCCCAACCAGCACCAATGTCCAAAAGGCGCATTCCAGGCTTTAAATCCAAAGCGCCGCACATACTCTGCAGCTTGTGCTCTGATGCTTGCTCCAGCGTTTCGTCATCGGAATGGAATATACCATGAGAATAGAACCGGTACTTGCTGTCTATAAACGATAAATAGAAATCATCGCCAAAATTGTAGTGGGCAGCGACGGCGCGCTTATTTACTGAGGTCGCAGGCGTAAAGAATAGATCAATAATAAACTTCAGCTTTATTAACAAATTACCCGTTCCTTTTAGATGAAGTCGAAGGTCCAGCGCGTTTAATATATCCCCCTCAATATCCCATTCGCCGTCCAGGTAGGCTTTGCCGAAAGAAAAATCACTTAAATTGCCTTGCAGTACGCGATCTGAATGAAATGTCAGAAAAATTCTAGGATTTCCCGCGCCGCATCGAAGAATCTCGCCGGATGCGAATTTCGCTTCACAGGGAGTTCCATTTTCCTCGATGATATAGGTGAGGAGCCTCCTTGCCTGCCGTATTGCATGAGATTCTACGGCCATCGGTGAATTTCCTCTTTATCCTTCTCGTCGGTCTCTGGTCCGATGGGTATTGTCAAAGCGATACATTGGTTTTTTGATCGAACGCGATGCATCAAGAGCTCGACGTCAATTCGGCTGGCTGTGGTGGCCAAAGTTCAGCAATCAGCCACGGGATGGAATCCTTCGGTGGCAGGCCGGCGAGCAACATTGGAGTGTGATTCAGACCGGCTTCGGCCAGGCCGGAAACTATGCCCTGGAACCGGTTCGTGCAGACGAGTTGGAACTGTCCCGCACTCGACCTCAAGGGGGCGTTATACGCCTCGATCCATGGACCGGCATCGAGGTCACCGGCTCGCGCCCCGGCGACGGTCTCTCCCCCTCCTTCCGGAAGGCGAGAACAAACCTGCCTTCGGCGGGTCAAATAGGCGGGATTTTGGTTGCGTGGCGCGCTAGGCGCGCCACGCTTTATTGATTGGCAGGTTTATGGTTAGCCGAAGACGCCCAACCCGCCGAGGAAGGCCAACGTGATGCATACGACCGCGAACCCAACTCCGCAGGCAATATATCCTGCTCTGCCATACAAGCGGCCGGTGAAATACGTCGCTGCGCCAAAGAGAATGATCATCGCGATCAGAACCACCATGGTGCCGCTACCGCCCTCAATTCGATCTATAGTGCCGACTCCTACAGGTTGCACAATAGCCATCGTCCATCTCCCTTTTTATCTCGATTCGGTGCCCGGCCGGCCCGCGCCACAAGCGAAATCTTTCCGCGTACGAACCGACGCAGTTAGAAGCCGGCCGGCCCTACAGGGCTCATAGCTCGTAGCGTGCCCCGTCATTTGTCGAGGCTTCCGCTAGCTTACCATCTAAGAATCGTTCCGGAAAGCGGTTTTCGCTTCTCGCGGAAAAATGCTGAGATCAAGCATTCCAAGCAGATGGCTGGCGCATTTTTGCTTATCAAAATGCTGTCCAAACAGGTGACATAACGCATACGCCGTGATCGTTTGCCCCAAGCAACTTGGCGTCATGCGGCAAATTGCGCCGGACGATCCGTCCGCGACGCTGACACGAATGGCGGCGGGCTCGGCGTTTCCCTGCCTCTGATCGACCGCCGTAGCCGCCGCCTTCCCGGACGCTGCTTGTACGGCCACGTTCCAGCCTACGTAGGACGGCAAGCGCACGCCATAGGACCCAACTCCTTGCCGGTCTCATTCACCAAGCCGCGCGCCGCATCAAAGTAGGCTGCGTCGAACTTGCGCCGCGCCGCGGGCCCCTTTTATAGACCTCTCTGTTGCTGATGAGACGGGGCCCTTTGCGCCCATCATGAGTCCGGACGCCAGCAATTGACCGGCTGGCAGAGTATCATATTTAACGAGACGGGAATCGTGGGTTTTGTGCTCGGCGCGATCCCGCTCGCGCCCGTCCCGGCCCAAAGCTCACGACGCGGGTGTGAGTCCAAAGTTAAACTTCCCGGCCATATTTCCCGCGATTGTTGTTATCATCCGCAAGCGCGCGGCCAGATCAACCCGCCGCCGATTGAGGATTAGTCTTGAAATTTTTTGCTCTCCTTTTCGCGGCTCTTGCTCTTGCCGCCACTCCGGCCGCCGCACTCGACAAAGTGACCTTCGCGACGAACTGGCTTGCGGAAGCCGAGCATGGCGGGTTCTATCAGGCCAAGGCCGACGGAACTTATGAAAAATACGGACTCGATGTGACGATCCTGCAAGGCGGCCCCAGCGCCAATAACAGGCTCTTGCTGGCGGCGGGAAAAATCGAATTCGATCTCGGCGCCAATCTCATTCAAGCCTTTGACGCGGTGGCGGGAGAAATTCCCATCGTCGCGGTTGCCGCGCTGTTTCAAAAAGACCCTTTTATTTTGATGTCGCATCCAGGCGTTGGCCTCGACCGGATCGAGGATCTGCCGAAGGCCGCCGCCTTCATCGGCAAAGACGCATTTGTCTCGGTCTACCAATGGCTGAAGAAGGCCTATGGCTTTAAAGACGAAAACGTCAAGCCCTATACGTTCAACTCGGCGCCTTTCATCGCCGACAAACATTCGATCGAACAGGGCTATGCGACGTCGGAACCCTTTGAGGTCGAACGGCAAGGCAAGTTCAAGCCGAATGTGTTCCTCGCCGCCGACCACGGTTACGATTCCTATTCGACCACGATTGAAACCACGCGCGGCCTCGTCGACAAGAATCCGGATCTCGTCCAGCGATTCGTGGACGCCTCGATCATTGGCTGGTACAATTATATTTATGACGACAACCGCGCGGCCAATGCTCTCATCAAGCGCGACAATCCCGATATCGGCGACGATCAGCTTGCCTATTCGGTCACTAAGATGAAGGAATACGGCATTGTCGATTCGGGCGACTCGTTGCCGCTCGGCATCGGGGCCATGCGCGACGCAAGGGTCAAGAGCTTTTTTGTCAAGATGGTGGAAGCGGGGCTCTTCAAGCCGGAGCTCGATTATAAGTGCGCCTACACCTTGCAATTCATCGGACATGGCGTGGGGATCGAGTTGCGGCCGCGCCAATGAAACGGCTGGGTTTTGCCAAGTTCCTTTCATGGCGCCGATGACAAAGCCTCTCGTCTCCATCCAAAATGCCGGAAAGATCTACAAGAACGGGACGGTCGCGCTGGCCGGCCTCGATCTTGACGTGCGGGAGGGCGAGGTCTTGACCCTGCTTGGTCCTTCCGGCTGCGGTAAATCGACGATATTGCGGCTCATCGCCGGTCTCGACAACCTCTCTTCCGGCACGCTTACGCGGGATTTCGAGCTCGACCACGCAAGCATAGGCTATGTGTTCCAGGACCCAACCTTGATGCCCTGGGCGAGCGTCTTCGACAATGTATTCTTGCCGCTGCGATTGCGGGGGGTTGCGCGGAGCGAAGCTAGTCCCGCGGTTAACGAGGCCTTGGCACTCGTTGGGCTTGCCCCTTCCGGCCGGGCTTTTCCGCGCGAGCTTTCCGGCGGGATGCGCATGCGCGCCTCGATCGCCCGCGCGCTCGTCCTGCGCCCGTTGGTTCTACTGATGGATGAGCCTTTCGCGGCGCTCGACGAGATCACGCGGTTCAAGCTCAACGACGACTTATTGGCCTTGCAAGGCGAGCTTGGCACAACCATCGTCTTCGTTACGCATTCTGTTTTCGAGAGCGTTTTTCTCTCGAGCCGGATCGCGGTGATGGGCCCGCGGCCCGGCCGCGTGGTCGCGGAGATTGCAATCGATGCCCCTTTGGCGCGCGGAAATTTCCGCACGAGCACGGCCTATGCGCATTATTGCGCGCAAGCCTCGCGGGCGCTGCACGGCGCGATGGATGCGGATGTAAAATGAAATCCTTTGACGGGAGCTTGCCGCAATGGGCCGTGCGCTATGGCCCGCCGGTCTTGGTCTTCGCGGGCGTGCTCGCGGCCTGGGAAGCCTACGTTCGGCTATGGAATGTGCCGGCCTATATTTTGCCTTCGCCCTCGCTCGTGCTGGAAACGCTTTTCACCGACCGGGCCACGCTGTTCCCCGCCTTGCTCGTGACCCTGAAAACCACCTTTGCCGCGCTCGCGGCGTCCGTCGCCGGCGGGGTTGGCCTTGCGATATTGTTCACGCAATGGAAGTGGGTGGAGCGCTCGTTTTTGCCTTTTGCGATCGTGTTGCAGGTGACGCCGATCGTTGCCATCGCACCCTTGCTTTTGATCTATCTCGAAGCGCCGGCGGCGGTGCTCGTCTGCGCTTTTCTCGTCGCCTTTTTTCCCATTTTGTCGAATACCGCGCTCGGGCTCGCCTCGGCCGACCGCAATCTCGTCGATCTCTTCAAGCTCTATCGTGCGACGCACTGGCAAACGCTCTTGCATTTGCGGCTGCCCGCCGCCTTGCCGTACTTTCTCGGGGGGGTGCGGATCGGCGGCGGCCTAGCGCTTATCGGCGCGATCGTCGCCGAACTCGCGGCGGGCAATGCGGGCAAAGGGGCTGGTCTCGCGTTCCGCATCTCGGAAGCAGGCTATCGCCTGAACATCCCGCGCATGTTCGCGGCGCTTGCCTTGATCTCGGCCACCGGCATCGCGATTTTCGCGGCGCTTTCCGCGCTGTCCTTTTATCTGCTCGGCCGCTGGCACGATAGTGCGGTCGGCCCCGAAAGGTGAGGCTTTGGCAGTAACGGATCGGTTTGAATTTCGAGCTGTGACTTAAAACCGGCGTTCAACAAGGGCGCCGATGTGTCCTTCTTGGTGTTGCGGGCGCACCCAAAGAATCCGGGCGGTCCGACCATGCCTACCGGATCCGTGCCAAGAACGCGGCCGGGATCGGCGCTGGATTGATCCGGTTCTCCCCAGCGTCACCCATCTTCCTCCCGGCACGCCGAAAGGGCAGGGCAGGGCAGGCAGCGTTGCAGGAACGGCGGATGCTTCTCGCTTCACGCCGCCTTTTGTTTTGGCCGCACCTCGGCGGAATAATCGTCGATCATCGCGCGGGATATCGCGCCCGGCGTGAATTTGTAGGGGCCGGCCTCGGAAACCGGAGTGACCTCGGCGCCTGTGCCGGAAACGAAACATTCATCGAAGCCGGTTAACTCTTCCGGCATGATGCGGCGTTCGATCACCTCGATGCCGCGCCGTCTCGCGAGGTCGATCACGGTGCGCCTCGTGATCCCATCGAGAAAGCAATCGGCGATCGGGGTGTGGATCGCGCCCTTCGCGGCGAAAAAGATATTGGCGCCGGTGCATTCCGCGACCCGCCCCTGCCAATCGAACATCATCGCATCGGCATAGCCGCGCCGCTCCGCGCGGTGCTTGGAAATCGTGCAAATCATATAGAGCCCGGCGGCCTTCGCGCGGGCCGGCGCGGTCATCGGATCGGGCCTTCTATAATCGGCGATATCGAGCCTGATGCCTTGCATTTTTTGCTCGATGTCGAACATGCTCGGCCAGTCCCAAACGGCGATGGCGACGTTGATCGTCGAGTTCTGCGCCGCGACCGCCATCGTTTCGCTGCCGCGCCAGGCAATCGGGCGGACGTAGCAGTTCGGCAGATTGTTCTTGTCTACGACGAGCTGCTTTGCCTTGTCCAGTTCCGCCACGGAATAAGGAATCTCGAAATCGAGCAGTTCCGCCGAGGTTCTGAACCGCTCCGAGTGTTCGGCGGATTTGAAAATGCGGCCGCCATAGGCGCGCTCGCCCTCGAAAACGCAGGAGGCATAATGCAGACCGTGGGAAAGCACGTGAAGCTTTGCTTCCTTCCAGACGACCAGATTGCCGTTCATCCAGATGAACCCGTCGCGCTGGTCGAAGGGGAAAGCGGACATCGCTCACTCCTGGGCTTATGGCCGGGCCCGCGGTGAGGTTTCGCGGAAATGCGCGGCCATTGATAGTCAGCCTAATATGGCGGGGCGGGGATCACAAAACCATGGGCCTTATTGAAAAAAAACGCCGCCGGGTGGGGGCTTGACGTGTACTGATCTTCCTGAAATATGTCAACAGTCCTGACGTAAAAGGCCGCGCACATGAATCTGATAGCTCGCCGGCGGGACGTTTCGCAAAACCTCGCGGAGAGGACGGTTTTGGCGGCCGCCGCCAGGCCGGACGCGCCGATGTTCGAATTGATCGAGCTCATGTTCTTCGCCTATCGCGATTTTGTCAGGCTCGGATTTGGCCGCGCGCATCACCGCGTTTTGCATTTTGTCGCGAGACGTCCGGGACTAACCATCGCCGAATTGCTGGACATTTTGCAAATCACCAAGCAGAGTCTTAATCGCGTCCTCAAGGAATTGATCGGCCGGGGCTATGTCGAGGCACGCCCAGGCATGAAGGACCGCCGCCAGCGCCAATTGTTTCCAACCGCTCGGGGGGAGGCTCTTGCGCTGGAGGTCGCGCTTCTGCAGTCGAAGCGGTTGGCACGGGTGTTCGGGGAGCTCCCCGAGGGGGCGCGCGCGCAGGCGGCTGGCTTTCTCTTCGCCATGGCCGGCTCGGGCGGGCGGGACAAGGTTGCCGCAATGACCGGCGCCGGCCCGGCTTCAAGCACCGAGGGACCGGAACGGTGAGCCAACATGGCTCATCGGATGGCTGCCCCGCGGCGGGCGCGCCGGCCGACAATGCCGCGCATCTTCTGATTGTCGATGACGACCGGCGCATCCGGGCGCTTTTGTCTCGCGTGCTGAGCGAAGAGGGGTATCGCGTAACGACCGCCGCCGATGCCGCGGAAGCGATGGCCCGCCTCAAGAGTCTCTCCTTCGATCTGATCGTCCTCGACGTCATGATGCCGGGCGAGGATGGCTTTTCCTTCGCGACGCGGCTGCGGGCCGGCGCGTCGGAACTCGCGCAGGTTCCGATTTTGATGCTGACCGCGCGGAGCGAAGCGGATGACCGGGTGCGCGGTCTGGAAACCGGGGCCGACGATTATCTCGGCAAGCCCTGCGAGCCGCGCGAACTCGCCTTGCGGATCGCCTCGATTCTGCGCCGCGCGGCGCCGCGCGCTATCGCGGGACCGCCAGCGTCGGTGCGCTTTGGCGATTTCAGCTTCGATCTTGGCCGCGGCGAACTGCGCCAGCGCGACGAGGTCGTAAGGTTGACCGACCGGGAGCGCGAGATGCTGCGGCTTCTGGCCGAAAACGCAGGCGAAACGGTGGCGCGGGAAACCCTCGCGGGTTCAGGCGTCGCCGCCAACGAGCGAACAGTCGATGTTCAGGTCAATCGGCTGCGCCGCAAGATCGAGCGCGACCCAGCCAATCCGCTGCATTTGCAAACCTCCCGGGGTGCCGGCTACCGCCTGTTGGTCGATCGCTGAAATCCAATCCACCCGACGTTAGAAATTGGGGCGGGGGAAAAATGCGTTAACTCGGGACGGTCGGCCGTTAGCCGATTCCGTCGCGCTTGACTTGGCCTATCGCCTATCCTATCCGGCAGGTCTCCTGTGCGGCCATTGCGACGCCGCGTCGCGGGGGAGTAGCTCAGTTGGTTAGAGCGCCGGCCTGTCACGCCGGAGGTCGCGGGTTCAAGTCCCGTCTCTCTCGCCATTAAATCAACACGTTGACAAAACTTTCCAAATCCTCACTCCGGCGAAAAGTTGGAATTGTTCCAACTTTGTACGCGATTTCCATCGCCGGTCATTTTGATTTCCGAGCCTTTTGTCGCGCCGCGTCCGCTTGGCGGACTGCTGCCAAGTCAACCGGCGCATAGGTTTTCTGCAAATTCGCCGATGATGCGAAGTCGTTGGCGAGCTTGTTGCCGATCAGCTCCGCGCTGGCGCCGCCCCGCAGCCCTTCGACCGCGCCGGAGCGGCGGAAATCGGCCAGCGTCCGGGTTTCGCCCGGCCCAAAGACAATTATGCGCACGTCCCGGAAGTCATCGCCAAGCGTGTCCTTGGAATAGGCGCGGCCGGACCGATTCCTAAAAATGGGGGAGGCTGGAGCAATCTCGATTCCGAGCCTCACCAGATAGGTGTCGAGAACGCGGCTCGCGCGTCGCGTGATGGTTGCGGCGGGGCCAACATAAACACGTCCCCATGGCTATCCCTGACGCGCTGGGCAGGCGTGAGGCTCCGAACGTCAACCGGGGAAAGCGAAGAATCCCACGCCACGGCGATGGCGGCGGCGAGGCCGCGATATCCGGCCCGCCACGCGCCCTTGACCAGCAAGGCGGCTTCCCGGTAGCTCCAAAGTGCCTGCCTGCGCTCCGGCTCCTTGTTACGCACGCCTAGCGATGGATCCGCGTCCCGCTGGCAATATCCCATTGCGGCAGAGACGCGCCAAAGCGCGCGCCAAATCTTGATAACCCGGTGCGCTTCCCGCCTTGAAACCTTCCCTTCGACCATCCCCCTGAAGCCGCTGATATGCTCAAGCATGACAGTGTGCGGGCGAACGTCGCCGAAGACGCGCCCAATGTGGAACCACGCGCGTTCCCATTCCTCGCGCGTGCGCGGCGCCTTCGCCGACCATTCGGCCGTCCCGCGATAGCGCTGGAACGCTTCGGCAAGCGACCCGGCTGGCATAAGTGGGATGATCGGCCTTTGCTTTGCCGCGGCGTATTCTTTCCAGCGTGCTAGGCAATCGGCGGCTTTTCGCCACGCCTCGGGGCCGTCCGGTCCGCACGCGACAGGCTCAAATCCGGCTTCCCGCATGACGCGCGTCGGCTGCCAATAGCCGCGGCCGTTTTTGGCGACGTAGTACGGGATCTTGACGCGCCCCATGTGGCTACTCGCCGGCGAGCCGGGCCGCAACGACGTCTGCGGCATTTCTTGCGATGCCAATTTCCGGTTGCGCCACCTCTTGCTTGCCATCAACGGGGGTCAGGACGCGAATTGTTCCATTCGGGGTAACCTCGACCCCGCTTACCCTCAACCCGGCCTGCTCGACCGCCCGTATCGCCCTCGAAGCCTCCCTTTGCCGCCAGCGGACAGGCCCATGCGTCGTCATGAAACTCAACCCCCAAAAAACGCGTTACGCACCCCAAAACGCCCACAAACGCGGCGCGACGTCAAAAGCTTTTTTCGCAAATTCCCGCTATTCACATTTTGAATAAAAATAAAAAGCTTGACTCCCTTTTTTGCTCGCATCTTCCGGCGCTTAGAGCCGTACATCTTTGCGAGTTTTGCACATGTTGTCCACACTTTGGAATCGTTCTAAAAAGTTCGCCACCGCATCTACCCTAGGATCGATTTTTCCTGGCCTCCGCCGCGGCTCTCGCGGCATGTTTAGCGTAAGGCTGCCCGCCTAAGCTCCGTCGCTGGGTTCTCCGAGAGTGAACCCCAGCTCCCGCCCGCGACGGATGAAGACGAGTATCCGCGTTTCTTTTGGCCCATAAACCCGACGCCGGCTTTCGGTGCGCGGCGGGGCTGGCAGCATACCGATCTTTTCATAGTAGCGGATCGTCTCGATATGTACGCCGCAGAGGCGCGACAACTCGCCGATTGGGCATACGGTCCGCTGTTTTGCATGTTACCGCGCGACCCATTGTGCAGAATCCAAGCAGACTGTGTGGAAAGCCGGGCTGACCGGATTCCGTTGTCGCGGCTGGTGCGATAGAATCGGCCGCCATGACACACATTTCTGGATTCGAACGTTCGCAGCTTCTGTTGTTGCCGGAGGCGGTGGACGATTATGTCGGCGCTGATAATCCGGTGCGGTTCATCGACGCTTTCGTCGATGGACTCGACCTGGCGGGGGCGGGATTTCGTCGCGTCACGCCGAAGGCGACGGGCTGTCCCGGCTACGCGCCGGCCGATCTGCTGAAGCTGTACATATACGGCTATCTCAACCGGGTGCGGTCGAGCCGCCGGCTTGAGGCCGAATGTTATCGTAACATTGAGATCATCTGGCTGTTGCGAAGCTTGAAGCCGGACTTCAAGACCATCGCCGATTTCAGGAGCGACAATCGCGCCGCGTTCAAAAAGGTTTTCCGGGAGTTCGTGATCCTGTGCCGGCGGCTTGATCTGTTTGGGCGCGGGCCACGGGGGGAGGGATACCCTCCCTCGACTCCCCCAAGCGCCAACGTATTGCGTCGTCGCCGTCAGTTCCTACATGCGTAGCTATTGTTGGAGGAGACGCATGTTTTTTGATCCTTCATCGGACGACCCTAAGGCAAACTCGTGCAATGGAACCGGTGGCGGTGACGGTAACGATTTGGACAAAGAAATTGCCAAGCACGTTTCGAATTTGCACGACCTACATAAGAGGTTGAATCCTGACGCCCAGGTGTCGCGGGACAATGTTGAGCTGGCATTCCAGCAGATCGACGCACTCCGGGATTTCCTGTGGGGTGGCCTTGATCCTATGGTCCGCTTTCTTGGCCCACGCGTCGTCGGAAGCTGGCATCAGATGGACCCCGAGCACTTGGAGGAATGCCTCAAGATCGGCTGCGACGAGCGGACGATCAAGGCACACAAGAAGCTCGTTCGCCGCGGGTTAGCGCGGCCACCCGGATCGGCCGGTCTTATTGAACTGGCGACGGATGTCTTCAATCCAAAGACAGCAGAGTTCAAGGATTATCGGGACCGCCTGCGCGACAACATCCTTTACAGGATGCGCGATATCGGACTTTGGCACGTCGGCGACGTGCAGATGAAGCAAGGGAAAAACGGTACGCCGTATCATCCTGGCTATGTTATCACTGCGGGACCTATATTGATGGCTTTCCATAAGCACATTTTGGGACCGTACACCGCGTGGTACCAGCAATTCATGAGCGACCTTCTTCGGAAAGGATGACGTCAATGCGTTTCATAATCATCGCGGCTTTGATCGCGCTTGGTCTCATAAGCTGCCTACCGATTGGCGGCTATCTACCGTTTGGCGTTACCCCTGCTCTCGCGGATGCGCGGAATGGCACCCTCTGAGAGCAAGCTGTCATGCGCTGGCCCGATTGTGGGCACACGGGGGAGGGGAGAAAGCCCCGGGGGTTCGCGGGAGGGGACGTTGCGCTCTCGCGATTTGAAAGGCGGTTAATGTCAGCTTGTCCTCATCGCGGCCCAATAGTTGGGCCGCGCTTAAGAGAGGACCCGAGATGTCTGACATCAAGAATCGCCTCAAGGCCGCAATCCTGTTCGCGGGCCTCGTTTTCACCGGCGCGCCGGCGTTCGCTAACGCCTTCTACGACGCGAAGGTCGCCCCCTACCGCGATAAACTCGAAGCGAAGGTCGCGCCGGTGATGAGGGAGATCGACACCGGTATCAACGACCTTCGCAAGGGTGGCCATGACCCCGATAAGATCGCCTTCAAGACGAACGATGGTTCCTTCAAAATCTTGCCCGAGCTGCAGGCGTTGATTGCGTCGCAGAAGGCGGAGGTCTCGAAGAAAATTGATGACGCCGCCAACCGGTGCTCGTCGGAGTTGAAGCCGTTCCAAGACACGACGGATGCGCTTGTCACTCTCAGCACGGGCGGCCTCAACAAGCTGCTGCCCGAGCGCATGACCCACATCGAAATCGGGGAGATTCTCGATGGCAAGCCGCTCGGCGACGACGGCGCGTTGATTCCCCTTTTCCGTGATCAGCTGCTTCACGCGATCGGCGTTGACCCCCATGACAAGGGTTTCGTGACGGGTCTTATCGTCGATCCCATCAACACCATCCTCGGTCGCCGCTGATCGAAAACAACGACGAAGATGAACAGGCGGAGCAAATTGCTCCGCCTTTTTATTATCGATCTGCTACCTCGGAGGCGGTTCACTTCAAAGCAAGGTTCTTGTGCAAAAGAAATCTGCACAGCGCAGAAAAGCCCTGCAACATAAGGCTAGGGTGCAGTTTTTGACCCCTAAAGATTAGCGCCTTGAATGTTCCGATGGCTTGGGAGTGGCAGCATTCGGGCGGGTCGCTTCCCTCTGATAATGCGCTACGATTTGGCTAACCCCGTCTCCACTGGCGACGCTTTCCTTGAGTGTTTCAAGGTGTGCTTCGCGGTTGTTCCGCGCATAGATTCCTGCCCCGCCTTTTCGAGCCGCTTGTTCTTCGTGAATTTGGAGCGCATGCCAATCGCTTTCGGCAGGATGGTTGAGCCAAGTCCAAAAGGCGCGGCGGCTCTTGCGCTTTCACCGTGTCGCACAAACCGCCTCGACCGGCGGCGCACCGTTCCCAAGGATCAATTGACCGCCGAAGACATCGGCGGGCCGTGGCGGCCCCGTTGAATGATTAAGCCTTGGGTGAAGTGCGGCTTGGCGTACTCACTGCTTTATCGAGGTGCCGGTGCAGTACCATTCGGATAGCAGAATATTGAATTACCCCCGCTTTGCCATTTTCCCACAGCTACAATGCAACGTATATTGGGGTTGCTCGGCGGAGTGATCTCAAACAAATTAGCCCCGGATGGCCCGGTGCCCCCGTGGCCGGTAATTAATTCTTGAAACGGTTTCAAATCTTCAGCAAGTGCTGGGGGCGTTGCTGTGCCAGCAACCACCATAAGACCTAATCCGGCAGCAGACGATTTAAATTTATTGTTCATAAACGTTCCATCGTAAGAAGTTGGGTGAATGCCGAAGCAACTAGACGAGCAATAGCAAGCTTACTCGGAAATAACAAAAACAACGCTATATTCTACATTCTGGTGTGAATACACGTTAACCATACTTGTGCCACCGTCACTGTGTTGTGTGCATCATCAAGAATTATGCTCGTTGACTTTGGCTCTCAAAAACGTTCGTTTTTGAGAAAGGTGATGTTGTGGAAGAATTGCCGGAAGTCGAAATCCTTGAAGCTTTTCGCGCGCGTCACGCCCATGCCGTGCTTTCGGCAGGATGGTTGAGCCAAGTTCAAAAGGCGCGGCGGCTCTTGCGTTTTCATCGTGTGCGAACGGGCCGCCTCGACCGGCGGCGCACCGTTCCCAAGGATCAATTGACCGCCGAAGACATCGGAGGGCCTTGGCGTTCCCGTGCATAATTAAAAGGGCTTGCAAAAGTGTGCCAATTTTGGCACACTCATTCCTTGAATGATCGACTGCAGCAAGAAACTGCCCGCGCGGTTCTATCTGAACGCGGCGGGGCGCAATCCGGTGCGCGAATGGATTCTGGAATTATCCGCCGCCGACCGGCACACGGTCGGCACGGACATTCAGAAGGTCGAATTCGGATGGCCGATTGGGCGACCGCATTGCGCACCCCTCGGCAAGGGCTTGTGGGAGGTGCGCTCCGCGCTCGACAGCAACCGGATCGCGCGGGTGATTTTCTGCATGGGCGACGGTTACATGATCTTGCTGCACGGCTTCATCAAGAAGACGCAGAAGACGCCGCAAGCGGACATTGACCTTGCCCTGAAACGCAAACGAGAGGTGACGTGATGGTCAAGAGACGGAAAGGCAGCGTGAGCCAAGAGACCTTTGACGACTTCCTTGCCAATCAAGGCATGCTGGGAGCGTGCGAGGATCATGCCATCAAGGAAATCATCGCCGAGCAGCTTGCCGCCGCGATGGAGGAGCAAGGCATCACCAAAGTCGCAATGGCGGCGCGGATGAAAACCAGTCGCCGCCAGCTTGACCGGCTTCTTGACCCTGCTATCCCGTCGGTCACCCTCGACACCTTGCGCCGCGCCGCAAGCGCCGTTGGCCGCACCTTGCGCGTCGAATTGACTTAACGGGACGGGTGCGCGACGCGATGTAAGCTGCGATTTCAACCTCGTCTGATAGGCGGTGATGCCGGAGCCGACTAGGCAGGGTTTCAAAGGCGCGTGGGGGCTGGGTGACACCTCAGCAATTCATCCATAAATGGCGGCCGGTTGCTCTCACCGAACGTCAGACAGCTCAGGAGCACTTTGGCGACCTCTGTCGTTTGCTAGGACAGCCTACGCCAATTGAGGCCGACCCAGAAGGCAACGACTATGCCTTCGAAAAAGGCGCGACTCGCGCCACGGGAGGAAGAGGTTGGGCCGATGTGTGGAAGCGCGGTTGTTTCGCCGTGGAATACAAAAAACGCCATGCGAACCTTGGCGCCGCCCTGAAGCAATTGCTGAATTACGTCGGGGCACTCGCCAATCCCCCATTGCTCCTTACATGTGATACCGACCGCATTGAGATACACACGAATTGGAACGATCTGGTCAGCACCACGATCGTCATCAAACTTGAGGAACTGCTTGACCCCGAACGCGTCCAGATTCTCAGAAACGTATTCACGAATCCCGATGCGCTGAAACCGACGAAAAAACGAGCCGACGTTACAGAAGAAGCCGCAACGGAATTCGCTACGCTCGCCGGACGCCTTCGCCAGCGCCGCCACCCTCCGCAACAAGTGGCGCATTTTGTGAACCAGATATTGTTTTGCCTGTTCGCACAGGATTCCCAGCTTTTCGAAGAGCGCCTGTTCGATAAATTCCTTCGCCACGCCAAGCGTACGCCGGATCAAGCGGAAAGCCTGCTTCGGGGCCTTTTTCAGCACATGGCTCGCGGCGGAATTTATGGATTGGACCGCGTGGATTGGTTCAACGGCAGCTTGTTTAGCGATGACGTTGTGCTGCCGCTTGAAGCCCAGGACCTCACGCTTCTGGAGAAGGTTGCTGCGCTGAATTGGAGCGCCATTGAACCCGCGATCTTCGGGACTCTTTTTGAGCGTGGCCTTGATCCGAGCAAACGGTCCCAGATCGGAGCTCACTATACAGACCCCGCGATGATTGAGCGAATTATCCAGGCGGTAATCACACAACCTCTTCTTGCCGAGTGGGCTAATGTGCGCAAGGAGATTACGCGTTTGTCCACTGCGCCGCCGACATCGCCGTTGGCACAACGACAACGGCGGGCTTCTTCGCCGACCCTGTTCGAGGAGCTCCCGGTTGTGAGTCCGGCAGAACCCAGGCAGCGCGCGCGGCGACTGGCAGCCAGCCCCGACGCCGAGAGCGCCCGCTTAAGAGACATTTTTCTTGAACGGTTGCGCCTCTTCCGTGTGCTTGACCCGGCGTGCGGGTCCGGGAATTTTCTGTACGTCGCGCTGAAGGTTCTGAAGGACATCGAACTTCTTGTTATCATCGAGAGCGAGACATTCGGCATTCCGCGCGTTTTTCCGCTTGTCGGTCCGGACGCCGTGCTGGGAATCGAAAAAATTCCTATGCGGTCGAACTGGCCCGTGTGACCGTGTGGATTGGCGAAATCCAGTGGATGCTGCGGAAAGGCTTTGATCTTTCCCGCGCGCCCGTTCTCAGCTCGTTGCCGGGGATTGTCGAAGGGGACGCGATCCTACACGAGGACACCGGAGAGGAGCCACAATGGCCGGCTGCTGACGTCATCGTAGGGAATCCGCCCTTCATGGGGTCTAAATTCCACTTACGTCGGCTTGGTACGGGTTACGTGGGGAAAATGCGCGAATGTTATCAGGGCAGGGTGCCGGCCGGGGCCGACCTCGTCTGCTATTGGTTCGAGAAGTCGCGCGCCATGGTCGCGGAGCATCGTGTACGGCGCGTAGGACTGCTTGCGACAAAATCGATCGCAAACGCGGAGCCAAGCCGTCAGGTTCTCGATAGGATCATCGCTGCATGAGAATTTTCGAGGCGCAACATAATTTGCCGTGGGTAATCGAAGGCGCTGCCGTCGCGGTTTCGATCGTCTGTTTTGCGATCGACGACGACGCGAGCGCGGCCACAAGCACGCTTGACGGTCGCCCTGTGCGGGCTATCCGCAGCGATCTTCGCGACGCCGATCTTCCGTTCGATCTAAGAAATTTGCGATTTCTCGCCGAAAATCGCGGGATAGCCTTTCAAGGCGTCAAGGTCGCCGGCCGCAGGGCTGACGACGACGATGAGCAGGACGAGGAAGAAAAGGGCTTTGTCGTTGAACATGCCACGGCAGAACTCCTTCTCAACGCCGGGGGCAATCCCAACGGCCGTCCCAACACGGACGTGGTTCGGAGGTACTGGAGCGGTGACGAAGCACTAGGGCGACCGCGAGATCGTTTTGTCATCGATTTTGGCCTGACCGCGACGCAAGCCCAAGCCCAAGCGTATGCCGCGCCTTATGCCCATCTTGAACGCATTGTCCAAAATCGACGCGAAGGGAACCGAGAGGGCCGTGCCGCTGCCCGTTGGTGGCTTCACCAACGGCCCCGGCGCGCCATGAGAGAGGCTATCGCCGGGCTGGAGCGATTTCTTGTAACGGTCGAAGTCGCCAAGCACAGATCGTTTCGTTGGGCTCCGGCCGGCGTAGTGCCAAGCGGGAGCTTGGTCGTCTTTGCTTGATCAGACGACTTTGTTCCTAGGTGTTCTGGAATCCCGATTTCATAAGCTGTGGGCCAGTGAAACCCATAACCCGCTCGAAAACCGCCCACGTTACCGCATCGGGCATAGCTTCGAAAGTTTTCCGTTCCCACCTAGTTTGACGCCGGATATTCCGCTCGCCGACGTGATGGCCAACCCCCTTGCCGTGACGATCGCCGACCGCGCTCGCGCGCTCTTTGCAGCGCGGGAAGCCTCCCTCACGAGCGGTCCACGACGCCTCGACATCACGGAGCTATACGATCTTCGTGATCAGGGGGCGCTGCCTGGCTTGTCGCAGCACATCGGCTGCTCGACGTTGCCGTCGCCGCTGCTTATGGTTGGTCGCCGGATTTGTCCGATGACGAAATTCTCGCCGCGTTGGGAGCGCTTCATCAAGCTCGCCAGGGCGAAGCTATCGGCAATAACGAAGCTGAAACGCGTGGCAACAGCGACGAGCCGGAGGCATGACGCTGGGCCTGGTTCGTTTTTCGACCGGCTGTGGGTCCGCCGATGAACGGTCAAAAAAACCGCCCTTTCGTAACATTATCATGTTTATAAAGAGGGGGTCGTCATGAACCTGGTTCCGACCAAACGAAGCAGCCTGACGCGCGCGCAGTTCGAGCGGCTTGGCGACGTGCCGCCGGAGGAAGAATGGCTGGCGAACATCACCAACCCCAAAACGCGGCGGGCAGGTTTCCGATATGATCTTTCGTGTCATAGGCCTTGTCCGCGCCGGCCGTAACGCGATGACCAACGGCTAGAAGGGCTACATGCCGATGGTGGGGCATATAGCGGAAACAGGTCTCGTCATCGGCCATGAGTTCCGCGAAGGCAACGCGGCTCCGGCGGCGGGAAACCTGGAGTTTCTGCAAGCCTGCGAGCGCAACATGCCGAAGGGCAAGAAGATTACGGCCATGCGCGCCGACAGCGCGGCGTATCAAGCGGCGATCTTCAATTATGGCGAGGAGACCGGCAAGGTTTTTGCGATCGGCGCGGATCGGGACGCGGCGGTGAAGGCGGCGATCGCCGCCATTCCCGAAAGCGCGTGGAAGCCGTTTCAGGATGGAGAAATCGCGGAGACCGTCCATTGCATGAACAGGAACAACAACGCATTCCGGTTGATTGTCGTGCGCCACCCTCGCGATCTGGACTTGTTCGAGGACAAGTCGCCCTATCGCTATCACGCCATCGCCAGCAATCGTGTGGATGAAGATGCGGCGGCGACAATGGAATGGTATTCCAAGCGTGGCGACACCAGCGAGAACCGCATCAAGGATTGGGACATGTCTAAGGGGCTGCTTGCGGCGCTCTCACAACTTCGCCTTCCAAGTCTAGCGAGCGCCATCCTTGGCTATTGCGGTTTGCGACTTCGCCGCGGACAATCAGCGTCTTGCCAAGCTCCACTAAATCGGTATTCGAGAAACCGCGCATTTCCGCCAATGTCTCAAGCGCTCGATGAGCCGCGGCTATTGTCGCGTCGCGGTCCGTTAAACCATCGCTCATTTCAGATACCCCTTCGCCTTCAGCCAATCGGCCGCGATCTTTTGCACAAGCTGGGACACCGGCCGCCTATCATCCTTGGACGCTTTTTCCAGCGCTGCCCGGATATCATGATCGAAGCGGATGCTAAGCGGCGGCCAGCCGGTTTCCGGTTTTTGCGGCGCCCCTTACGATTTTCCTTGACACAAAATGTAGTAAGCGAATTGCACAATGACTGAGGAATGCGAACGTGTGGCCGCAGGGGCTATATGACATCGTTTACCTCACGTGGCTCGCCTATTCGCGGACGACGCGCGGCGAAAATTGGGGTTAAGGCGTACTCGACGGCATCCATGTGCAAGCCCGGCTCGAGGAGGCCGCGCAGTGCCTGCTGGTGATCATCGGCGCCACGCCCGAAGGCAAAAAGGAACTTGTCGGACTCATCGACGGCGTGCGCGAGAGCGCGCAATCGTGGAAAGAGCTCCTCCTCGACCTCAAACGGCGGGGGCTTGCGATGGGACCCGAGCTCGCGGTCACCGACGGCGCCCTCGGCTTCTGGCAGGCGGTCGAGGAGGTGTGGCCGAGGACGCGTGGCCAGCGCTGTTGGGTGCACAAGACCGCCAATGTCTTGAACAAGCTGCCCAAGAGCCAGCAATCAAAGGCCAAGCGTGCGCTCCCGGAGATCTGGATGGCCGAGACCAAGAAGGATGCACTCGCCGCGTTCGACGCCTTAATCGAAACCTGGGGCGTCAAATACGACAAGGCTGTCGAGTGCCTGATCAAGGATCGCGACGCGTTGCTTGCCTTCTACGACTTCCCGGCTGAGCACTGGAAGCATCTGCGAACGACCAACCCCATCGAAAGCTCATTCGCGACGGTCCGCCACCGAACAGTGCGCTCCAAAGGATGTCTCTCGAACAAGACCGCGCTCGCCATGATCTTCAAGCTGGCCGAGGCCGCCGAGAAAAACTGGCGTCGCCTCGATGGCCACAACCAGTTGCCGAAAATAATTCTCGGTGTAAGATTCACCGACGGAATTGAGGTCGTCAAGCCGAAAGCTCAAGCCGCTGCCGCCTGACCCCTTCCGTCACCAAGATTCAGTGATAGCTCGCGCTTTCCCTGAATTTCCGGTTTCTGCTTACCGGGCGCTTACCGGAATGGCACATCGCCGGAGCAGTTGCCGAAAATCATGCCTAATATATTGAAACTATTGGTGCCGCAACGGTGATTCGAACACCGGACCCCCTCATTACGAATCCCGTGGTAGCTTGTGCCAGCAAGCGCCGCCCGATGAAATGCGTTCGCGAGCGTTGGCTGTCAACTCTTTGAAAAATAGATATTTATGTGTTATTGCGGTGCCACGCGATGCCGCCCGTTGACAAACATAATGTGTTGCCCCATAGTTTCCCGATGTTGCCCCAAAGGAGCATCTCGTCATGAAAATTATGCTCACCGATAGGGCCTTGCGGGCCATGAAAGCCGCCGCGCCCGGAACCCGCAAGATGCTTTGGGATGCGGCGGTGCCGAGCTTCGGCGTCCGGGTCACCGATAAAGGCAAATTGACATTCATCGTCATGCGCCGACTGCGCGGCAAGCTGGCGCGGCGGATGATCGGCCAGTATCCAATTATGCCGCTCGCCAAGGCCAGAGAGGTCGCCCTGGAAGCGCTGCGCGATATCGAGCGGGGTATTGACCCAAAGGACAAGAAAGAGGCCGAGGCGCGCGCGGAGGCGCACCGGCGGGCCAACTCCTTAGCGTCGGTGGCCGAGGAATTTATCGCCCGCCACGTGACCAAACTCCGCTCCGGCCCAGAGGTCGAGGCGGCGATTCGTCGGGAGTTGATCGGCCGTTGGGGCGCGCGCCCGATTACTGAAATCAACCGCCGCGATATTGTAACAGCACTCGAACAAATCGCCGATTCCGGGCGCCCGCACTCGGCGCATAAGACTTTTGCCTATGCTAGTAAGCTATTCAACTGGGCCATTGCGCGCAGCCTATACGGGCTTGAAACGTCACCATGCCTCGGCATTCGGACCAGCGAACTCATTGGCCGCAAAGAGCCTCGCCAGCGAGTTTTGAATGATACCGAGATCCGGGCGGTTTGGACGGCCGCGGAAGGCGTCGGCTATCCGGCTGGTCCATTCGCGCGGATGCTTCTCATAAGTGGCCAGCGGCTTCGCGAAGTCGCGGAAGTGCGTTGGGCCGAAATCGATCTCGATAAAGCGCTTTGGACCATTCCCCCGGCGCGCATGAAAGGGGACGCCGCGCATGAAATCCCATTGCCGCCGATGGCCGTCGAGATCTTGAAAGGGTTGCCGCGCTGGCATGGTGATTTCGTGTTTACGACAACTGGCGGCACGCGGCCAATAAGCGGTTTTTCGAAAATGAAATTGCGGATTGATGCGGCCATGAAAGAGCCGATCGCGCCGTGGCGGTTTCACGACGCTAGGCGAACGATGCGGACCGGCCTTGGTGCGCTGCCTGTTCCGAATAATGTAGCTGAGCTTTGCATAGCGCACGCACAACCTGGCCTCCACCGGACCTATGATTTGCATTCATATCGCGACGAAAAGCGCCGCGCGTTTGAGCTTTGGGCCGCACGTCTGGCCGAGATAGTCGAGCCGCGTCGGGCGGGGAATGTTGTACATCTTGCGCGGGGATGATGATTAATTATGGATGATGTGGTAAAGAAGAAATTGAACAATATTGAAGCGACGACAGGACTTGGCGTCGATATTATAGAAAAGTTTTTCAAGGAGAATCTATCCAACCTAGACAAGCTCGCAACTGGTACATTAGTGAGGATCCAGTCTTTGATCGGCTCCGGCGTCGCCAGCGTGCGAAGGAAATTGCCGAGATTGTAAGCCAGCGCATGAAGCTGGAGACGCACCGCGTTGGCGGCGAACGACCGATCATTGACGTACACGAACGAGGCCCGTCCGCAAAGTATGCGGGCGGGCGAACAGTTCATCTCTTCAATCGGTTTTCGCTCACCAGCGCCGCCAGCGGCGCCAGCGGCGCCGATACACGCGGCGCACGTGGCGCCGATACACGCGGCGACGCCACCAGACGGTTTCGATATTGCCATTGCCTTCCGGCACGAGATGGTCGCGGGGCGCGGCTGCGGGCAGCGCAATGGCCGCTCCTACGGTGACGGCGAGAATTCCTGCCGACAGCAGCACCGATGTCACGAATGATCGTCGATCCATGGCTTCTTTCTCCAGTCGTAAACGCTACGACGCTGAAAACTATCAGGCGCAGCGTGGAAATGCTATCCACGAGCTTGTCAGCTCTGGGTGGAGGCTGTTCTCTAATCGGCATTTCAAAGTCAAGCATTCTGGAAACTGATTGCCTTGGCCGGGGTCACGGTTCTCTCCGGGGTCGGCTTTAGGGCGCCCCATAATGGGTGTCAGGGGTGAAGCGCTGCAACGTGTGAACCGCCCTTTTCCCGGAAGGGATAATGGGCAACAGCCTGCTCGCAGTCGTTTCAACCCGCCGTCCCGGCCAGGACAGCGTCTCCGCGAATGCGG
>PEFW01000036.1 GCA_002890675.1 Candidatus Methylaffinis lahnbergensis
CCAAGCTGAAACATCTCATGCGAAAAGCCGGCGAGAGAACCATCGACGCGACATGGAACCGCCTCGGAACCTCGCTCGACCACTTCTCGCCGCAAGAATGCGCAAACTATTTCAGGAATGCAGGATACGCGTCATGATAAAGTAATCACGCTCTAGTCATGGCGGTCTTCCTTTTTGGCATGCGCGAACCCGACGCGGGACGCGCCGCGAAGGCTCACTGTACATGATTTGTTCTATCCCAAAGTTCTTTATTTGTTCTTAATAGGGGATATAGCGAAGATGGTTTTGAGCAACACTTTTTACCTGTAGCTAAAGCTTATGGGCGATCGCCGAAAAACATGCGCCGCTATTAGCGAGCGCAAGGCCGTCGTCGAGGGCGAGGGTTGGCCGCCGCTTCAGGCGCGAGACCATATGGCGACGGGTTTACTCCGCCGTTGATAATTCGCGCTCATCAGCGCGCGATGGATTAGAGAGCTCCCGCAGGCGCGCATGCGCATTCGCGCTTTTTTCATAATCACCGCACTACTCGCCTTCCCGCTGCAAGTCTCCAGCGCGTCCACTGCCGCGTCCCCACCATTGCCACCTCCGCGCCCGGCCGAGGCGCCCTCCCATCCCGCTCCAAACGACCTCGCGCCGGCGGAACAGACCAAGCGGGCGCCCGCCATCGACCAGGCCTGCCTGGATCGTCTCGGCGCCGCCGGAATCGAATTCGAGGTGGTCACGCTTCCTCCGTCTGTCAACCCGGAATGTGCCATCGCGACGCCCGTGCGGCTCAAGCCCGTCAAATTGCCACCGCGGTGGAGAACGGCGATCCGCCTGCCCGAAGAGCCGATGCTTTCCTGTCAGTTCGGTGAACGGTTCGGCCATTGGCTGCGCGATCTCGTCGCTCCGCTCATTGCCGGCGAGCTCGCGGTCGAACTCAAGTCGGTTCACACCGGGCCGGGTTACGAATGCCGCAACCGCAACCGCGCAGAGACCGGCAAGATCAGCGCGCACGCGTCCGGTCTGGCGGTGGACGTCACGAGCTTCGAGCTCGCGAATGGCGAAACACTGGCCATCAAACCGAATGGGGATGAACATCTGCGTGGCACGGTCGATGCCATCCGCGTCGCCGCATGCGGGTGGTTCACAACGGTACTCGGCCCAGGGTCCGATGCGGCGCATGCCGAGCACTTGCACGTCGACATCCTGCAACACGGGTCGAGCGACCGCTACCGCATTTGTCAGTAACCCGCCACGTCCGCTCATCCTACGCCCTAAAAGCCATGTGTGTTCGTGTTGTGGTGAGATGACGCTACGGTGAGGGCTTTTCAGCTCTAGTCTAGCACGCGCCGGAATACCGATGACGCCGTCGCCGGGGGAAAAACTGCCAGTCACGCTCGGTCAATTTTGGGCGGCGTAACTCTTGGGCGCATCTGCACTCATCCCCTGATCGCGGAAACAGGCGCATGGCGTGCCGGTATCGGTCAGCCCAGCGCCATACAATTCCCCTGCAAGTGTAGAACATCCGCTATGCGGACGGATGCGTGGTTTCGATCGTCTGGATGACTTCGAACCCTTCGAATTCCGGGTGGCCGAGTGTGAGCGGCTTGCGCTCGCCAGCCTGTTGATGGGCGGCGCGGAATTGTTCAGACTTGGTCCATGCCGTAAAATCCTCTTGCGACGCCCATATAGTGTGAGATGAATAGAGCACATGGTCCTCGCGCTCCGGACCCCGCAGCAAGTGAAATGCCTGGAAGCCCTTGACCTCGTCGAGACGCGACTGACGTGCCACCCACAAATCCTCGAAGGATTTGCGTTCCTCCTTGATGACCTTGAAACGGTTCATGGCGATGAACATTTTTGACCTCTCCAAGGTGTGGTTTTTCTCCACCAGCTTTCAATTCTACCAATTTCTAATTGCGTTGCCCGCAATTCTCGACAACTTCAGCTGGAGTTTTTCGCCGCAACTCAAAGCGTTATGATTTGCCGAACGGACTCCTGTCGGACAACGCCGCGTTGATCGCCTCAATTAATGGCCCGAGCTTCGGCGGTTTTGCTTCGATATCGACCCTTATGGCGAGCTTGCGGAGCGCGGCGCTGCACACCGGGCCGATTGAAGCGACGAGCGTTCGGCCAAGACTTTGCTTAAGCGACGCGTCTTTGCCGTCGCATTGCGCGACTGTGAAAAGGTTGCTCACCTGCGACGCGCTGGTGAACGCCACGAGATCAATCTCATCACGACCAAGCGCGTCGATCAGCCGTAGCAACAGCGTCGTGTCCTCTGGCAAAACCCACCGATAGGTCACGATTTCAGTTATGTCCGCGCCCTCGTTTTCGAGCTCCGCCTGTAACTCACGATTGGTCTCGCCGTAACGTTGCACCACGACGCGTTTACCGCGCAACGGGGTCCCATGCATTTCGGCAAGCACCTCGTGCGTCGTGAAAGGGTCGCTGGCGGCGCGATCGATGCGCGCCTTTCGCGAGTGCAGTACCGCAGCCGGCTTGGGGCCCCTTACGACCACCTGCGCTGAGTCCAGGAGCCGTAACAGAAGATCGGTCAGCCCCAGCAAATCTGTCGCAGCGAACAGGGCACGTGTCCCGACGCCCGTCTGAAAAATGAATATATCGGGCGGCGCAGAATTCCAGTCACGGATCAACGCCTGGATGTGTGCCGGATCGACATCCGGAATTTCGGCCAATGCGGGCGCCGAAAATGGCGTGCCTCCATAGTTGCGGACCAGACTGGCAATGTGATCACGCATCCGGCTTTCAAGAATGGCGACGGTTTTGTTCTTCATCGACGCGACCAAAAGTCTCCTGTCAAGTGTGCCATAATGCGAGCGCTCTCCAGGAGTGTCAATTTCCCGAGCCCCAAATCGACGGGCACTACGGAAGATTGTCGACCGCTCTCATCGAGACCAACACTGTAGAACCAGTTCGTATGAATCTGTCCCTTCATTCCGTGCGATCGTCAAGCGCCCGATGGGAAGAGGAGGCGTGCGGGTGCAATTCACCGTCGGGCTTAAATTGAAAGGGAAGACGGACCACATCGCCGTGGAGGCCGAAGATGCGCTCATCGCCGCGCTTAAGGTCAAGACTGAATACCCCGAAGCAGTGATCACCTATGTCCGCCAACAAAATCGGCGCGGCGACGCACGTCACCCATCGCATGGGCTCTCCGAAGACAAGCATCGAGGAACAATTCCGGCAGGAGACCAACTTCGACGGAAAATTTGAACGCTCCGTTGTGGCGACTGCGGTTTACCCCCTAAAACGCGCGCAATGCTTCCCCATTTAGAGCCAACTATTTGAAAAGAGCTCTATTGCGCCATTTAACTCTAGCCGCGCTATCTATTTGAAAAGAGAACGAATTCGCCCGATAAGGGGGGTCGAACGAACGGCGACGCATCTATCCCTCGGGAGCCGTTAAAAAGGGGTGACCCAGGGTCCAAGGGCGGTTTCTGGCCGTTACATTGTGTAACGGGCGGCGGCATGGAGAAGCGTCAAATCACGTGGCAAGAACTCGTCGCGGCGGCGCTCAAACTGGGGGCGCGGCCCGGGACGATCCGACAATGGTTCCACCGAGCCATTCCGCTGGCAGATAAGGCTGATGGAATACTTTGAGGGTCCCGTCGAAATAAGCGACTGGGCGCCCGAGGCGACAGCAGCAATCGCCAAACCCTCGAGCGCGGAAGCCTGGCGCAGGAAGCACCCCGTTAGTAGCTGATCTCAAACCTCGCGGACTGGACCTTCCTCGACGCCGCCTACCGACGGCGCGGAGGCCTTGCCGCCGACCTATGTTTTCGAGGACCTGCGCGGCGTGCTGCTCGACCATGTTCTGCGTGCCGATCTGATGCTCACGGGGCTCGCGATCAATTCGCTTCTTTTCGCGGCAACCGCCGTCGGCTTTGCGCGGCTGCTCGCCAGCCACGGAGCGGCGGCATAGTGCGGCTGCACTGCTTTACCCGCTGAGCTACGTCGGCGCGAGCGAGCGAAGATTGCATCCGGCGAGTCAACGGACAAGGGGGGAACGAAAGATCGGCATCTACGGGAGCACGAATGTCTCGCCGATTTCGCGGAGGGCGATGCGTTCCGGTGTCTCCCACAGCGCAGCCTGGAAGCGCTCGATCGGCTCACGAAAGTCTTCGGCGCTGAAACGGAAAGTTTGATGATGGACCGGCATGATGAAATGAGCGCCAGCTTCATTGGCCATGTGCACGGCTTGTTCCGGAGTGCAGTGCGAATGAATCCAGGGATTGTATGCGCCGATCGGCATGATCGCCAAATCGATGGGACTGGAAGCGCGCAACTCCGCAAACGAATCGCTCAGCGCGGTGTCGCCGGCGAAAAGGATGCGACGGTTATTTCTCTCAAGAACGTAGCCGTTGTAACCGCGATAGGTGTCGCGCCGCGTCCGCGCGCCCCAATGTTTTACGCGGAACGCGACGATGTCGATCTTGCCGGCGGAAGTTGATACAGACTTTCTTTCTTTCCAACGCAGTTCGCTGACGTCGCGGAACCGTGTCCAACGAAGCAGATCACTTGTCCGATGGGCTGTGATCACCGTGGTCGAACGGTCAAATCGATGGAGCGTGCGCATGTCGATATGATCGAAGTGCGCGTGGGAAAGAAGCACGATGTCGATCTTGGGGAGGTCGCGAACGGTCAGCGCGGACGCGATAAGGCGTTTAGGCCCGAGTGTAAGACCGGGCAACCGGATTCCGATCCGCGGAAACAGAACTGGATCCGTGAGAATCTTTATCCCGAAAAAATTGATTAACACCGTTGCGTGCCCGAGCCATGCCGCGGTTATCCGGTTATCGCTCCACTCCGCCGGATTTGGCCGAGCAAAAGCTGGAGCAATTGGACGCCGGCTTTCGACAGTCCATTCGTGCCAGAGATAAGCGTACCACCGGCGAGCGCGTGAGCCGCCGAGATTTTGGTTTTGATTTCTCATCTGCCAAGGGTATCTGATACGAGCGCAAGACCCAAAACATGCCATTGAGTACACGCCGGTCACCTCCACACGCCCTACGCCGCAGCGGCCTATTCGGCAGCAACGGCCTAAACCCATTCATAGTCGGTGACTTCACTCCGCATGATTCATATCTCCCGTTGGGGAGTTTAAACTGCCTCGATTCTGAACGCATTTCTCCGAGCGAGGCCAAGTCCTGAGGCCGTCAGCGCCGCGGGCGAAGGCCTGCTATAGGGGGCATTCGGGAAATCTTATGCTCGCTGTGAGGTTTACGCCTTTTGACGACCCTCACCAGACATTTCCAGTTGGCAGAAATATCTTGGCGCTCTTCTTCCACGATTTCATTGAGACAGGGGCCCGGTTCAAGTCCCGGCGCGCAGCCTGGATACCGAGATGCCGTTCTAAAGTGTTTGGCCAGTGCGGACATCACTTCCTGTCTGTTTGATCTGCGGAAGCCATCAGTTGCTAACAGGACCTGCCGTGATCTTCTCAGAGCGATGAACATTGTCATGCGTCCACCAGTCGCGAGGTCGTCACATAGTAGCCGTTCTGGTAAATGAGTGGGGCGGCGTCCTCGGCGAACCGCACTTCCTCGACGCGCCCAATGAAAACGCCGTGGGTTCCGAAATGCGTGATCGTCTCCGTCTTGCAAAAAAAGCTGGCTTGGGCGTCGGCGAGATAAGGTAAGCCGCGTATGAGCGACCAATTACCCCTCTCGAACCGTTCAACGCCTTTGATTCTGCCGCCGGACGTCCGTGATATCTGCACATGAGGGTATCTAAGCAGGTTAATGCAGAAATTCCCCGATCCTGACAGCCTTCCATAGAAGGCCGTAGCCGTGTTGACGCAAACAAGCAATGTCGGTGGCTCGGCGCAAACCGACGTGACGGCAGTCGCCGTCATGCCATGCCATCCGTCCGCGTCCGCACACGTCACGACGCTGACGGTCGTGGCCAGGCGACGCATGGCATTGCGAAAGCCGGACGATAAATCCGCGGTTTGCAAGGTAGACATTTGCAGGCTTCCTCAGGCTCTCCGGCGAACACCCTTAGCCTGGTGCGGCACGAGGACGAAGTCGTAGCGGACTTCGAAATAAGGTTTGTGCAGCCCAGGGCAGCCAGCTCGTTCGGATCGTCCCGTCGGATCAGCTGAGCGACGAGGCCTTCACGCACGGCATTCGCGACGTCGCTATTCAGGTAATCCCCGCCGTCGAAATACAGCTGGGAAGTCAAGTCGCGATATTGAGGATGTCTAACCTTCAGGTGCAGGTGAGCCGGACGAAATAAATGCCGACCGAGAGTGCTAAGCACAACGCCCGTCGGACCACCCTTCGGGATCTCATAGGGCGGTGGAACGATCGTTCGGACCTCGAAGGTCCCGTCAGAACCGGAATGGAAGCGGCCGCGCAGGTTCCATTCCGGGATGTTGGGATGGATGTTCGAGTAAAGGCCCTCGGCGTCCGCCTGCCACATATCCAGTTCGACGTCGGCCAGCGGCGTGGCATCGGGCGACGTGACGCGGCCCCCCGGCCTCATCGGAGCGCTGGGGCAGCAAGTGGTCATGCTTTTCGTCTCCCATAGACGGGCTGCTATCTGCCGGATTACGCCTGGAGGTCGAACTTGCCGATCATATTGACGTCGTCAGGATTGATGAGATCGGGAACCGTCCAGCCATCGAGGTCGTACTCGGCGAGACACAGTTCCGCGAAATGACGATAGGATTCGGTGAGGCCCATTGCGTCGTGTGCGGTTAGTATCTCAGTACGGATGGCCTCGTGATTGCCGCCATAGTTGCGCTCGTAGAGCTCGTGGCGGCTCCCGAACTCGGAACCAATGGCATCCCAGAGCAGCTTCATGACCTTGACCCGATTGACCGCGTCATAGCCATTTGAGCCGCGGACGTATTTGTCGAGGTATGGGCGAATGTCCAAATTCTTAAAATCGGCGGCATGCGAGTTCAGGTAGATGAGCGCGCTGCCGAGATCCTGCTCGATGATCTCTTTGACCCGTGGATACCCCACTGTCATGAACCATCGATAGGCGAGACCGGCGTTGGCGTTGGGTAGGACCGTATTGTCGATCCATGGATCCGGATTGTGCGCCATCGAATCAGTCAGCGCCCACATCATGTTGCGCCAGGCCAGAACTTCCCCTAACCGAGTTTGCACGCCGCGGAAGTCCTTGGAGCCCGTGATATCTAGTGCTTTGAGAAGCAGTCCGGCGAGGAAGTCGAGCTTTACCGCAAGCCGTGTGCAGCCCTGGAACGTGAAGCGCGGTAGGAAGCCGGACCGTGGGAAGAACGTGCTGGCCTTTTCAAGATCTCCGTAGACGAACACATTCTCTCAAGGGACACGGTCGAGAACGAAGATCGTGTCGTTTTCATCCAGTCGGCTCGACAGAGGATAGTCGAACGGGCTGCCATGACGGCGGACGTCATCGAGTAGGACGGCCGGCAGATAAGCTTCATCCCCGCCGCGCCCATCGGGATCGTGCAGATGAGTGCGTACTCCTTTTTCTTGAGCATAATTCCGTAATGGGCGATGAAGTTCATATGGGTGATCGCCGAGCCCGTGGCGACAACCTTCGCACCGCTGATGATGAGGCCGTTATCCCGTTCTTCTTCGACGTGGACAAATACGTCGGCGACTTCGTCCGGCGGGCGGTTTCGATCGACGGGGCGGATGGATGATGGCGTGGTTCCAATAGAGAACCTTTTCTTGCGACTCACGATACCAGCGCCGGGCATTGTCCTGAAAGGGTGCGTAGAAATCGGCGTTGGCGCCTAGCGTTCCCAGAAAGGAGGCCTTATAATCCGGACTGCGTCCCATCCAGCCATAGGTGAGCCGCGCCCAGGCGGCGATTGCGTCGCGGTCGGCGACTAGGTCGTTCGCCGAGCGGGCAGTCCGGAAGAACCGCATCGTATAGCCGCCATTGCCGGTGTCCGTCGGGCAGGTCAGAATGTCGCGGGTCTTCGGATCGTGCAAAGCATCGTACAGGCGCGCGGTCATCCGTACCGAGTTGCGGAAAGCGGGGTGCGTTGTCACGTCTTTGACGCGATCGCCGTAGAGGTAGACCTCTCGTCCGTCGCGGACGCTCTCAATATATTCCTCTCCAGTAATCGGGCGCGCAGATGTGTCGATTGTAGGTTTCGGCGTGGACATCGCTTCTGAAGCCGTGATGGTCGTTCTTCTCAATTTTGCTGTCGTGGTCATTGACATCTCCGCCTCGTTAACGAAGCTTACTTGGATCGATGTTGCGAACTAGTCTAGATCACCGAAGATTTGGCGTCGTGAGTCGAGACAAAAGGGCAGCGATTTCGGTGATCTCTTCGGGCAACGCGAGATCGTCATCTTGATGTTGGCTCGTGTTCGAAAGCACGATGGCCGCCTCTGCAAATGGAGCCGCGTGGGTGCTGCGGAGGAACCTAAGTCACCGGTCGGACGGCGTCGTGAGCCGTACGCGCACTTTTAACTGTACGGACGCGCACTATGGTCTAGAGGCTTTTGCCACGGTTCTGGCGGCGGAGGAGACGATCAATTGAACGAGAGCAAGGTTATCCCGACCGCCGCGTTGTCCGCGGCGCTGCCGAGCCAATGGCCTTCCGCCAGCGAGGCCTGTGCAAACCGCTGTAACGCTTCGTTTGATGGAGGACCCAGCGGCAAATTCGCAATCGGCCGCGCGACCTGTCCGAGGAACCGGGCCAGGGCCATGGTCGTCACGATCAGGAACGATGCATTCTTGGCGGACACGTTGCGGAATGCGTGCTTAGTTCCCCCTGGCACGTCGAAGACATCGCCTGCTCCGAATGTTTGCCAGTGATCTTCTTTCAAGGCCTGAACCTCGCCCGCAAGGATGTAGAAGGTCTCGTGATCTGAGTGTGAATGAATCGGCACGACGACGCCGGGCGGAACGTCCCCCATCAGCAGGCAATAGCCGTCGTCGTCATCCGGCAGCGGAGTAAGGAACTGGATCGTCGGTCCGAAAAGTTCGAAAACTTCGACATCCGGTGTCTGTCCAGTTTTATTGCTCATGACGCATATTTCTCCTCCGGCTGCGTGCTCCTGTGAAAGGGCTGCGCCCAACACCGCAGACGAGGCTAAATCACTGATCGGCGGCCGTCGTGAGCTTATTGCGCACTTTCATCAGCATGGACGCGCACGTTGTAGTTGCCAGTAGCGCGAGTTCCGGCCGCGCCCGGCGGGTAGCCGAACCGGATTCGGAAGGTGCGGGCAAAATGCGTGTAGTCGCGAAAGCCGCAGGCATAGGCGATCACGCTGAGCGGTTGTTCCGTCCTCGTCGCGGCGCGGCGCTGGATAAGACGCGCGGCGTGATCCAGTCGCACCGAATAGATAAAATGGCTGCAGGTGGAGCCGCGCAGCGTGAACAGTTTCTGCAGATAGCGCAGCGAAATCCCCGCTTCGGCGGCCACCGCACTGGGGCCAAGGTCGGGATCGGCAAAGCGTGCCTTGATGATAGCACAGACGCGCTTGAACAGCTTGTCGGAATGGGCGGAGATCGACGGCCCATCGGGCGCCACGAACAGCGCGCCGAGTAGGTCGTAGATAGCCAGCTGCATATAGGAGCCGATTGGCTCGGACATTGAATTTTCGTCTTCCGCGGTATCCAGAACGAGTTGGTAGAGCATGCGCCAGGCAGGCGTTGCGACGCGGCCGCGAAAGCCACCCCGCGGCTCAGATCCAAGATGGGACATCAGGGGCTGGCGCGGCAACTGCAAAGATAGCCACTGTTCGTTGCCATCGTTAACGTACGCCACGGGGTGGGCAGAATCGATGAGTGCGACATCGCCCACGGCCAGTGTTACAGCCTGTTCATTCTGAATGATCGTTGATCGTCCGGCAATCTGAAATACGGCAAAGTAATGGTCAACACCGTCGAGGCGAATATCCCGTTGCGTCCGCTCGCAGCGGCCAATATTGTTGCTAATATCCGATGCGTTAAATCCGCAGATGCTCCGAGAGCGCACCCTACCAGCAATGGGTCGTCTGGCGTGTACAGCCCCCAGTTCGGGCGTAGCGCATCTCTCCACTGCTCGTAATTTAACTCAGGTGTGCCGAGAAAGTCAGGACTCGGATGCATCGTCGTCTCCGCGGTTGAAGCGGGATGTAGGCTTATCCTTGCCGCTGACGGGCCCGCCGGCAACCTGTTTCTTGAACCATTGCTCGAGACAGGCATTATATAGGCGGTGCCAGGCATCAATGCATGCGCTATCGCTCGATCACCGCGAGTTGATCGCCCGTGTTCACGTCAACTTGAGCTGCACGCATGGCGGAGCGCAGTGCAGCCGCTTTGCGGGTCGATCGGCCCAACGTCATACGGTTATTGCGATGTGCTCGTGCGCGGGTACGTCCACGAGGTGGTGATCTCATGCGGCGCGGAGATGATCGCACGTCATCCGCGCTCCTACGAACGCGAGGACTTCGTATTCGAGCCGCTGCACTACCTGGCGCAGATCGAGCAGAAAATCAATCCGCTAGACCAGGCTGCGCCGCTGGCCGGCTGGCAGTTGCCGGAAGAGTTCATGATCCTGCGGCGTCTTCTGGAAGCCGGATGGGTAAGCGGGTAAGCGCGAGTTCGTGCAGGTTCTGCGGCTGATGGAGGTGTTCCGCGCCGATGAGGTCGCCGCTGCGGTGCGCAATGCGATCGCGCGGGGAGCAATCGGCTTCGATGCAGTGAAGCACTTGGTGCTGTGCCACATCGAACGACCGCCGCGCCTCGACATGACGGTCCATCCGTATCTGCCGCGAGCCCATGTGGCGATGACGTCGGCCAAGACGTACTTGAGTCTGCTGACGGGGGCAGCATCATGACCGATACGCCCCAACTTCTGCTCGCTCATCACCTGACGTCACTCAAGCTGCCCACGTTCCTGCGCGAGTACGACAAGCTCGCTCGGCAGTGCGCCGCCGAGGGCCTCGATCATACCCGCTATCTCCTGCGTCTGGCCGAATTGGAGCTGATCGACCGCGAACGGCGCATGGTGGAGCGACGGATCAAGGAGGCAGGGTTCCCGGCCGGGAAGAGCCTGGACAGCTTCGACTTCGCCGCCATTCCTTCGCTCAGCAAGACCCTCGTGCTGGAAGTCTGCCGGCACAATTCAAAGCTAGCCCCGCGACTTCTTCTGCTGGCGTTCGAGTAGCTTCACGGTCATTCGTTGTTGCAAGTCAAGCGCGTCTTCAAGGAACCGCCGTATCGCCGTCAGCTCTTCAACCGAATAGCTCGCGAGAAGTTTGGCGCCGGCCTAGCACTTCTGTCCAGGCCAACGCGGCACGCTCACGGTCGCCGTAATGCGGCGATTCACACCATGCGTCGAGCATGATGATGCGCTCCTCGCCCTCGCCGTTCCTGCGGGCGTCGCGTGTATGCAAGAACAGGCAGTAGCTGCAGCCATTGATCTGCGAAGCACGGATTTTTATAAGCTCCGCCAAGGTCGGGTCGAGGCCATCCTGAGAGAAACTTCCGAACTCAATCAAAGGCCTGACCAGATCATAGTGGGAAGCATACGGGTTTGGTCGGGATTTCATCGTGGTCCTCCATCATGGGGTTGAGGTGAATTGCGATGACATGACGAGACACGAATACAGGAATGTGACATGCAGCTGCCTGCTCCCGATAGCCGGCGATAGGTATAGATCACATTTTCAAGCTCGTTCAGTTGCTTATGAGGGCAACCCGATCGTTCGGGTGCAGCGATCGCCGTTATCTGGACTCCAGAACGACCATTCCGGAATGCACATATTTGACTCGCCCAGCACCGCGGCGGGTGTCGCCTATCTCCACCGTGATTCTGCGTTCTGCCAATAGATCAACGGATTGACTTAGCTGAACGCCGGTGCCCTAATTCGGAACCGCTTCACAGCTCAACGGCCCGTAACTCCTCTTAGTATCAGGTCATGGTTCCGCCGAAGCCCGACCCGATTCAAGAGATTTACCAGCGCGAAGGCCGGCGCGTGTTTGCGACGCTTGTGCGGGTCCTGGGCAGCTTCGAACTCGCCGAAGACGCGCTGCATAACGCCTTCGTGGCGGCCGCCGAGGGCTGGCCGCGCGAGGGAATACCGAAGAACCCCGTTGCCTGGCTCGTTTCGGCAGGACGGTTCCAAGGCCATTGACCAATTGCGTCGCCCGCAGCGCATGACGCCCTGGAGCGAAGCCGCCGAACAGGTCGATACGATCGCTGATGATGGCCCGGCGCCCGACGAGCGGGAGGCAGTGGAAGACGATCGGCTTCGCCTGATCTTCGCCTGCTGCCATCCGAGCCTGTCGGAGGAAGCCTGTATCGCGTTGACCTTGCGCGAAGTGTGTGGGCTTACAACCGAGGCCATCGCGCATGCCTGCTTGCGGACTCCGACGACGCTGGCACAGCGGATCGTGCGGGCGAAGGCCAAGATTCGCGATGCGGGCATTCCGTACCAGGTCCCGGACAAGGACGAGCTTCCCGCCCGGCTCAAGAATGTCTTGCGTGTCATCTATTTGGTGTTCAATGAGGGCTATTCGGCGTCTTCCGGCGTCGACCTGTTGAAGCCTGACCTCTCCGCCGAAGCCATCCGCCTCGCTCGTCTCTTATTGGAGCTTCTTCCCGAGCCGGAGGCGCAGGGACTATTGGCGCTTCTCCTCCTCCAGGATTCCCGACGGTCGGCCAGGGTCACGCCCGAAGGCGATCTAATCCCCTTGGAGGAGCAGGATCGCAGTCTCTGGAACCGCGCTTCCGTTGACGAGGGCTGCGATCTCGTCCGGCAAGCGCTGCATTCGCGCGGTTTCGGTGCCTACACCCTGCAGGCTGCCATTGCCGCCGTTCACGCCGAAGCGCGCAGCCCGCAGGAAACGAATTGGGCGGAGATCGCCGGCCTCTATGACGCCCTCCTGCGGCTCGAACCCTCTCCGATAGTCCATTTGAACCGGGCAGTGGCCGTGGCCATGCGTGGCGGGCCGGAAGCCGGGCTCGTCCTCATCGCCCCTCTCCTCGACCAAGGCAACCTTGGCCATTACCGCTTTGCCCACGCGGCAAAAGCCGATTTACTGCGCCGCCTCGGGCACTTCCCTGAGGCCAAGGCCAGCTATGAGACGGCGCTGGCCCTCACGCAGCAGGAGCCCGAACAGCGGTTCCTCAAGCGCCGCCTGGCCGAAATCGGCGGCTAACGCTCGAAAATTTTTTCGGGCCCCTGTCGAATCCCGAACCGGCCGTTCGACCAGTGAGCGAGGAGGCGCGATGACAGCGGCCTCCTTGAGGACCGGCAGCTACCTTTCGATGGAGAGGGTCATCATGGCGCAGGCCATTCTCTATTTGGCGTTCAACGGCAATTGCAGCGAGGCGATGCGCTTCTGCAAGCGCTGCGGCCTTTTCCTCCTCGGCCGCCTGAATCACCGGCGGCGAGCTTGCAGTCTTGAGCGCGCTTTCGGCAGCGGTGAGTTGCGCTTCCGCTCGGTATTGCGTGGCCTCTGCAGCGCGCACGAGCCGCACTGCATCCAAGGTCAATTTTGCCGCGGTCAACCTGGCCGCATCCGCTTTTCTTGCTACCGCATCTGCAGCCGCGATCTTGGCGGCAGCGAGTGACTTCAACATCACTAGGGGCTTGGCTGGGCTGGCTAGCGATGGCCCGTCTGCTTCGGTGGGAGCGGCGTCAGGCGCTGCTGCCTGCGCTTCCTCACGAGCTGCGTCCCAATGCGCGGTTAGCGCCTTGAGCGCAAGATCAGCGCGAACCAATTTCGGCTTGAAGAGAGCGGGGTGGTCAATTTCGACGGGGCTGACGTCGTTTCGAGCCACGATCACCCGCATGCCGATTTTCGTCATGTCGAAGAGACGTTGAGCGAACTCATACGGCATGCGAACACAGCCGTGAGAGGCGGGGTATCCGGGCAGCGGCCCCGCGTGAGCGCGATGCCCGACCAAGTGATGCGCTGCATGAAGGGCATGGAGGCGTCATCGTACAGGTTGGAGTAGTGCTCCTCCTCTTTCTGAATGACGCTGTAGACGCCAGCGGGCGTTTCATACCCGGTTTGGCCGCTGGAGACCGGCGCGCGCAAGATCCAGCCATCCGCATCATAGATCGTGACCCGCTGATTGCTGAGCGAGACAATCGCCATAAGCGGCGAGCCCGCGGGACGGGTCTCCACCGCCTCGACCGGCTGTGACTCCCGACGGCGCGTGGCGCCGGCCGGGTCGGCAAGGCCCGTCGCGAGCACCGCGGCAAGGCCAATGATCCCGTGCCTGACGCAAAACCGCATTGTCGCGCGCCTCATACGAGAGCAATAAGAGATCATGCAGGAAGCAAGAAAGCGAAATTATGTCCTGACAGGTCGCACGCATTGAGCATTTGAGAAGCATGGGCGGAGACCCGCGAATTGCTACCAATCCCATTGAATTGGAAAGTTCTTCCGCGTCCCTATATTGCCGATTCCAAGAGCCCACCGCTTGGCGCCGCCACCCTGGGGGTACTGCTCGCTGACTGCTATTGTTTAGAATGACCGCCAATTTGCGCGAGCACTGCGTCGTGCACCCTGATCCGGAACCGTTCCACACTCCAAGCGTAGAGCGGTACCGGGTCTGCACATCGACACCCTAGGCCGCAGTGCGCCCGAGACACCTGCAATTCGATGAACATGCCCGATCCGACCGAACGGGCGCTAGCCCTGCAGGATACCTTTAAGGGGGCGATTAAAGGACCAGATCACCACGCCGGCGCTAGCCGCGACAGCGGCGATCACGGTGAAGAAGCTTATCTTGTCCATGGAGCTCCAGAAGCTGCCGAGCCAGCCGGCGACAAAATTGCCGATGAAGCTGGTGCCGAGCCACAGGCCCATCATCGTCGAGATCATGCGGGCCGGCGCGATCTTCGAAACGAGCGACAAGCCGATGGGGGAGAGATAGAGCTCGCCGACGGTGATGACGACGAAATAGGCGAACAGCCACCACCAACTCGCCGAATTGCCGGTCGTCGACCACGCCGCGCCTGCCATGATCAGATAGGAGAAGGCGACGCAAAAGCAGCCGAGCGCCATCTTGGTGACGGTCGACGGCTCCATTCCGCGCTTCTCCTGCCATGCCCAGAACCCAATAACGAAAGGCGTGAAAGTGAAAATCATGAAAGGGTTAAAGGCCTGGAACCAGGTCACCGGGATCTCGCCATGCCAAACAAGGAGATCGATGGCGCGGTCGGTATGCTCGTCGGCCCACAGCGCGATGGTGTTGCCCTGCTGCTCGTAGGTAGCCCAGAACATCGTGGTCGGCAGAAACAACGCGATCAGCGCCAGGATGGCGCGCCATTCGTTGCGGTCGAGAGGCTTCTTGTCGAGCCCAGCGGCCTTGGCCTTGTGCATCTCGTCCGGCGGCAGCATGGGCGAGGCGTAGAGGTACACCGCCAGCGCGATCGTCATGCCGACGCCGGCGGCGGCGAACCCGTAATGCCAACCCAGCTCCTCGCCGAGCGTGCCACAAATGAGCGGCGCGAGGAACGCGCCGACATTGATGCCCACGTAGAAGATCGAATAGGCGCGGTCGCGCCGATGGTCACCCGGCGCGTAGAGGCCGCCGACCTGGGTCGAGATATTGGGCTTGAAGGCGCCATTGCCGAGGATGAGCGTGAAAAGCGCCAGCAGGAACAGTGGCTCGAATGCCATCATGAAATAACCGACCGCCATCAGCGCGGCGCCGAGGATCACGGTGCGGCGCTGACCGAGCACGTGATCGGCTAGCCAGCCTCCAAACAGCGGGGTCAGGTAAACAAACCCGGTGTAGAGACCATAAATCTGCGATGCGAAGGGTTGCACGCCGAGCGGGCCGAACAGGCTTTCGAGCACGCCGCGCACGGCACCGAGCCCGATGACGTCATCATGGCCGGGCAGCAGCAGGTACTTCACCATGTAAAGGACGAGCAGCGCGCGCATTCCGTAATAAGAAAAGCGCTCCCACATCTCGGTGGTGAACAGGAAGGTCAACCCGCGCGGATGACCGAGGAAATCGCCCTCGGCTGCGATGCGATTGGTGCCTGCGCGTCGCGCCGGACGGCGATGGTGCGGCGCGGATTTGGTCCGGAAACTCTTCATTAGAGCACCAGCGAGAGTTGGCGTCCCGTCGCCTGCGCCTGCGTCAAGGACGAAAGCGAGATCCCGAGTAGGCGCATTGACAAGTTAGCGACCAACGAGCCAGGGCACGTGCTAGATTGGGTCATGCACCCCATCTCCTACGCTCGCCACAGTTTTCCACCTGACATCATTCGGCATGCCGTCGGACTCGACCTCAAGTGGCGCAATCCGAGACCAGGCGTGGCCCATGGCGGATTGCTTTCATGGATCACCTGGGCGATAATTTCGTCTCGGTTAGATACGCTGGGCACCTTGGGAGCGCCAAAGCCCATGTCATTGAAGTGGCGCCCTTGCGGAAGGAAATCGGCATGCCGGAACGGCCGGGCGAACTAATTTATGCGCTGGATGAAACGCCGCCCCGGCCGCATCTCCTTGCCCTCGGGTTTCAGCACGTCGCCGTCATTAGCCCCTATCTGGTGATGGTGGCGCTAGTCGCGGACGCCGCAAAATTGCCGCACCACGCCGCGCAGAGCGCCGTTGGTCTCGCCATGATCGCGGATGCATTCATGACTGTTCTCCAAAGTTTGCGGCTTGGATCGGTTGGTTCGGCATTGTCACGCCGCTTCGGGCTTGCGGTCCCGCTGGCGGTTCTGTAGCCAAGGGGATGAAGAAAATCAGCTTGTCGTCCCGTATTTGCGAGAACGGGAGTATGCGATCAAAGTCGCGTTGGATCATCAACATCTTGTCATTGCGCCCGTTCTCACGCGCGTGGCTGACGAGGCAGTCAACGGCGAACCAGTCTGCGAGGCAAATTCCCTGCTAACAGGGAATAGAACAGGGAAATTTCAAATTCTGGCCCGCTTTGGTCAAAATCCGCCGACCAAACACACGATATTTCAGGTGCTTGCAGAAAAATTCCCTAGAAAACAGAACAGGGAATTAAATACTCGAAACAGGGAAAATCCAATCCAAGCCTACCGGGAGAACCCCTAGCGCAACTATTCCCGTCGCGATCCCCACCAAAACTTTCGTGGGGAGCCGTTCATCCGTCATCAGAATCCAAAGCAAAAATGTGATTATAGCTATACTGATGCGCCTATTGCGGTCCCGCGAGCGACGTCATATTCGGGAGGTGACATACTCATCACTCCTACTGACGTTCCAAAGAGCAAAGCAGAGGCGATTCCGAACGGACCCATGAACGTATTCATGAAAAAAGCACCATCTGATATTGGATGCTTTTTGGATTACTCCGAATGCACATCTCGTGTCAAATTCCGCATAATCGTCCAATCAAGCTTCGAGACGCGCCCGCGCGCTTGCTCAATACTGCCTGGCTTCGTCTGATGGACTTAAAAGGATCCGACGCGAAGGCGGTTGGGACGTTGTCCCACCCGGACCCGGGGATGCTCGCCTACTACCGGCGCCAAGTGATCGCAGCTGGCCGCGGTGGCCCGGAGGCGCTTGCTGCGGAGGATATCTACGCGCTGGCCGAAAAGATGATCGCGAGCTTCCGGGAGCTCGGAGCCTCGGGTCAAATCATCGGCGATGGGATCTATTCCTGGACGGGCCTGCGCCAACCCATACCACCGGAGCTCTGGCCGGTGAGGTTCGACTTCGAGGCCAACAAGGCGAGCATCGACAAGTTCTCGTACAGTCACGTCACCATTGACCAACACCCTGCTGGCCACCAAGGGGATGTCGTCGCCAGGATTGCCGCATGGCTGACGCAGCATCAGCTGGAGTATGGCAAAGCACCCAAGAAGAAGCTAGCGGCAGACGCACGTGCTGAATTCGGCAGCGGCTATACGGAGAGGGCGTTCAACGAAGCCTATACGGCGGTCTACCAACGCCGGAGAGGACGACCGAAGGGCTCCGAAAAATAAACAAATGAACGCGGATTTGTTCATTTAGACAGGTGCTGTTTCCAAATGTCCTGCTCTTCCGTGCGTCTGGCGATTCTCGCCCGGGGACGCGTACGGAAGCGCAAAGATGATTAGCAAGACGACAATCACGCCGGCCCTCCCACCAAGCGCTGGTAGAAAGCTCGCCGTCGACGATGTTCCGATCGACCAGCTCAAACCAGACCCGAGGAACGCCCGGGTCCACAGCAAGAAGCAGATCAGGCAGATCGCCAGGAGCATTGAGAGCTTTGGGTTCAACGTCCCGGTTCTGGTCGATAACAATTTGGAAGTCATCGCGGGGCACGGACGAATCCTCGCGGCCAAGCACCTCGGCCTTACCGAGGTCCCAACGATTCGGCTCGATCATCTGACGGAAGCCCAGCGCCGCGCCTTTATGATCGCCGACAATCGCTTGACCGAAATCGCCGTCCGGGACGACCGCTTGCTGGCCGAACAGCTGAAGGAGCTCGCGAGCGTCGATCTCGATTTCGACATCGAGGCAACCGGCTTTGACCTGGGAGAGATCGATTTCCGCATCGAGTCACTTTTGGCACCGGCGAGCGAGCCGACCAAGCCGCCGTTTTCGGTCGTCTCCGGACCCGCCGTCAGTCAGGAAGGTGATCTCTGGCTCCTCGGCGAGCACCGGGTCTTGTGCGGGAGGGCGCTCGATGCGGCATCCTATCGGGTTTTGATGGGACTGGAGAAGGCCGCCGCCGTTTTCATGGATCGATGGCCATGTTTCGGGGCTCGGCCAGATCCGTCACCGCGAGTTCGTGATGGCGGCCGGCGAAATGACGCCGGAGGGCTTCGCCCAATTTCTCGAGACGTCTCTAGGCCTCCTGGCGACTTCCAGCCATCCCGATAGCCTCGTATATGTCTGCATGGATTGGCGTCATATCGGGGAGCTGCTCGCCGCGGCGCGGGCCAATGCGCTCAAGACAATCAATCTCTGCGTGTGGACGAAGCCCAACGCCGAAATGGGGAGCTTCTATCGCTCGCAGCACGAGCTCGTCCTTGTCTTCAAGGCAGGGGCCGGACCTTACCGCAACAATGTTCAGCTCGGCCGCTACGGCAGGAACCGAACCAACGTCTGGGCCTAATCGAGCGGTCCCGGATTCGGCCGCGCGGGTGAGGAAGGACAGCTTTCCGCGCTTCACCTGACGGTAAAGCCGGTTGCCATGGTCGCCGACGCGATTCTCGACAGCTCGCGCAGCGGCGACGTCGTCCTCGATCCCTTCCTCGGCAGCGGCACGACCTTGATGGCGGCCGAGCGCCACCCGCCGCCGGTGCTATGGGCTCGAACTCGATCCTCTCTACGTCGATGTCGTCGTGCGGCGCTGGCAAGCCTACACCGGTGCGTCCCCTCGGCATGAAATGACGGGTGCGGGTTTCGATGAGATCGTCCGCGCAAGGGAGCAAGCGCGATGAGCGACGAACAACCCAATGGCGCGCCCGGCGACTATCGAGTCGGCTATTGCAGCCCTCCACTTTCGTCCAGGTTTCGCCCAGGCGTGTCCGGCAATCCGCGCGGCCGGCCAAAGGGCGTCAAGAGCCTTGCCGCCGTCGTCGCAACGACTCTCGGCGAGCGGATTGCGGTGACCGAGAACGGTTGTCGCAAGCGCATCTCCAAACTCGAGGAAGCAGTCAAACAGCTCGTCAATCGGGCCGCCTCCGGAGAGGCGCGCGCGATGCAGCTTCTTCTTGCGCTCGTCCAGGCAAGCGAAGCGCGTCCGCCGCAGGCCGACGCCAACTATCTCGCGGAGGGCGACGAGATCGTCCTGCGCGGGCGTTGTCACGTTGTTGAAAGTTTGATGCGGATTCGTCGGGTTTCACAGCTGAAATCATGCGGCGGCGACGACTTCGCGCCACGCCTGCATGGCTGAGGCCCTGAAGGCTCGGTGCATTCATGCTGAGGTGAGATGGCGTTGGACGTTGAAGGTGTTGTAGGTGGCTGCGTGGGTTGAGAGAAATCTTTGCGCGGATCCCACGCTCTTGAACCCTTGCATCTTCCTCTCCCTTCGTCGGGTTGGCTGATGCGAATTCTCCGCTCGATTGTTGCGCCATCGGCCACGCTCGTGGCGTTTTGCGATTCCAAGATGACTGGCTGCGGCGGCATAAGATCTCAGCTCATCTGTGACGAGGTTGTCTGGGACAAAGCCATATTTCTTCAGCAGCTTGCGCATCAATCTAAGAGCCGCCCGTTTGTTCCTCCTAGCCTGGACCAGCACGTCGAGGACCTCGCCCTTGGCGTCGACGGCGCGCCACAGATAGACCATCCGGCCATCGATTTTCAGATAGACTTCGTCCAGATGCCAAGTCGTATGGGGTTTGGGTCTACGTTTGCGGAGATCCGCTGCGCCCATCGGCCCGAAATGATTCACCCAGCGCCGGACGGTCTCGTAGGAGACCATGATCCCGCGTTCCGCCAACAAATCTTCGACGTCGCGGAAGCTCAGCGTGAACCGAATATAGAGCCAGATCGCGTGCTGGATGATTTCGGACGGAAAGCGATAGCCACTATAGCTGATTTTGATCATCGCGGATGGTACGGCTATAGGTCAGTGACGGCAAGCCCGCCGCCGACGTGACAAGGCCCTCTTGAGCATGGATGTTGAAAATGGGCGGTCTCGATTTGACGCTTATCACCGGCGCCAGCGGCTTTGTCGGCTCGGCCGTCGCAAAGGTGTTTCGCGAGTCGGGCCACCAGGTTCGTGCTTTAGTTCGGGCATCAAGCCCAACAACCAACATCAACCTGGCTGATATGGTCGTCGTGGGCGATATTTGCGACCGCAATGCGGTCGCCGCGGCGGTTCGCGGTGTCCGCTACGTGGTCCACGCTGCGGCCGATTACAGGCTCTGGGCACCCTCTCCGGCAGAAATTTTGCGAACAAACGTGGAGGGGACTCGGATTGTCATGCAGGAGGCCCTGCATGCCGGCGTGGAGCGGATCGTCTATACGAGCAGCGTCGCCACAATCGAACTGCGCGCCGGAGCACCGGCCGACGAAAGCCGCCCGCTCGCCGAGAACCTGGCCGTCGGCGCCTACAAGAAGAGCAAGGTCATTGCCGAGAGAATGGTCGAGGACATGGCGAAAAACGCCGGGCTGCCGGTGGTGATCGTCAACCCGTCGACCCCGATTGGCCCGCGCGACGTTAAGCCGACTCCCACCGGGCGCATCATCGTCGAGGCGGCGCGCGGGCGCATGCCCGGGTTTGTCGACACCGGCCTCAATCTCGTGCATGTCGACGATGTGGCGGCGGGGCATCTCGCAGCGCTGCGCAGGGGCAACATCGGCGAACGTTACATTCTCGGGGGGGAGAACGTGTATTTTCGCGTCATGCTGGCGGAAATAGCGCGAGTGATCGGGCACCGACCCCCCAGAATGCGGATTCCCATCTCGGCTGTCTATCCGTTTGCCTTGGGCGCGGAACTCTGGTCGCACGTGAACGGGCGCGAACCTTTCGTGACCCGCGATGGGCTGCGGATGGCGCGTAATCACATGTTTTTCCACGACGCCAAGGCCCGGCGCGATCTTGCCTACGTGTCACGGCCATATCAGGAGGCCATTGCCGACGCGATCGCCTGGTTCCATGACGCCAGGTATCTGGATGACGGGCGAGTCGTTACTCAGAAATCCGAATAGCCGCCCAACGCCACATCCGCGCGACGTGTCAACGCGATGACGGATGGAGCAATCAAGGCTGCGAGCTCGTCGGTGTAGCGATAACCGGGCGCACAACCTGCGAAACCGTCTCGTGTAGCCGGATGCAAATAGATTTCAGTCGAACCGGCGGGAAGATGGCGAAGAAGACCATCGAGCCTTGCAGCCGACATCGCGCCGGACCAGGCGAGGCCGAAAACCGAATCCGGTGACCGCAATCCGGCGCGGCGGACGCGGTGGGCGAGCAACTTCGTCCAGAGCGTGACATATCCCGGACTTCGCTTTGTGCTTGATTCCACCCTGGTCAAAACGGCAGCCGGTTCGCGCGGCACTCGTAGTCCGCGCATGCCATAGCGCCGGCCAGTCGCGATGATTTCATGCGCCACCGCCGGATGAAGGTGGAAGTGCTTGTGAGCGTTGACGTGGTCGAGAGCAAGCCCCGTTGCCTGATAGGCCCGAAATTGCGCTTCGATCTCCGCCCTGACTTGCGCCCGAACCGATGGCCGCGCGCATATCTCAAGCCCGAGCCCCGCGAGGTCCGTGCGCAGATGCCCGGTTGCGTCAACGAGATCGGGCAGCCTTTCGGGCGGCAGCGCCGGCCTGCCGTCGACGAGCACCAGATGCAGACCGATGCGCAAACGGGGGAGACGGCGCGCGCGCGCGATTGCGTGCGCCGTGGCAGCGGCGGCGACCATCAGGCTTGCCGCCGTGAGGATGCCTTGTTCATGCGCCAATTCCACGGCGGCATTGACCTCGGGCGCAAGCCCAAAATCGTCGGCCGTGACGACGAGGTGCTTCAGAGTGCAACCTCGCGATCGCGCAAGAACCTGAAGAACTCGATCCCCTCCCGAAGGCGGCGCTTCATCATTTCAGGACTCCGTACCATTTCACTGACGATCGAAGCGATCTTCGGCGTCCGAAAGTAGAACCGCCGATAGAAGTCCTCGACCGATTGGAAGATTTCGGTGTGACTCAGGTGCGGGTAGCTGATCGCCGCAGTCTGCGTGCCGAGGCCGCTTAGCAATTGCGGCGTTTCATCAGTGAACCAGCCGTTTGCCAGCGCCTGGTTGTAAAGGAAAGTGCCTGGATATGGCGCGGCGAGCGAGATTTGGATCGTGTGCGGGTTGATTTCTGCAGCAAAGCGGATCGTTTCCTCGATTGTTTCCTTAGTCTCGCCAGGCAGGCCGAGGATGAAGGTGCCATGGATGACGATGCCGAGCGCGTGACAATCCTTGGTAAACCGCTTCGCGACGTCGACCCGCATGCCCTTCTTGATGTTGTGAAGGATTTGTTGATTGCCGGATTCGTACCCGACAAGAAGAAGCCGCAACCCGTTATCCTTCATGACCTTCAAGGTTGCACGCGGGACGTTGGCCTTGGCATTGCACGACCAGACGATCCCAAGCTTTCCAATCTCGCGCGCCAGCGCCTCGACGCGCGGCAGGTTGTCAGTCAGCGTGTCGTCGTCGAAGAAGAACTCCTTTACCTGCGGGAAGGCCTTTTGGGCCCACGACAGCTCCTCGATCACATGCCCGACACTGCGAGTGCGGTAGCGGTGGCCGCCAATGGTTTGCGGCCACAGACAGAACGTGCAGCGCGATTTACAGCCGCGGCCGGTATAGAACGAAATGTAGGGGTGTTTGAGGTACCCGCCAAAATAGTTCTCGATGACGAGGTCGCGCTTGTAGACCGGGGTAACGAAGGGCAAATCGTCCATGGTCTCGATGATGGCGCGATCCTTGTTGTGCACGATGGTGCCGTCGGCCTTGCGCCACGAGAGCCCCGCGACGGCGGCAAGGTCGCGACCCTCCGCGATTTCCTTGATGGTGAAATCGAACTCGTTGCGCGCGACAAAGTCGATGCCCGTCGATGCCTTCAGGCTCGCCTCCGGCTCGACCGCGACCTTCGCGCCGATCATGCCAATTTTCAAGCTCGGTTTGCGTGTCTTGAGCGTCTCGACGGTCCTAACATCGGAAGCAAAGGACGGCGTCGATGTGTGCAGCACGACGAGGTCGCGGTCGAGAGCTTCGGGGGCGACATCCTCGAACGTCAGTCGGTGCGGCGGCGCATCGATCAGCTTCGAGCCCTCAACCAGGGCGGCCGGCTGGGCGAGCCAAGTCGGATACCAGAACGATCGAACTTCCCGACGCATTTGATACCGTGCGCCGGCGCCCCCGTCGAAGCCGTCGAAAGACGGTGCTTGCAGAAATAGTGTCCGCATCATGGCTTAGACGAACTCCCAGCAAAGACCAAAATACCGTCCGATACAAACCTGTAGCGACGGCCTTTCCACGTCGCGCTTCGGCCGAAAAAGGCCGATGCGAAGACGGCGAACGACAATAGGTCGCGCAGGGGAACGAGGCAATAAGATTGCGGCGGCAGACCGAAAGCTCGTTCTACCCGTCGGAGCAGCACGAGCCGGCATCCCAACGAGGCGATGCTTGTGCCAATGGCGGTCGCCGGCCCGAGGTATTCGGGGGCGATGCCGGCCAGTGCCGCGATGAGCGCCCACGGGAAGGCGTGCGTCACTATCGAACCAGCGTAACCAACAGGATCAATGCTCCTGATTGTTCGCGCCCACCTCACCTCGTGTTGCCACAGTTCTTGCGCCGACATTTCTCCACTCATATGGCCGATGGTGATGGGAGGAATGGATATTTTATAGCCCCGGGCGCGCAGTGCCGCTCCGATCGCGTAATCGTCCGCGAGGCAATTGGCGACACTGATGAATCCGCCTATCTCTGCGAGGGCTTTGCGCTTGAACGCAATCGTCGAACCGAAGCAGGGCTGCGCAAGACCGAGTCCCAGGCCAACGACAACGCTCGGAAGGAAATGCGCGTTGATGCCGAGCGCGGCAAGTCGGGCCCATAGCCCGGTCGCGGCAATGCCGTGGTAAAGGCAGGTCACGGCACCGACGCCGCGTTGCTCCAGCGCAGTGACGACGCGCGAGAGATAGTCGGGATCTACCCGCATGTCGCTGTCGGCCACAACGACGATGTCATGGTCTACGCGTCGCCACATGTTGATAAGGTTGGAAACCTTGCGGTTCAGCCCGTGCATTGTCGCGTCGATTACGAGATCAAATTGACCGGCAGCATGTTCAGCCCGAAAGCGCTCGACGACCGCAAGCGCGTCATCCTCTGGGTCCTGCACGCCAAGGACGATTTGAACGGGGCCCGGATAGTTCTGGGCGCAGAACGAAGCGAGGTTTTCAAGCAATCCAAGCTCGGCGCGGTGCAGCGGCTTGAGGATCGTCACCCCCGGCATAGACGCGCGGCGTGGAGACGAAGCCTTGCATGCGAAGCGATCGGCCAAGAACGTCGCTCCGACCAGATAGCCGCAGCCGACGACGCAAACGACCTCCGCGATGATCGATGACCAGTACAAGATCATGTCGTGTGGCCTTCTGATTGAAGATCGAGTGACGTTCGCGGCTGTGCTTCGCGGCGCGAATAGTTTGCCGTGAGACGCTCGCCTTCCAGGATCTGCAGTGCGACGAGGCCGGGGACACCGAGCACGAGATCGGCGGCCCGTTTGATGAGCGACAGCGACAGTGCCTGATCGGGCGGAATTCCGAATATGCCGCACAGCAGGATCAGGCCCGCCTCTTGGGCACCGAGCGCGCTCGGGATGGCAAAGGCCGCGCCCCGAACAGCCTGCACGAGGCTTTCGATCACAAGCGCCTCGCCGATGGTCCCCGGGTGCCCCATGCAACCGAGCACGATCGAGACTTCAGCGACGCCGATTAGCCACCCGATCATGTGCACCAGGCTGCTCGCCGCAAGGCTGGACCGCCGCGCGTAGATCATTGACAGGCATTGGTAAACCGCATCGACCGTACCGAGCACACGCAAGTTGCCGTCACCCTTCAGGCGCCCGAGCACGAAATGAAGAACGCGGTGCCCGCCTCCACGCTGCGCGAGGTGGAAGCCGCCCAGCATGGGAGCCGCCATGGCCAAACCGGTCGCCGCGATCCCCGCCACGGGCATATCCGCCCCGAGCGCAACAAGCGTTACAAGGCCGAGCGCCGCAAACAGCAACTGCGTTACTGCCTGCATCAGGACATCGATGATGATGCTCGCAGCGGCAAGCGGTCCCGGCACGGCCCAGAATGTCAAAAGCCGTGCGCCAATGATGTCTCCGCCAACCTGCGTCAGCGGCGACAGGGCGTTGACTGCTTCGCGGACGAACCTCAGGAGAACGGCCGCCCGAAGCCGCAAGCGCCCGTTCGCAGGAAACAGCAACCACCAACCCGCCCCAGCAACGGAAACTGTCGCGGCTCGCGTGAGCACTACGAACGGCATTCCCCAGCCTACACTTGCAACCGCGTTTCCAACCGCATCGATGCCGGACCATGCGGTAAGGCCAATGCAAGCCGCGATTCCGGCGCACCACGCAGCAACACCGACGTACTTTAGCGCTCCCATGTGCGCACTCGTTCTCAATGCAACAATCGATTACCGGCCCGCCCAAAGACCCGCATCTCGATTTCGCCAGATTGTCGAGGCTAACCGCGAGACCAACCGTAGCGCCTCGATCAATTCCCGCCGAACGCGGAATTGGTCCACCCGCTGCGCCTGCCGAACGCCCCCACCAACACCAACCCGATGCCAGCTAGCAACTCTCCCATATGGGCTGAGGGAGAACAATACGGATGGTTCCAAAAAGGGCAGGTCTTCGATATTTTGCGACGGGGTGAGGCACCGGGGACACACCAGGGCCAGACCTCACCCCTTTTCGAGTCTGAACCGTGAGTATACGGAAGCGGTGGCCGTCGGCGATCACGTCCAACAGAAAATCGATTCTCGAACGTTGATTGGCACCCTGCGGGATTGTCATTGGTACACGGGTTCCCACGGCTCGCTTGCGAGCTCCCCGTCGGCGCACTCCTAACCCACCATTCTCCCTGGCACGAGTTCTCGTTGGATGCTTCACGTGGGCCTTGTCACGTCGGCGGCGGGCTTGCCGTCACTGACCTATAGCCGTACCATCCGCGATGATCAAAATCAGCTATAGTGGCTATCGCTTTCCGTCCGAAATCATCCAGCACGCGATCTGGCTCTATATTCGGTTCACGCTGAGCTTCCGCGACGTCGAAGATTTGTTGGCGGAACGCGGGATCATGGTCTCCTACGAGACCGTCCGGCGCTGGGTGAATCATTTCGGGCCCATGATCGCGGCGGATCTCCGCAAACGTAGACCCAAGCCCCACACGACCTGGCATCTGGACGAAGTCTATCTGAAAATCGATGGCCGGATGGTCTATCTGTGGCACGCCGTCGACGCCGAGGGCGAGGTCCTCGACGTGCTGGTCCAGGCTAGGAGGAACAAACGGGCGGCGCTTAGATTGATGCGCAAGCTGCTGAAGAAATATGGCTTTGTCCCAGACAAGCTCGTCACAGATGAGCTGAGATCTTATGCCGCCGCAGCCAGTCATCTTGGAATCGCAAAACGCCACGAGCGTGGCCGATGGCGCAACAATCGAGCGGAGAATTCGCATCAGCCAACCCGACGAAGGGAGAGGAAGATGCAAGGGTTCAAGAGCGTGGGATCCGCGCAAAGATTTCTCTCAACCCACGCAGCCACCTACAACACCTTCAACGTCCAACGCCATCTCACCTCAGCATGAATGCACCGAGCCTTCAGGGCCTCAGCCATGCAGGCGTGGCGCGAAGTCGTCGCCGCCGCATGATTTCAGCTGTGAAACCCGACGAATCCGCATCAAACTTTCAACAACGTGACAACGCCCGCGCAGGACGATCTCGTCGCCCTCCGCGAGATAGTTGGCGTCGGCCTGCGGCGGACGCGCTTCGCTTGCCTGGACGAGCGCAAGAAGAAGCTGCATCGCGCGCGCCTCTCCGGAGGCGGCCCGATTGACGAGCTGTTTGACTGCTTCCTCGAGTTTGGAGATGCGCTTGCGACAACCGTTCTCGGTCACCGCAATCCGCTCGCCGAGAGTCGTTGCGACGACGGCGGCAAGGCTCTTGACGCCCTTTGGCCGGCCGCGCGGATTGCCGGACACGCCTGGGCGAAACCTGGACGAAAGTGGAGGGCTGCAATAGCCGACTCGATAGTCGCCGGGCGCGCCATTGGGTTGTTCGTCGCTCATCGCGCTTGCTCCCTTGCGCGGACGATCTCATCGAAACCCGCACCCGTCATTTCATGCCGAGGGGACGCACCGGTGTAGGCTTGCCAGCGCCGCACGACGACATCGACGTAGAGAGGATCGAGTTCGAGCCCATAGCACCGGCGGCGGGTGGCGCTCGGCCGCCATCAAGGTCGTGCCGCTGCCGAGGAAGGGATCGAGGACGACGTCGCCGCTGCGCGAGCTGTCGAGAATCGCGTCGGCGACCATGGCAACCGGCTTTACCGTCAGGTGAAGCGCGGAAAGCTGTCCTTCCTCACCCGCGCGGCCGAATCCGGGACCGCTCGATTAGGCCCAGACGTTGGTTCGGTTCCTGCCGTAGCGGCCGAGCTGAACATTGTTGCGGTAAGGTCCGGCCCCTGCCTTGAAGACAAGGACGAGCTCGTGCTGCGAGCGATAGAAGCTCCCCATTTCGGCGTTGGGCTTCGTCCACACGCAGAGATTGATTGTCTTGAGCGCATTGGCCCGCGCCGCGGCGAGCAGCTCCCCGATATGACGCCAATCCATGCAGACATATACGAGGCTATCGGGATGGCTGGAAGTCGCCAGGAGGCCTAGAGACGTCTCGAGAAATTGGGCGAAGCCCTCCGGCGTCATTTCGCCGGCCGCCATCACGAACTCGCGGTGACGGATCTGGCCGAGCCCCGAAACATGGCCATCGATCCATGAAAACGGCGGCGGCCTTCTCCAGTCCCATCAAAACCCGATAGGATGCCGCATCGAGCGCCCTCCCGCACAAGACCCGGTGCTCGCCGAGGAGCCAGAGATCACCTTCCTGACTGACGGCGGGTCCGGAGACGACCGAAAACGGCGGCTTGGTCGGCTCGCTCGCCGGTGCCAAAAGTGACTCGATGCGGAAATCGATCTCTCCCAGGTCAAAGCCGGTTGCCTCGATGTCGAAATCGAGATCGACGCTCGCGAGCTCCTTCAGCTGTTCGGCCAGCAAGCGGTCGTCCCGGACGGCGATTTCGGTCAAGCGATTGTCGGCGATCATAAAGGCGCGGCGCTGGGCTTCCGTCAGATGATCGAGCCGAATCGTTGGGACCTCGGTAAGGCCGAGGTGCTTGGCCGCGAGGATTCGTCCGTGCCCCGCGATGACTTCCAAATTGTTATCGACCAGAACCGGGACGTTGAACCCAAAGCTCTCAATGCTCCTGGCGATCTGCCTGATCTGCTTCTTGCTGTGGACCCGGGCGTTCCTCGGGTCTGGTTTGAGCTGGTCGATCGGAACATCGTCGACGGCGAGCTTTCTACCAGCGCTTGGTGGGAGGGCCGGCGTGATTGTCGTCTTGCTAATCATCTTTGCGCTTCCGTACGCGTCCCCGGGCGAGAATCGCCAGACGCACGGAAGAGCAGGACATTTGGAAACAGCACCTGTCTAAATGAACAAATCCGCGTTCATTTGTTTATTTTTCGGAGCCCTTCGGTCGTCCTCTCCGGCGTTGGTAGACCGCCGTATAGGCTTCGTTGAACGCCCTCTCCGTATAGCCGCTGCCGAATTCAGCACGTGCGTCTGCCGCTAGCTTCTTCTTGGGTGCTTTGCCATACTCCAGCTGATGCTGCGTCAGCCATGCGGCAATCCTGGCGACGACATCCCCTTGGTGGCCAGCAGGGTGTTGGTCAATGGTGACGTGACTGTACGAGAACTTGTCGATGCTCGCCTTGTTGGCCTCGAAGTCGAACCTCACCGGCCAGAGCTCCGGTGGTATGGGTTGGCGCAGGCCCGTCCAGGAATAGATCCCATCGCCGATGATTTGACCCGAGGCTCCGAGCTCCCGGAAGCTCGCGATCATCTTTTCGGCCAGCGCGTAGATATCCTCCGCAGCAAGCGCCTCCGGGCCACCGCGGCCAGCTGCGATCACTTGGCGCCGGTAGTAGGCGAGCATCCCCGGGTCCGGGTGGGACAACGTCCCAACCGCCTTCGCGTCGGATCCTTTTAAGTCCATCAGACGAAGCCAGGCAGTATTGAGCAAGCGCGCGGGCGCGTCTCGAAGCTTGATTGGACGATTATGCGGAATTTGACACGAGATGTGCATTCGGAGTAATCCAAAAAGCATCCAATATCAGATGGTGCTTTTTTCATGAATACGTTCATGGGTCCGTTCGGAATCGCCTCTGCTTTGCTCTTTGGAACGTCAGTAGGAGTGATGAGTATGTCACCTCCCGAATATGACGTCGCTCGCGGGACCGCAATAGGCGCATCAGTATAGCTATAATCACATTTTTGCTTTGGATTCTGATGACGGATGAACGGCTCCCCACGAAAGTTTTGGTGGGGATCGCGACGGGAATAGTTGCGCTAGGGGTTCTCCCGGTAGGCTTGGATTGGATTTTCCCTGTTTCGAGTATTTAATTCCCTGTTCTGTTTTCTAGGGAATTTTTCTGCAAGCACCTGAAATATCGTGTGTTTGGTCGGCGGATTTTGACCAAAGCGGGCCAGAATTTGAAATTTCCCTGTTCTATTCCCTGTTAGCAGGGAATTTGCCTCGCAGACTGGTTCGCCGTTGACTGCCTCGTCAGCCACGCGCGTGAGAACGGGCGCAATGACAAGATGTTGATGATCCAACGCGACTTTGATCGCATACTCCCGTTCTCGCAAATACGGGACGACAAGCTGATTTTCTTCATCCCCTTGGCTACAGAACCGCCAGCGGGACCGCAAGCCCGAAGCGGCGTGACAATGCCGAACCAACCGATCCAAGCCGCAAACTTTGGAGAACAGTCATGAATGCATCCGCGATCATGGCGAGACCAACGGCGCTCTGCGCGGCGTGGTGCGGCAATTTTGCGGCGTCCGCGACTAGCGCCACCATCACCAGATAGGGGCTAATGACGGCGACGTGCTGAAACCCGAGGGCAAGGAGATGCGGCCGGGGCGGCGTTTCATCCAGCGCATAAATTAGTTCGCCCGGCCGTTCCGGCATGCCGATTTCCTTCCGCAAGGGCGCCACTTCAATGACATGGGCTTTGGCGCTCCCAAGGTGCCCAGCGTATCTAACCGAGACGAAATTATCGACCAGGTGATCCATGAAAGCAATCCGCCATGGGCCACGCCTGGTCTCGGATTGCGCCACTTGAGGTCGAGTCCGACGGCATGCCGAATGATGTCAGGTGGAAAACTGTGGCGAGCGTAGGAGATGGGGTGCATGACCCAATCTAGCACGTGCCCTGGCTCGTTGGTCGCTAACTTGTCAATGCGCCTACTCGGGATCTCGCTTTCGTCCTTGACGCAGGCGCAGGCGACGGGACGCCAACTCTCGCTGGTGCTCTAATGAAGAGTTTCCGGACCAAATCCGCGCCGCACCATCGCCGTCCGGCGCGACGCGCAGGCACCAATCGCATCGCAGCCGAGGGCGATTTCCTCGGTCATCCGCGCGGGTTGACCTTCCTGTTCACCACCGAGATGTGGGAGCGCTTTTCTTATTACGGAATGCGCGCGCTGCTCGTCCTTTACATGGTGAAGTATTTGCTGCTGCCCGGCCATAACGACGTCATTGGGCTCGGCGCCGTGCGCGGCGTGCTCGAAAGCATGTTCGGCCCGCTCGGCGTGCAACCCTTCGCATCGCAGATTTACGGTCTCTACACCGGGTTTGTTTACCTGACCCCGCTGTTTGGAGGCTGGCTAGCCGATCACGTGCTCGGTCAGCGCCGCACCGTGATCCTCGGCGCCGCGCTGATGGCGG
>PEFW01000037.1 GCA_002890675.1 Candidatus Methylaffinis lahnbergensis
GAAAACCTTTAGCTGTTATCGCAAGCACATAAATGACGGTAGGAATGGAATTCAATATATGGTGCGACCGTTTGCCTGATTTGACCACGAGCCAAATTAATATCAACCCGAGGCTACAGCCGACCGCAAAGACGGTGAGCCCAATAATAGTCGTTCCCCGCGTCAGGGGTCCTTCGTTTGAAAGGAGCAAGAAACTGGAGCCGACGATCAGGGCTGCGATCACCAGACGAACTGCAATGCGATTGTTAGACCGATTCAGCTCGCCACTTTCGGCCTCTTGCTCGCGCGCTAGCGCTGCCCGTTCTTCCGCCTGCTTGCGTCCTGTAATGTTGGTCCAGAACCCGACAATTTCCGTCGGCCGGCCGCCGGCATCCCGCAAGAGACTCGCCTCGTCCTGCATCCAAAGGTAGTGGCCGTCCTTGCATCGAAACCGGTACTCTTGCACCAAGCGGCCCTGGGTCATCAGGATCGACGTTTTCTCGACAGCGGCCACCTTGTCATCGGGATGCAGACAGGCGATCCACCAGTCGGGGGCCAGCGCTTCCTCGACTTCGTAACCCAGGATACTCCTGACGCTGTCACTTACCCATTGGCTGCGAAAACCTTTAGCTGTTATCTCAAGCACATAAATGACGGTAGGAATGGAATTCAATATATAGCGCGACCGTACCGCCGATAATACCGGCGATACCGCAGGATCGCTGTGAGGCTGACGCTGTAACATACCTACACGTATAGATAGACCGCGTTTACGCCTACGGCAAGGCGCTAAACAACTCGCGGCGATCTGCAGAGCTAGAAAAACTCACCGATGCGGTAAAGTGTTAGGTGGCACTCAGTGGTCGTGAGGGCCCGGCGGTGGCGGGGCTGGCGGCTCGCGCGCCAACATTTGGAGCTGGGTTTCGACGAACCCAAGATCGCTCCAACTATTGTCCTCCTCGGGCAGCCAACGCGCGCGGATGTAACCGGAGCGGTCAATCAAGAACTCGGCATGCGTTGCCGGGACTCTTACCACGTCCATTTTCCGGTTAAGAAAGGTGCGCGTGTACAAGCCATAGGTGGCGGCCACGTCCGCCGTGTCGCGATCGGCGACGAGAATCTTGCCGGTTGCAAGGCGGCGCAGCGGCTCGCAAATCTTGCCGGACGCGACCAAGCTGATCTTGGCCCCAAGCTCGGCCATCCGCTCGCGGGCGGCCAATAGCTGTTCGAGCCGCGCCGTCTCTTGCGCCACGTTCTCTTGCGTACAGGAAAAAAGCACCACGAGGATCGCGGACTTGAGGCGATAGTCGCTCAAAATGTTGGTATTGCTGGTTTCATCGGTCACTTGGAAATCCGGCGGCGCCAGCCAGTACTGGCCGGAGTTGATCTTGGGTTCGATGATGCGTGCCTGGTAGCCAATGGAAAAAGCGCCAAGAAAATTGATAATGTCCCAGCGCTCGTCGTCGGTGAGCACGTCGCCGAATCCCGGCATGGGGGTTCTTTCGATGCCATGGGTCACCCACCAGTAGAGATCGCCTCCGGTGTGCAAGGCCGTGTGCGGCGCCGAAAGATCGGCCGGCTTTTGCGTGTCGGGCATGCTCGCGGCCAGGGGGCCGTTGCCATGGCCGCTCACGCCATGGCAAGGAGTGCAATTGTCTTCATAGTGTTTGAGACCGGCAGTGATCGACGTCGCAGCAAAAGGAATGTCCGTCGCGAGGTAGGTATCCGGGAAGGCCTGCACCGAAACCGCGGGGAAGGCAAGGGCGCTTCCGGCCAGCATGGTGGCAATGCCGGCGGTGAGGCCGGTGGTTGGCCGCAACCGAAACCAGGCGGGCCGTAGGGATGGCATCAAACTGAACGCGAGCGCCGCGAGGCCAAGCAAAATCAGCACATGGCCGCCGATGAAGCGCGTCGGGACCCAGGGGATTGCCCAGGTCGCCGCGAACGACAAGCGAAATGGCAGCGGCCAGACAATGTTCTCATGCTCGGGCGGAGCCAGGCTGGCCATATCGGATGCCACGATGACGATTAGGACCGCCACCACGGTCTCGAGCTTGACCCGGTTGGCATAACTTCGAAAAGTGGGATCACTCGGCTTTACCTCAAGCATCGGCAAAAGGTGCCGTTGCAATCCGCCTGCAATGACGAAAATGCCGCCAAGCAAGGCGAGCTTGAGGATCAGCAATCGCCCATATTCGGTTCCGATTATTCCCGGAAAATTGCCGACAAGAAACCAGGTCAGCAGCGTCCCGGTCACCACGATGACGCACATCGCGACCATCGCGAGCCGCGAAAAGCGGCGCAGGATGACGGCGGCCAATCGCCGTGTGTCGTCCGGGACCGGTCCCGCTCCAATCAATAAAATCAGCGCGGGCAACCCGCCAAGCCATACGCCTAACGCGAGACGGTGCGCAATGGAGGCGGAAAGACCCGCGATCTGCTGATCAAGCGTAACCGGATGGCTGTTGAAGGGGAAGGTGGCGAGGCCAAGGGCTGCAATGACCGCGGCGGACAATAAACTCAAGTCCGATATCGCCGACTTCTTTAGCGTGACCCAGGCAATAACGGCGGGGATGCAAGCCGCCACGGCGTAACCGATTTCGATGATCGCGATCCGGCCGACCCCGGTCTTGAAGAGGAAAGTCCCAACGATCGCGCCATTAACCGAAAATCTTGCGGCTCCCGCCGCGTCGGCGGCGGCACCAACCGCACCCAGCCCTGTCGCGACGGCTCCGGCAAAGGCAGAAACCAATACCGAGAAAACGACCCGGCGGCGCCAAACCGACCCTCCAGCTGGCGCTAGGGCGTCGCGCGTATACCAGACCAGCACCCCGGAACCCAGGACGATAGCCGCCGCCAAGGTTGCAATGGCTCTGACAATCGCAAAGGGATCGAGCATGATCGCGCAGCCTAAACCTATGGAGCCTTGACCGTGAAGGTGAGCTTGTCGTCGACTGTGTGGCCGTCAACGGACAACATATGATAGCCGATGTTGACCGGGCCGGCCGGCAGATTGTCCGGAAGCGCGACTTTCAGAAGCCGCGGATCGGAACTGTCGCCCTGGCTGGTCAAGGGGATCTGCGCTCCCTGTGCCGGGACGATCCACACCTTTGCGAACGCCGGCTCGACCCCCTCGTTGAACCATAGCTTCAACTCCTTGGGCGCCTTATCGAGCACCGCGCGCGCGGAAGGATCGGATTTGACGAGACGCGAATGCGCGGCAGCTCCGGAGATCCCGAGGCCAAAGCCAAACAACACAACGAGATAAAAGAGTAGGACCCGTTCCCTCCGGTCAATCGCTCGCCTCATCTGGCTGCTCCATGTTTGTTTCGGCGTTTCCCTTGGCGGAGGGATCGTGCTTCCCCTTCCTTACCAAGGCTTATCGCGAATCCTTGACGCCCTGGGTAGAGGCCATGTTGTCGCAATCCGGCAGAGCCCCCCTTTGCTCTAAATCAAATTGCAATCGCCCTCATGCGAGCTTCCAGGGGTCTTGGAGCGTGGCAAAAAAGTCATACTGGCCATCGAAAGCGTGTTGGCAAGCACTGATCGTTTGACAAAGGGTCAATATCGCGTGAACTCTAGAACATAAAACTGGAGGGAAAGTTCATGACCGGTGCTATCAGAATTTGGGCCGCTGCGTTGATCGCAGCCCTCGCCATCACGCGTGCCAATGCCGCGGAGCCGACTCCCGTGATGCCGGAGCCGCTCCCGCCTCCGCCGCCGCTTTTCTTCGTCCATGTCGGCGCCGCAGGCGTCTTTTACTCGCCGCCCGACGCGCAGTCGACCGGAGGCGGGTTCTTGAAGTCAATACCGACCGGCACGGCCCTCGGTACCGCAACATTAAATAACGTAGCCATCCCCCCAAGTTATACCGTTAGCTTGGAAGCGGGCTATTTCATCACGCCCAATATCGCCCTCGCAATCTCCGCCGGCGTGCCCCCGCTCATCCATATCAAGGCGACTGTTTTCAATTTGGCACCAGCCTTGGGAACGGACCTGTTGGGAAGCGCGCGCTTTGGGCCCCTAGCGGGCCTCCTTCAATACCACTTCACGCAATGGGGTCCGTTTCAGCCCTATTTCGGCGCCGGCGCGGCCTATGTGGTGCAGTTTGCCAATACGAGCGACGGCGTTCTTTCGAATTTCAACATCGATCCGACTTGGACCTTCGTTGTCCAAGGCGGCTTCGATTATATGCTGACGGATTATGGCTTACCTAACTGGGGCGTCTTTGCGGACGCGAAAAAGGCGATTTACCTCAATCCGAACTTTCAAGGGAATCTCCTAAACACGAATATCCACATCAAAACCCTTGGTAAGATCGATCCCTGGGTCGCGTCCACAGGCATCACTTTCAAATATTAGCCGAAGGCATTGCGCCATAGACGCCGGCCAAGCCGCTCGACACGGAAAAAAGAACGCTTCCACGGACTACGTGGGAGCGTTTTCGTTCGCGGGTTTCGGACCGCCGCGGGAGACGCCGACCTTGGCGGGGCGAAGCACGCGATCGCCGATCGCGTAGCCGTCCTCGACCACCTGCACGACGGTCGCGTTCGGCGCCATCTCGTCAGGCACCTCGAACAACGCCTCGTGTAGATTGGGATCGAACTTGGCACCAAGCGGTTCGAGCCTCTTGACGCCGTATCTGCCAAGCCGCGACAGGAAGTCACGCTCGGTGAGTTCAACTCCCTCGATCAAGGTTTTCAGCGCAGGCCCCGCCTGGTCGCGGGCATCGGGCGCTAGGCTTTCGACGGCGCGTCGCAAATTGTCGGCGAACGGCAGCATATCGAGGGCAAACGAGGTCACGCCATAGGTCTTGGCGTCGGCAACCTCGCGCTCGGCGCGGCGGCGCTGGTTTTCCATCTCGGCGAGGGCGCGCAGGACCTTGTCTTTCAGCGCCGCATTTTCGAGCTGAAGATTTTCCAGGACAACGAAAGGATCCGGTTCTCCAGCTGGAGCTTGCGCGGCGGGGCCGGCGAGCACCGCGCCGGCTTCGCCGCTGGACCCGTCCGGGTTGATCGCGGCGGCTCCGTTTTCGGCTTTTTTTGAATCGTTCATGATCGCTCTTTAACTTAGTGACGAACCACGCCGGGATATCAGTTTTTTGGTAACCAAAATCAAGTTCCCAGCCGCCCGTGCCGCATCGAGGTACACACTAGGATAATCGGGCCCTCGTCCTCATGGTGAGGAGTTCGGTAAGCTATTCAATGGCTGTGCGCGTGAAGCTGCCCTGGGCGCCACCGGCGCGAAAGGCCGCCGCTATCGAGCCATTTTCGCGTGCTATCCGCCGCGCTTTGCATGAGCTGATGCGACGCCGAGAAGTCATAAGGCGATACAGTGAGCGGACAGAGCGTCGGCACGACGAACACATCGATCTCGTTCGGGACCCGATCGAGGTCACGGATGAGCTGCCAGGCGATCAACAGCGTGATTGCATGCAACGTCCTGGCGATCACGCCTTTCGGAGGCTCTTGCACGGCGCACGCATAGCCGGTCGGAAGCACGACAATCCGTGACGCTCCGAGGTCTTCCGCCACCCGGATGGGAGTGTTGGCGGCGATTGCGCCGTCCATCAATGACCGGTCATCGATTCGAACGGGCGGAAAAATGCCCGGTATCGCGGCGCTCGCGAGGATTGCGTCGAGCGCGGGTCCCTTCGAGAGCAGAACCGGCATCCCCTGGACGTCGGATGCGGTGACGTGAACTGGAATTGCCGCGTCCTCCAAGCGTGGATAAGCTAAGTTGTTCTCGATCAGGCGCCGTAGACCGCTTGAGTCGACGAAATGACCTCGATTCCCGAGCAGGCCGAACGCGCTGGCAAAGGTGAGCGGAAAAACATCGCTGCGTCGCAGGCCAGTCCAGATTTGCCCGAGCCGCTCCACGCCTTCCGCGTTCGGGGCGCCGGCGAAATAGCCGGCGTTGATCGCGCCGACCGATGTGCCAATCACGAAATCCGGTTGCAGTCCGGCGGATAACAGAACCTGCAGCATGCCGACTTGGATCGCGCCGAGGCTTCCTCCGCCGGCAAACACGAATGCCGTCTTCCCTTCAGTCTGCATCATAACAGCCCGTTTCGAATCTTCGCCCGCTGGAGGGAATTAGGTAACGGCGGCATTGTTAATGGGCCGGTGCCGGTCTGTCACGCACTTCTTCCCCCGAGTGCCTTCGATGGCGCTGGATAGAGACCATGAGCGGTTCACCATGAAGCGCTCATAGCCTAAGGTCCCGTGCCGGTTGCAAGGACGGCATCGTTCGCTGGATCGAAAATTCCCAGAATCGCCCGCCGGATCGCGTCTTGCCTATGCGCGGAAGTAATTTTCTCCCCCATGAGGTCGGTCACATAAAATACGTCCGCCGCCTTTTCGCCGAATGTCGCGATATGGGCCGAGGCTATGTTGAGGTTGAGCCAGGAAATGATCGCCGTCAATTCATAAAGCAGGCCAGGCCTATCGAGGCCGGTCACTTCAAGAACGGTGAAGCGATTGGAAAGCGTATTGTCGATCGATACTTCTGGATGGATGCGAAACACATCGCGGTCCTCTCCAGCAGCCCGCGTCCTTGCGGCGACCATGTCCTGCAGCCTGACTTGTCCGCTGAGCGCGCGCTCGATGGCGAGCACGATGCTGCCCGCCCGGCGCAACTCGTCTTCATCGTATCTGAAAGCGCGCGAAATAAAAATTGTGTCGAGCGCCATGCCATCGGCCGTCGTGAAAACCTGCGCATCGACAATATTGGCTCCAGTTGCCGCGCATGCGCCGGCGAGAGTGGATAAAAGCCTTGCATGGTCGGGCGCAATGACGGTCAATCCGGTGACGCTACGGTCCCGGTCAACGAGGATATCGGTTATCGGCGCGGGTATCTCGACTTCGGTCATATTCAAAAGTTTGGCGTGAAGAACCTTCTGTTCCAGCGTGGCCTTTAGCCAATAGGCTTGGGGAAGACGCGCGGCATACGCCTCGAAATCGAGGACTGACCACTTCGGCAGCGCGCGGCGCAGTTCCTCGCGCGCCTGGACGATGCGCTGTTTGCGAGGGGTTGTGGAGTGGCCGCCCGAGAGCTCAACCTCGGTTTCCCAATAGAGGGTGCGCAGGAGTTCCGCCTTCCAGTTGTTCCAGACCCCGGGCCCCACGGCGCTAATATCGCAAACGGTGAGGATCAACAGCATTTTGAGGCGTTCAAGGGTCTGCACGCGGCTGGCGAAGGTCGCAATCGTTTTCGCGTCGCCAAGATCGCGCCGCTGCGCGATATCGGACATCACCAAATGGTTCTCGACCAGCCACGCGACGGTATCGGTTTCTGCTTCCGTGAGGCCGAGACGAGGACAGAGAGCGCGCGCGACATTGACGCCGGCCGCCGAATGGTCTTCCACTCGCCCCTTGGCGATATCGTGCAGGAAAAGCGCGAGAATCAGCGGCCTCCTATTGCCGATCGAATGCAGAATGTCGGTGGCCAGGGGACGGTCCGCGGCAAGCCTTTGCGAACCAATCTCGGCGAGGTTTCCCACCGCGCGCAAGATATGTTCATCGACCGTGTAGTGGTGATACATGTTGAACTGCACCAGCCCGACGATGCGGCCGAATTCCGGGATGAAACGCCCGAGAACGCCGGCTTCGTTCATGAGCCGCAGCACGATTTCGGGCTCGTTGCGCGACGTCAATATGTCGAGAAACAGCCGGTTCGCTTCGGGATCGGCACGCAACCTCGCATCGATACGCTTCAGTGCCCGAGTGACGTGCCTCGTCGCGTCCGGATGGATCGCGAGGCCATTTTGGTCGGCGACCCAGAACAGCCGGATGAGATTGACCGGATCGTTGGCGAAGACCTCTGGTCCCGTGACCGTGACACGGCCATTTTCAACTTCGAAACCTCCGGTCGCGATGGCCACCCGCTTATGCCGCCAAGGCCGGAACCGGTCGAGCCTGGCGAACGGTTTGGCTTGCTTTTCCTCGAGCGCGGCGCAGACGATCGCAGTCAAATCGCCGACATCCTTGGCAATCAGGAAGTAATGTTTCATGAACCGCTCGACGCTGGCTAAGCCGCCTCGCGCCGAATAGCCGAGCCGGTACGCGATCCGACGTTGATGGTCGAAGCTCAGTCTTTCTTCCGCCCTGCCGGTTAAAAAATGCAGATGGCAGCGGACTCGCCAGAGAAACTCTTCGCAACGGCGGAACAGTTTATATTCGGAACGGGAAAACACGCCGGCGTCAACAAGATCGGCCGCTTCGCGCAGCCGGTAGACATATTTGGCGATCCAAAACAAAGTATTGAGGTCCCGGAGGCCGCCTTTGCCGTCCTTGACATTTGGCTCGACGAGATAGCGCGATTGGCCGGCCAGCGCGATGCGGCTGTCGCGTTCAGCGAGCTTGGCCGCGACGAATTCGGCGGCCCTTCCTTGCACGATCTCGCGCTCGAACCTTGTCCGCATGGTTTCGAAAAGCCCGCTGTCGCCGAGAATAAGGCGGGCTTCAAGGAGCGCCGTGCGGACGGTCATGTCTTTGCGGGCATGAACCAGACATTCCTTGACCAAGCGTGTCGAATGGCCGACTTTTTGGCCGAGATCCCAAAGCATATAGAGGATCGCCTCGGCGATGCGTTCCCCGCGCGGCCGCGCCGCGGGCGAGAGCAGAAAAAGGAGATCGATGTCTGAACCCGGCGCAAGGGTCGCCCGCCCATAGCCGCCCACTGCCGCGACCACGAAGGCGTCGCCGGCCGGGCCCTTTGCGACCGGATGAACATAGGCCGTCACATAATTGAGAATCTCGCGGATCAGCTCGTCTTCGATATGAGCGAGATGTCCGGCGCAGGCGAGGCCACCCCCATTGGCCTGGAACGTTTCACGGGCGAGCGCACGTCCTTGGTCCAAGGTGGCGCGAAAAAGCGCGACCGTTTGCGGGCGCACGGCATGAGCCGGCTCGCCGCCCGCATGGAGCGCCGCGATTTTGGCGCGCAGGCCCGCGCGATCGAAATAGGCCCCATGCGGCAAGGCGATCCGATAGCGTCGGGGCTGGACCGGCGACGCTGTCTCGAGCATGGCGTTCATTGATTCCGATGGCCTGGCGATCGGCGGATCCCGCGCGATTCCTCCAAGGTGGTTTCCGTTTCCGGGAATGACAAGGCCGAGCCAAGGCGCAATTTTTCTTCGATCGAATCCCAGATCGCGACGGCGAGATCCGGACCGCCGAGTCGTTTGATCGCCCTGATCCCGGTCGGCGAGGTCACGTTGATCTCGGTCAGATTGCCGTCGATGATGTCGATGCCGGCAAAAAGCAAGCCGCGCCGTTTCAGCTCGGGGCCGATCACGGCGCAAATTTCACGCTCGCGTGGCGTAAACTCGGCCGCCGACGCGATGGCGCCTCGCGCCAGGTTCGCGCGGATGTCGTTTCCGGCCGGAACCCGGTTGACCGCTCCCGCCGCCACGCCATCGACGAGGATGATGCGCTTGTCGCCATCTGCCACCCGCGGCAGAAAGCGCTGCACCACCCATGGCTCGCGAAAGGTCGCCGCGAAGAGGTCATAAAGCGAGCCAAAGTTTGGATCGCCGCCGCCAATCTTGAACACCGCCGCGCCGCCGTGCCCATGCAAGGGCTTCATCACCGCCTCGCCATGCACTTCAAGAAACGCTTCGATTGCCTCTCTGTCGCGGGTGATAAGGGTCGGCGGCATAAGCCGCGGAAAATTCATGACAAAAAGCTTTTCCGGCGCGTTGCGCACGCTCGCCGGATCGTTGACGATTAAGACCCTTGGCTGCACATGCTCAAGCAGATGCGTCGAAGTTATATAGGCAAGATCGAAAGGAGGGTCCTGACGCAAAAGGATGACGTCAAACGACGCGAGCTCTGTCGTTCTTGAGCCACCCAAGGTGAAATGATCGCCGGCAACGTCGCGGACCTCGACCGGCGCCGTCTCGGCCACCACCCGGCCGTCGCGTAGCGAAAGCTTGTCGGGAGTATAGTAAGATAGCCTATGTGCCCGCGCCCGCGCCTCGAGAAGGAGCGCGAAAGTCGAATCGCCCGCGATATCGATCTTGTCGATCGGATCCATCTGGACGGCAACGTTCAAGGCCATCGAAATCCTCTTCGGCAGGGGCGGCGAAATCTCGCGTGGGGGCAGGGGGCATGGCCGGGAGGATTCGTCAAGGGTGCCGCCGCGTCAAATTTGCCTCGACGGAGCCCACAGTAAGCACGCATTTTCCGATCGTCAGCCCGGACTGAACATCGCGGTGCGCGAGACCCGCTTGTTCGAACGGGTAGCACCTCGTGGGTGGCGGGACCAGACTCCCTTCCTCGAAATCCGTCAGCAAACTGCACATGATCCGATCGAGGAGGGAGACCTCATCGAATAAATAGCTTAAATTGAAGGCCATGACGCTCTTGTTTTCGCTGGCGAGCCGCAGAGCACCAAAACGAGGCAAGAGCGCATAACGTAGCATGGCTGCTAATGCGCCGATCAACTTTCCGCCGCGCGGTATAATTCCGTGCGCCCCGTACACGACCAGCCGCCCCATTGGTGCCAACAATCGCAAGCTCTGGCGCAGGGTTAGCCCGTTGGCGTCGAAGACGGCTCGATACCCGTTCGGCGCGTAATGGCGCGCCGCCGCGAACCAATTCTCGCTTGATGCATCGATGACCGCATGGGCGCCGGCATCTTTTGCCGCTTGCAGCTTATGGGTGGACCCGACGACGCCGACCGCGTGGATGCCCCGCAGACGAGCGAGCTGCAGCAAAGCGCCCCCGACGCCGCCCGCGGCGGAGTGGACGAGCACGGTGCTTCCCGGTCGGGGCGCCGCAAGCTCGTCCAACGCGTAGGCCGCCGTGAGAAACACGACGGCTATGCCCGCGGCTTGCGGAGTCGTCAGCCGGCTCGGACAAGCGAAGACTTGATGGCGAGGAACTGCGACTTGTTCCGCATACCCTCCGAAACGGGTGAGCGCGATCACCCGTTCTCCGATTTCGAGGCCGCGGACTCCCTCGCCGAGCGCTGAAACGCGCCCAGCGACCTCGAATCCGGGCGTAAATGGCCAACCAGCATAGCGCCAGGAGGAGGCATAAAGACCGAGCCGCGCAACACAATCGGCGAAGTTTACGCCAGCCGCATCCACGTCGATCACGACCATGCCCGGGCTTGGCATGGGCGGCGCCGCCTCTACTATCCTTAGAGCCCGAAAACCTCCGGGACGGAGGACAGAAATTTGCCGCATCGGATTGGTCTCGCTCCCCGGCCTTGCAAGCGAAAGTCAAGAATTACGTTGTGCGGGAGTGTCAAAACCTCCTCGGCGGGACGCCCCAAACCCGGTGACAAGATCGACGGCGCGACAATGATCGAGCTGTGCGGCCCGGCATCCGGAATGACTGCCCGGCGCTTAATGCGTCAAAATCCGGTCTGGCGCCGCCGCATAAATGTCGATGACAGCGCCAAGCATCCGGAGCGCCTCTTCCTTTGGCCGTTGGAATGAGTTGCGACCAATGATAGAACCAAACCCCCCACCGGCATGAATCGAACGGATCTCATCGAGGAGCTTGTCGTCATCGAAGACCGCAGCACCGCCCGAGAAGATGACGATGCGGCGGCCGGCGAAAGCACAATCAACGACGTGACGGACGCGCTCCGCCGGGCTCGCGATCGGAATTCGCCGTTCGACATACACCTTGCGGGCCGCTTCCTGTTCGATATGCGCCGTCGGCAGCTTCACCTTGATGATGTGCGCCCCGAGCTGAGCCGCGATCTGGACGGCATACCCAACGACATCGATTGCTGTTTCACCTTCCTTGCTCAGACCCGACCCGCGCGGATAAGACCAGATGACAACCGCGAGCCCGTTGCGTTTTGCCTCCTCGGCATAGGCGCGGATCTGTTCGTACATTTTTAGCTCGTGCGCCGATCCCGGGTAGATCGTAAACCCGACCGCGCTGCAGCCGAGACGCAGCGCGTCCTGCACGCTGGCGGTCAATGCCTGGTTCGGGTCTTTCTCGTCCCGCAGCACGTCATTGTCGTTGGTTTTGAGGATGAGCGGAATTTCCCCCGCGAAATCGCGGGCGCCTGCCTCCAGGAAGCCCAGCGGGGCAGCGTACGCATTGCAGCCCGCTGCGATCGCGAGCTCGAAGTGATAAAGCGGATTGTAAGCCGGGGGATTGGGTGCGAACGAGCGCGCGGGCCCATGTTCGAAGCCCTGATCGACCGGCAAAATCACCAGTTTGCCGGTGCCAGCCAACCGACCGTGGTTCAAGAGCCGGGCCAAGTTGGTTAGTGTCCCAGCGCTATCCGCACCGTACCAGCTCAGAATCTCTCTTATGCGCGGTGTCATCGTCGCTCTCCTCGTCGCATTTTCGCGCCAACAATTGCGGGTAATCCCTGGGAATGCGGGATAAACAATAACTGTCCGTTCGGTTCCTTTTGACGCTTAAAGGCGGGACCGAGGTTAAACATATCTACCCGTCGCAGTCCAACGATGGGGGTGAACAATGCGCCTTACGGTTTGGATGGAGCGTCAGCTGCAGCACATGAGCAATAGCGCCGGATAACAGCAGGTAAGGCCTATCAGCCCAGCTCCAACCGCGGCTAGGTTCGCTCTGTGCGCAATGGCTCGCCGGACGGCATCCGGCCGGGTCCTTTGCATGGTGGGCAGATCTCCCCCGTCGAATCCGGCGAAACGCCGTGCATCGCCAAAAATAGCACGACCGGGGGATATTATGTCGTTTTTCGAGTCGCTATAAGATTTCAGCGCGGAGGGACTTCGTCTCCGCCAAAAGTTCGACTGGAGGGAATTTTTTCACAACGTTCGAACAGGGTCCTTCATTCGATCACTATGCAGCTTTACCTAAAGTAGGAGGAAACAATGAAACCATATGTTGCCATCGCGGCGTCACTTGCGGCGCTCGCTTCCGTTCAAGCGCACGCAGCGCAGACCATCCAGTTCCCGATGACCGTGTCGGCAGGCGCGAAGACCTGCCTGCCCAACGCGAGCGCCAATGTCATCGTTCATAGTTTCGGAGACTTCGAAAATCTCGAGATCGTGATCTCTGGACTGCCGGCGAATACCGTCTTCGACTTTTTCATAATTCAGGTTCCGACCGCGCCCTTCGGGGTCGCCTGGTACATGGGCGACGTTACGACCGGTGGGGGCGGCATCGGGGTCGGCAATTTCGTCGGCCGCTTCAGTAGCGAGACTTTCATTATCTCGCCCGGCGTCGCGCCCACGGTGAATAAATTTCCCTCACCGCCCGCCTTCGTCCCGGAGGCAACAACAGGCATAGTGACCAATCCCATACAGATGTATCACCTTGGGCTTTGGTTCAATTCGGCGTTAGACGCCGCAAAGGCGGGTTGTCCGGCTACCCCAACCGGGTTCAATGGGGAACATAACGCCGGCATCCAGGTTCTAAACACGTCAAACTTCTCCCTCCTCGCAGGTCCTTTGATCAAAATCCCATAACGGTATTGGGGGGAAGCGAATCCGCGCCTCTTCCAGCTACAAAATGGCACAAACTATGCGGCCCCGCCCTTGTGGCGGGGTTCGACTTTTATTTGCTTGCCGGCCCAAATCGATGCGGAGATCGCGACCACCCGCCGCCGGACCAGGTTGAAGAATTTTCCGCCACATTTATGCTATTTTGCGGACCGACAGGGATGCTAGCGTGACAGCGCCGGTTGCGATAGAAGGGTTGCGGCCGTGCTTAGTTTATTTGCGATGAATGAGCAGAGCGCATGAAAACTGGCTTTGAGAAAACGCGAAAGCCGTGGCGCGGAGCCGCGGGCGGGCTGTTGATCCGTGTAGCCGTGGTGGCGGGGCTGGCGTCCCTGTCCCTCCCGGCCTCGGCCGACTCATGGATGGATTCACTCAATCCAATGAACTGGTTTTCTGGCGAAAAATACAAAACCGAGATCGTGCCTGATGTCCCGGCGGACGATCTTTACAATCAAGCGCTCGCCCGGCTGCAAACCAAGGATTACGACGGCGCGGCAAAAAAATTCGCCGAACTCGAAAAGCAATATCCCTATTCGCAATGGCAAAGAAAAGGGATTTTGATGACCACCTTCAGTCAATATCAAAACGCCAGTTACGACGACGCCATTGCCTCCGCGAAACGCTACATCGGGTTATTCCCGACGTCCCCCGATGTCCCCTATGCCTATTATCTCGAGGGGATGTCCTATTACAATCAAATCCCGGACATAAACCGCGATCAGGACCGGGCGGCAAAGGCCGTTGAAATATTCACCGTGATCACCGAGAAATTCCCGAAGTCGGAATATGTCGAGGACGCGCGCTACAAGCTTCAAGTCGCCCGCGACCAGCTTGCCGGCAAGGAGATGCTCGTCGGACGCTATTATCTGAACCAGCATAATTATGCGGCGGCGATCAACCGCTTCCGCGAGGTTCTATTCAAATATCAGACGACCCGGCACGCCGAGGAAGCTCTTCTGCGGCTGACCGAGGCTTATCTCGCGCTTGGCATCCCGGGCGAGGCACAAACCGCGGCGGCGGTTTTAGGGCATAATTTCCCAGAGTCGGTCTGGTACAAGGACGCTTATGCGCTGCTCCAAGGAGGCGGGCTGGAGCCGCATGAAGACCAGGGGTCCTGGATATCGAAAGCATTCCACAAAATGGGCTTCGGATAAGGCGCGGCCGGAGGCCGCCGGAACGTCTTCCACGGCTTGTGATCCTGCGAAAATTCACGGTCCAAGGCATTTGTTATCGAAGTGTCTTCGCTCTCCTGGAAGAAAGTCCACAGCACGGCGAGGAAATGGGTTAAAGCGACGAGTTGAAACTCTTTCCAGTTTCCATAAAACATGGAAGACCCGCGCCGTACGGAGGCGCATCGGGGAGCCCCTCGACCCCATGCTCGTTCGACTGTCCATCCGCGACATCGTTTTGATCGACAAGCTTGATCTCGAATTCGACCGTGGCCTTACCATTTTGACCGGCGAGACCGGCGCCGGCAAATCGATTCTTCTCGACGCGTTTTCGCTGGCGCTTGGCGGCCGGGGCGACGGCGGCTTGGTCCGCCACGGCGCGCCGCAAGGTCAAGTCAGCGCGGCTTTCGAACTTGCGGAGGACCACAAGGCGGTGGTCGCGGCGAAGGCACAAGACATAGAAACTGCCGGCAGACTTATTTTGCGGCGCCTGCAATTGGCGGATGGCCGCAGCCGCGCTTTCGTCAACGATCAGCGGATGACCACGCAAGGGTTGCGGGCGATCGCCAGCGAACTGGTCGAAATTCATGGCCAGCACGACGACCGCGCGCTCGTCAATCCAGGCACGCATCGCCAACTGGTCGATGCCTTTGGCGGCTTGAACCTTGCGGCCGCCGAAGTGCGCACCGCCTATGCACGGGTGCGGGGTCTCACGGCCGAGCACGCGCGCGAGCGGGCGCGGGTCGAACAGGCGCGAGCGGAGGCCGATTACCTGCGCCACGCCTTCGCCGAGTTGACCGGGCTTGCCGCCGGAGCTGGCGAAGAAGCCGTGCTGGCCGAGCGGCGTTCCACCATAATGCAGGCCGAGAGGGTCGCGGCCGAACTGCGCGATGTCCACGCGACGGTGACGGGCGAGTATTCGCCAATGCCTACTCTTTCCGCCGCGCTGCGCAGGCTTCAGCGGCGTCAGACTCAGGCACCGGGGTTGATAGCGCCCGCCGCCGAGGCGCTCGATGCCGCCTTGAACGCCCTCGATCTTGCGGGGCAAGCGCTCGATCGCGCCTTGCTCGATGCCGATTTCGATCCGCGCGAATTGGAGCGGGCTGAAGAAAGGCTGTTTGCCTTGCGCGCCGCAGGACGCAAATATGGGGTTCCCGTCGATGCGCTTGCCTCGCTCGCCGAAAAATTCGCGGCCGAGCTTGCCGCCCTCGACGCCGGGGAGGCAAGGCTTTCGCAATTAACGCGGGAGGCCGAGGCCGCGCAATCCGGCTATGAATTTGCGGCGCGGGCATTGTCGGAAGCGCGCAAGAAAGCCGCCGCCGCGCTCGATGCCGAAGTGACCGCCGAGCTCGCGCCACTCAAGCTCGAAGGCGCCCATTTTACAACCGAATTCCGCATCGAGCCGGAAGGCCCGGACGGGTACGATCAAGTCGAGTTTTGGGTGCAAACCAATCCCGGAACAAAGCCTGGCCCCTTGATGAAAATCGCCTCTGGCGGCGAGCTTGCCCGGTTCATGCTGGCCCTGAAAGTGGTTCTTGCCGATCAAAACTCGGCTCCGACGCTTGTCTTCGATGAAATCGATACGGGGGCCGGCGGCGCGGTGGCCGATGCCATGGGCCAGCGGCTTGCGCGGCTCGCGTCCCGCGTGCAGGTGCTCGCCGTGACCCATGCGCCGCAAGTCGCGGCCCGCGCGCGAGGTCATTTCCGCATTGTCAAGGACGCCGCCGGGGAAGGCAGCCGCGTCGCGACGCGGGTCTCAATTCTCGAAAAGGAAGCACGGCGCGAGGAAATCGCCCGTATGCTCGCCGGCGCGACGATCACCGACGAGGCGCGGGCGGCCGCCGCCCGGCTTTTGGAAGGCGCGCGATGAAGCTGGAGCGCCATCGGCGATAATCGCAAGAGGGCAGGGGAACTTCGCCGCGGCCTCGTCCCCGCTTGCCGGATGACAATTCAAAACCTTGGCGCCGCTCCGGCTCGAATCGCTTTCGTCGGTGACCTTTGTTTCAGGCAAAGGCCACCGACACTGACCCTTGCAAGGCGAAAGCTCCCGCCCGCACCTATCAGTGCCCGCGGCGAGGTCAGGACGCTGGCAGCCCGATAGCCGAGACGCCCAGGATCACTGCGATAGTCAGACACACGAGTCCAATGAGGACCTTAGCTTCAGTCTTCATTTTCCAACTCCCATGCTAAACCGGCATCTACTCGATCACCGGCTTTTGCCCCGAGATTGCCACATTTGGCGGATTTTGTCAAGACTGAACCATCGCCGCGATGCTCACGATCAGGGAAGAAAGCGAAGCAATATGAACTCGTTATCCTGCGGCAAAGGTTCCGGGAGATGTTGCGGCTGATGGGGGAGCTACGATCGCAGCCGCCTATGGCGCCGGCGTCTGAGGTTTGCAAGAGCAACAAATGGGAGGAGGGCGTCCAGATGCCAGGGAAAATGGCCAGATCAGCCCCCAAGTGCCGGCATGTCGCGCCGGCCTTCCCGCGAAGCCGGAAAACCGCTAATATTGCCGCCGATTCGGGAATCATCTAGGAATCCCCGCTTGTGGCCGTCACCTGTGACGCCGTCCGGCCATTCGGCCGGGACGCGGAAGACGCTCGCAAGCCCGATGCAGGTTCAGCCGAGCGCCGATGGGGCGTCTCGCATCACAATTGGAGCAGAACGATGACATTCAGCCGTATCGCCCTCATTGCCGTCGCAGCCTTTACGATGGCGCCGGGAGTTGGGCCAGCCTTTGCCGCCGACGATGCCGCCAGGATCAAGCAATGCGTGGCCGACAACCAAGGCGAGGGTCAGACCGCGGCCGTCGTCGCGGCCTACTGTGACTGCATGAGCAAGAAGATGTCAACCTCGGAGACGCAGTCGGTCACCACATGGGAGAACTCGCATTCCAGCGAGCAAACGGCCTGCTCCCAGGAAGCGGGCGCAAAGAGCAACAAATAGTAGGAGCCGACCGCCGCGCTCGGGCAGGCTTGGCTGGCGCGCCGATCGCTTGACGAACACCTGAGAATCCGGACCGTAAGTTATGAGGTCCGCTCCAAGCGGCGGGTGGGACGCCGCCGTGCGACTTGGCCCCGGCGTCCGTTTGCTTGCGCGCGCGGCGGTCAGCGTCGAAACAAGCAAAAAAATCATGCCGCCAAGCGCGATTGGTCGAATGGCGCGCTCGGCGGTATTGTTGCTCAGCTGTTTTTTTCGGTGCGGCTTTCTTTTCGCGCCACGGATCCGACCCAGACCCGGCATACCCGCATGGGCGAGACGACGGCGGCCGTACCACTTCGCCGCGGCCTCGTCCATGCTTGCCTGATCGTAATTCACAACTGGCGAAAGCCAGCGCTCGGCCTCCGCGATGCTCATGCCATTGCGGCGGGCGTAATCCCGAGAGTCCTTAGTTTAGCAAGGAGCCGAGACGCAGCCGTGTGGCATCCCAATAAGCGAGAATACCAGGAGCCCTAAGATAGCCAGACCAATGACTCCCGCCAGTACCCAAACTTCAGTGCTCATTTTCGACCTCCCTAGTTAAACCGGCATCCACCCGAGGATCCGGTCTCGCGGCTGAGACTGCCACTTTGGCCGAGCCTTGGCAAGACCGAACCGACGCCAGGATGTTTTGGCGCACCAAGCGCGGCGACATCGGCGCGTCGCGCGCCGGGTAACAAGCACTCCGCCCTCGCAACACTCGAGTTGAAGATAAATTTTTTTTCTCAAGCCTATTCGGCAAGCGAAGCTGCGTGCGTTAGGTAAAGTTGTTCACAAAGGTCATACAGTGGGCCTTGTGGACTGTGATACGGCGGATCAGGCGCCGACCGCGATTGTCGGATGTCCACGTATGACAGAGCCATCAGAAGATATTCAGCAAATGTCCATCGGCATCGATGGCCGTGATGAGCTTGTGATAATGATAATGCAAGACAGCCTTCAACGCATAGGCTTGCAGAACAAACGGGTCGCGACGTCGCCGCACCACGTTGAAAAAGGCGCGCCGATAGTGGTGACGAAGATCGGCTGCCTCTACGGCGGTCTGCAGCTTGAAAAAGATGAAACCTGTGTAAAGCATCGCTTCCACATATTGAATGAACCGGCTGAATGGCCGGCTGCGCAAATGAGCGTTGCGGGTGTCGCCGGTTTTCAGACCGCCTTCGAGAAAGAGTGAATCCACACGGGCGAAATAGGCTTTCGGATCATAAAGTGCATGCAGCACCCGCAAATATCCGTCCCGCAAAGCGTCGCGGTCCATACCGAGGGGAATGACGTTCGTTCCGTACGGCGTCCGATCGGCGGGATCGAGCCGATTCTCGCCGGCAAGCCTTGCATAGAGTGGTGTCTTGGGGATCGCGGTGAGCATGCCGACCGAGGTATGGATCACACGGGCCTGCTCGACGAAACGGATCTGCCGATCGAAAATGTCCAAGCCATCATGGTCGAAACCAACGATCATCCCACTCCAGACCTCGAGCCCGTGGGCCTGGATGGCGTGCACCTTTTCTACCATGCTGCGCTCCTTACCGCGCAGGTTTTGCAGCTTACTCGTTTCACGCAACGATTCCTCGTTGGGCGTTTCAACGCCGACAAAGACGTAACGGATATTTGCCTCGTCCATGAGGCCCATGAGTTCTTCATCGTCTGCCAGATCGAGCGAAGCCTCCGCAAAAAATGCCACCGGATAATCATGCGCCTTCTGCCAGGCGATGACTTCGCGGAGAACTTGTTTGATTGCCTTCTTATTGCCGATCAGATTGTCATCAACGATGAAGACGCCACCGACCCCACCTAAACGGCGAATCGCCTCCAGTTCGGCAATAATCTGGGGTGTCGTCTTGAGGCGCGGACGACGACCGAAGGTTACAATGATGTCGCAAAACTCGCAGGTAAATGGGCAGCCGCGCGAGAACTGCACCGGAGTGATGACATATTGGTTCATCTTCAAAAGGTCGTAGCGAGGCGGCGGCACTTTGCTCATGTCGGTGCGCTCCGCCTGCTCGTAGCGGCTAGCATGTTTACGTTCGGCCCAATCGGCAAGAAATTGCGGCCAGGTCTCTTCGGCTTCCCCCACGAAAATGACATTGGCCAACGCGCCGAAATAATCCTCCTGCACGCTGACCCACGGACCACCGACGACCGTGAAGCAGCCCCGCCCTTTCAATTCCTTGAGTATTTCAGTCATACGGAATCTCTGCACCGTCATTCCCGTAATGCCGACGATGTCGGCCTTGGCGCAAAGAGCAAAATCGATATCTTCGACATTCTCATCGATTAAAGTGATTTTGTGCTCCGCGGGCGTCAGAGCCGCAAGCAAGGGCAGGGCTGAAACCGGCATATTCGCGCGCTTGCCAAGCTTGGCACATAGGTGGAGGGCGTGCTCCATACCCCAATAGCTCATCTCGAAACGCGGATTGATCAGCACGATATCGACCATGTTCACATATCCGCAAATGTTTTCCGCGATCGAATAAATCCAAAGGCTAGCAGAACCGCCGTGCGTCGCCCAAGGCGATGCGCGCCCAACGCCTCGGGAAGCGGCCTTCGGCGGCAGCGCGCGCAACGTTCTTGCCGCTCTTGCCTAAACCGACATCCGCCTGATGACAGCCTTGGCGGGTGTGAAGTTGCCGCATTTTAAGGTTTTTAGCAATGCCAAATCCTCGACATGAGGCCTCCCATGCACCAACGCCGGAAACATCGGCGGGCCGAGCGCCGAGTGACGAGCACTCCCCCACGCCTCAAGTGGCGCAATAGTAACCTTGTGCGACGTTGGCGGAAGAACTTTTAGTTCGACACGTCCATTTATCGCGCGCTTGCCGGCTCATTCTCAGCTGCCATGAAAATGCCGCGCCATTCACAGATTGCCCATCGGCTGGTAATCCAACATTTTTTTGATGCGTTCGAGGAGAGTGTCGCGCACATCGCGATACGCATCCAAAATCCGCTCGCGGGAGCCTTCGATGGCGGTTGGATCCAACGTTGGCCAATAAACGACATCGGTGGCAAGGGTGCGGGTGAATTCGAGCGCCTTGTGATGCGCCTCGGGCGAAAGGGTGGCGATGACGTCGAAACACGCGTCTTCAAGATCCTCGAATGTGTGGGGGCGATGTTTGGTTATGTCGATGCCGATTTCGTCCATCACGGCGACGGCGAATCCATTATTTTCGCCGCGCCTCACCCCGGCCGAGGCGAAATAGACTTGCCTACCAAACAAATGCCGCCCAAGTCCTTCCGCCATCGGCGAGCGCACCGTGTTCCGCGTACAGGCGAAAAGCACGGCTTGCGGGCGGTTTTTTACGGCGGGATTCATCCCGGCGGCGCTCTGGCGGATTGCCCCGCCGGCATCGGCGCTCAGCCTTTCCAATGCAACGCGGCAACGAGGGTGAAAATCCGCCGTGCCGTGTCGTGGTCGCAATCTAGCTTGCCTTTGAGCCGTTCCATGAGAAGGTCCGCCGCCTCGTTGTGAAGCGCGCGCCGTCCCATGTCGATTGCTTCGATTTGCCTCGGCATCGCGGTTCGAATGGCCGCGTAATAGCTTTCGCAAATCATAAAATAATCCTTGAGAAGACCACGGAAAGGAGAAAGCGAGAGAATATGGGCGACGAGCGGCGCGCCGTTTTCGTCAATGACCTCCAACGCGAGCTTTGCATCCTGCAGGGCGATCTTCAGTCCGTAGGGGCCAGCGTCGCGGCCCGGCAGGGCAAAACTGTTTTCGTCGATAAGATCGTAGATCGCGATCTGACGCTCGTGCTCCTGGTCCGCTGCGCCACGGCCGATCGAAGCCTCGTCGAGGGTCACGGAAACGAGGCGATTGCGCTCATTCGGATTGTTTTGGCTCATAAGATCCGATGATCGATTCGGAGCGTCACCGAGCGCGCGTGGGCATCCAGTCCCTCGGCGCCGGCGAGTGCGATCGCCGCCGGGCCGAGCCTTGCGAGACTGTCCGCGCCGCACTTTAAAATCGAGGTTCTTGTCAAGAAATCAAGAACGCTCAAGCCAGAGGAAAACCGGGCCGAACGCGCGGTCGGCAACACATGGTTCGAACCGCCTACATAGTCGCCGATGGCCTCGGGCGTGTAAGCTCCGAGAAAAATAGCACCCGCGTTGCGGATCCGTTGACCGACCGCCTCGGCGTTAGCGGTCATGATTTCAAGATGCTCGGGGGCAAGCCGGTCGGCGAGCGCGATGCTTTCCTCAAGACTGGAAACAAGGATAATCCTGCCGAAATCGCGCCAGCTCGCCGCCGCGATTTTTTCGCGTGGGAGAGAAGTCAATTGCCGCGCGACCGCAGCCTCGACGGCATTGGCGAGGCTTTCGTCACCGGTGATCAAAATCGGCTGCGCGTCGGTGCCGTGCTCGGCCTGCGCGAGGAGATCGGCGGCGATCCATTCAGGATCAGCGCCGCCGTCGGCAATGATCAAGACCTCGGTCGGCCCAGCGATCATGTCGATGCCAACGGCGCCAAAAACTCTCCGCTTGGCTGCGGCCACATAAGCTCCGCCAGGACCGGCGATCTTGGCGACTGGGGCGATCGTCCGAGTTCCATAAGCCAGCGCCGCGATCGCTTGCGCCCCCCCAACCCGGTAAATCTCATCGACGCCGGCGAGCTTAGCCGCCGCCAAAACAAGCGGATTGATCCGACCCTCCGGCGCCGGGACGGTCATGACAATGCGGGTGACGCCGGCAATCTTGGCGGGCACGGCGTTCATCAAAACCGTAGACGGATAGCTCGCGGTGCCGCCCGGAACATAGAGCCCCGCCGCTTCGACCGGAAGCCAGCGCCAGCCGAGTTCGACGCCGAGCGGATCGGTAAATCGTAAATCTTGCGGCAGTTGCCGCTCATGAAAAGCAATTATCCGGGAAAGCGCGAAACGCAGCGCATCGAGCGCGTCCGGGGGACAGCGGGCAAATGCCGCATCGATGTCGGCCCCGCTCACGCGCAAACCCAGCTTCTCCAGATCGACGCGATCAAATTTCCTCGAATAGCCGATAAGCGCGGCGTCGCCCTGCGCGACAACGTCCGCGATGATCGCCTGGACTGCTTGGTCGACATCCTCCGCCACTTCCCGTTTCATCGCAAGAAGCGCGTTGAACGAGGCACCAAAATCCGGGCACCGCGTATCGAGCCGCAAGGGCATGAAATCGCCTCCGTTGGGCGGGCAGCAAAAACCATGCCCGCTCGTGTTCGCATTCCTCAATGACGGGTGACGTTGGGCTCGCTGGCTCTTGGCCCGCGAGAGCGCCTCTTTGCTTCGCGCTCAAAGCAGCTTCTCGATTTCCTTTTCGAGTTCCTTGGGTTTCACCGCCGGCGCGAAGCGCGCCGCAACCTCGCCGTTTCGATCGACGAGGAATTTTGTAAAATTCCATTTGATCGCCCCGGTCGTTAAAAATCCTTTGGCTTCACTCTTGAGAAAACGGTATAGTGGATGGGCGCCGGCGCCATTAACTTCGATCTTGCCGAACATGGGAAACGTCACATCGTAAGTTCGCGAACAAAATCGCGCGATTTCGGCGGCATCGCCCGGTTCCTGGGCGCCGAATTGATTGCACGGAAAGCCTAGAACCGCAAAGCCCTGGGCATTAAATTTGCGATGAAGCGCCTCGGGCCCTTCGTACTGCGGGGTAAAGCCACATTTGCTCGCGGAGTTGACCACGAGCAGGACCTGCCCCGAGAAATCGGAAAGCGGCTTTTCCTGCCCTTCGAGTGTCGTGGCGGTAAAATTATGGACCGAGCTCATTGCCGTCTCCAGATCGCGCCAAACCCTCGTGCGGCATACGGACTTCCAGCAGGCCGCCCCGCGCCCAGCCCAACCATAAACGAATCCGCGCGCCGCGGCCACGGTGGTGGATTGCGACGCCAAGTGCAACACAAGAGCGCCTTGAACCTGCTCGATTTTCCTTTCCCCGGAGCCGCCTTCGCATCGCCGAAATACGGCAGAAGGTGGCGACGCGGGAAGGAAAATCATGCCTTTCCTGGCGAGCCCGAGCAATTGTCAGTGTTGCACTTCGCGCCGGAATCCACCCACGTTTAATCTAACGTAGCAGCACCAAATTCGCCCTGCCCCCTCCCGACAAACGCCCTCAGTTCTTGTCCTTGTCGACCAGTCTGTTGGCGCCGATCCAGGGCATCATCGTGCGCAGCCTCGCGCCGACTTCCTCGATTGGGTGCGCGGCCGCCTTCGCCCGCATCGCTTTGAACGAGGTCTGATTGACCTGGTTTTCGAGCATCCAATCGCGAGTGAAACGGCCAGATTGAATGTCGCTTAAGACGCGCTTCATCTCGGCCTTTGTCTCCGCCGTCACGATGCGTGGACCGCTGACATATTCGCCATATTCGGCGGTGTTCGAGACCGAATAATTCATATTTGCGATGCCTCCTTCATAAATGAGATCGACGATGAGTTTTACTTCGTGCACACATTCGAAATAGGCCATTTCCGGCGCGTAGCCGGCCTCGACGAGGGTTTCGAAACCGTTGCGGATCAGCTCGACGAGGCCGCCGCAGAGCACCACCTGCTCGCCGAAAAGATCGGTCTCGCATTCTTCCCTAAACGTCGTCTCGATCAGGCCGGCGCGCCCGCCCCCGATCGCCGATCCATAGGAAAGCGCGAGGTCATGCGCGTTGCCGGAAGGGTTGCGCGCGACCGCGACGAGACAAGGCACGCCGCCGCCGCGCTTGTATTCCGAGCGCACGGTATGGCCCGGCCCTTTGGGCGCGACCATCAAGACGTCGAGATCGCCGCGCGGTTCAATGAGATTAAAATGAATGTTCAAGCCATGCGCGAACATCAACGCCACCCCCTGCTTCAGGTTAGAGCGGAGATGATCGCGATAAATGTCGCGCTGCAATTCGTCGGGCGCCAGCATCATCACGACATCGGCCCATTTGGCGGCGTCAGTGACGCTCTTCACTTCGAGCCCAACGGCTTGCGCCTTCTTGGCCGTGGCGGACTCCTCGCGCAGGGCGACGCAGACCTCCTTCACGCCTGAATCCCGGAGATTCAAGGCATGCGCATGGCCCTGGCTGCCATAGCCGATGACCGCGACTTTTCTGCCCTTGATGAGACTGATGTCGGCATCGGAATCGTAATAGACGCGCATGGCGTGATGTTTCCTCTTTCGATGGTCAAGTCAGGGACCGTCTCTAATGGCATGGATTTAGCTTTTAGACCAGTCTAGAAATCTTGGGATCCAGGCCTGTGTTTGAACGTTACGCGAATTGTGAAACTCCAAGCTCCAGGCGACAGGCGGAGGCGATACCATGACGAACCGGTTTTTCGGAATTGCAATATTCTGGCTCCTTGTGGTGGCGACCGCCTATGTTGCGGAGCCATATTTAGTCGCCTGGCAGTTCTCTGCGGCGTCGCCGCGGACAATCACGCCACGCGCGGATCTCACTGGGGCGGAACAAACCAGGATCAAGGTTTTTCAGTCCGTTTCGCCCTCCGTCGTGTCTGTTTTCGCGCGGCTGGCTCCGCAAAATGTTTTCACCCCCGGGCAGCAAGAGAGCGAGGTTCAAACGGAGGTTCAAACGGGTACGGGGATTATTTGGGATGGCGCCGGGCATGTGATCACCAATTACCACGTCATCAAGGGCACAGACCAGTTTGCCGCGCACCTGGCGTCCGGAGAGTCGGTTCTGGTTCGGGTCATCGGCACCGCCCCGAATTACGATATCGCCGTGCTTCAATTGGAACGGACCCAGACTCCTCTTCGTCCGATCGCGATCGGAGATTCCGCGGATCTGCAAGTTGGCCAGTCCGTCTTTGCCATCGGCAATCCCTATGGCTTGGAGCAGACGATGACAGCGGGGATCATCAGCGCGCTGCGCCGGACAATGCCGACGGCGGAAGGGCATGAAATCTCAGGCGGAATCCAGACGGACGCTTCTCTAAATCCCGGAAATTCCGGCGGCCCCTTGCTCGACAGCTCAGGCCGTTTGATCGGTGTCACAAGCATGATCATATCGGGCTCGGGGGCATCGGCTGGTGTCGGCATCGCGATACCCGTTGATGTCGTCAATCGCGTCGCCGCGCAGCTGATCAGCACGGGTCATGTGCCAACACCTGGGATAGGCATTGCTGCGGCGTCAGAAGCCGCCGCCGCGCAAATTGGCGTCGATGGCGTCATCGTCCTGCGGGTTCGGCCCGACTCTCCGGCGGCGAAAGCCGGGTTTAAAGGCGTGAGCCCCAACGGCGACGTCGGAGACGTGATCACCGAAGCGAATGGTCGGCCAATTCACGACATCGCCGATCTAACCGGTATTTTTGAAGAGGCCGGCGTTGGAAAAACAGTGAAGCTGACGGTCACCAATGGCGCTCATTCGCGGTCGGTGGACGTCACGCTTGCCGATGTCTCCCAAAATCGCGGCTAGAGCCTGATCGTCGAAAGCGGAGACTCGTTTTTCGAAACAGATACTGCGAAGCTAAACGAGGGCTGGCGTGGCCTAAAGTCGCATTTGGCCCGCGGCCGGTAAGCTCGAGCACAAAGCTCTCCGTCGAGGCGCAGATCGCCCGTTCGTCGCGATCGCGGTGCCCTTGCCCATAACCTTGATCATCGCGAGCTCGACGGCATTGGCCCGCAAAGTCAGATCGGTGATTTTATGGATCGGCAAGAGCCGCTCCACCATTGCGGCCGGGCCCCTCCTGAAAATCTGTCATTCAAATGCCATACGAATCTGTTTTCGCTTGGAACAGCTTCAGGAAGGTAGCCCAGGTTATGCCGGTGAGCCAAGAGGTGGAACCAGAGCCTACCATTTACCGCACACTTTTCCTGTCCGATGTCCATCTCGGCAGCCGCGGCTGCCAGGCCGAGCTTTTGCTGGATTTCCTAAAAAATAACGACGCCGCGACGATCTACCTTGTCGGCGACATGATCGACGGATGGCAGCTGAAGAACCGGTGGTACTGGCCGCAGGCGCACAACGATGTCGTGCAAAAGCTGCTGCGCAAGGTGCGCAAGGGTGTCCGCGTGATTTATTTGCCGGGCAATCATGATGAGTTCGCGCGCGACTATATCGGGTCGGTTTTCGGCGGCGTCGAAGTCGCCGATCATGCCTATCACATGACTGCCGATAAGAAACGCCTGCTCATCGTGCATGGCGATCAGTTCGACATCGTGGTAAAGCACGCGCGCTGGCTCGCTTATCTCGGGGATTGGGCTTATACATTCGCTTTGTGGTCGAATCTCTGGTTAAACAAAATCCGCCGCAAGCTCGGGTTTACCTATTGGTCGCTCTCGGCTTGGGCCAAACTCAAGGTGAAGAACGCGGTGAACTTCATCGGCGCCTTCGAGGCGGCCTTGGTCGAGGCGGCGAGGCGCCACAATGCCAACGGCGTCGTTTGCGGCCATATCCATCACGCCGTGATCCGCGACGTCGGCGGCATCGCTTATGTCAACATCGGCGATTTCGTCGAATCATGCACAGCCGTCGCCGAGCATGACGACGGAAGGCTCGAGATTTTGCACTGGCAGATGACCTCCGAGGAGCGGCGCCGCGCAGCGCTCGCCGCCAATGAGGGAACCCCAACCGCCGCGAGGGCGGCGGCGTGATGCGAATCCTGATCGCGACGGATGCTTGGAAGCCGCAAGTCAACGGCGTCGTTCGCTCGCTCGAATCCGTGGCCCGCGCGCTGCGCGAATTCGGCGCCGAAATCGAGTTTTTGACGCCGCAGGGTTTCGCGACGGTTCCGTTGCCGACCTATGGCGAAATCAGACTTGCGCTGGCGAGCCGCGGGGCGGTATCGAAACGGCTGGAGGGAGCCGCGATCGACCATATCCACATCGCGACCGAAGGCCCTGTGGGCTTTGCCGCGCGCCGCTATTGCTTGCGCGCGACGCGTCCTTTCACGACGAGCTACCACACAAGGTTTCCAGAATATATCGCCGCCCGCACCAGGATACCGGAGGCAATCACCTATGCACTGTTGCGCCGCTTCCACAATGCCGGCTCGGGAGTGATGGTTTCCACCGCATCGATCGCCGACGATCTCAACAAGCGTGGGTTTCAACGTTTGATGCGGTGGTCGCGTGGCGTCGATCACAGCCAGTTCAGCCCGGCCAAGGCGGCGACGATAGATCTTCCGCGGCCGGTCTTTCTTTATGCCGGGCGGCTCGCGCCGGAAAAGAATGTCGAGGCCTTTCTCGCGCTGGACTTGCCGGGCTCGAAACTGGTCGTCGGAGATGGCCCTTCACGCCGTACGTTGGAGGCAAGTTATCCGCAAGCACATTTCATTGGCACGCAGGGAAGCGACGCGCTTGCCGTTCTTTATGCCTCGGCGGACGTTTTGGTGTTTCCGAGCCGGACCGATACGTTCGGCATGGTCTTACTCGAAGCGCTCGCCTGCGGGCTGCCAGTGGCGGCGCTACCGGTGCCGGGGCCGCTCGATGTTATTGGCACGAGTGGCGCCGGCGTCCTCGACATGGATCTGCGCGCCGCTTGTCTCGCGGCACTTGAAATTCCACGCGGCAAAGCAAGAGCGCACGCGCTTACCTTCACCTGGGCGAAAAGCGCGCGCCAGTTTCTCGACAATATTTTGCTCGCCAAAGCCACCAGTCCCCTCGGCTTGGCCTCGCGTCCCGGCCTGTTCGGCTGAGTGGTACGGGATGGTTGCCCCCTTGCGGGGAGCCGTCTGCCCGGCACGCGGCGCCAGCGCGGCGCTCGTGTTACCCTGCGCAGCGAAATAATCGATCTTGGCGCAAGTGATATCGAAATGACTGTTGTTGGGGCCGCTCGTCCCCGATTTCCGCGCTTTACTCCATAGCGTGACCGTCCATTCCAAAGCGCCAAGGGAAAGCTTTCAGGTCGAGGTGAAAGGCAAACTTGCTGCCCTGGTCGGCGGCCAGCGTTCCCCCAGAAATATTGTGGGGGACGCGGGGTAGCGGAGGAGGGACTCGAACCCCCGACACAAGGATTATGATGCAGCCGCTAAGCACAGTAAATCAAGGACTTGCGCATCAAAATAGTGTAAACCCAGCCACCAGAAATCAAATACTTACGCGCGATTTGTCAAACCTCGCGGTTACTTTGAAAAGGCTTCCTCCAGGGGGAACCCTCGGCGGCTATGCCCCCGCATACGGACGGACCGGAAAGCTCAGCCACCGGTTTTGACCGCGCCGCGGCTCGCCGCTGCTGCATCGCGCGCGCGCCGTTCGGCCTCGACATGCACGAAGTCGAACTCCCGGATGGCGAATTTGCGCCGCGACAGGGCGCGGCGCTCGTAGCGATCGAACGCCGCCAGCGCGCCGAAGATCGCCGACACCCCCTTAAGCTCCGCGCGCTTTGCCGTCTTGGTCTGAAACGTCCCATCCGCCAGCGCGCGTTCGATAAGAAGCTGGCGGTAGGAGAGCACGCGTCGCAGATCGATTTGCGCCTCGGCGATGCGTCGCGCCGATTCCTGGACATTGGCGTCGGCGCCTTTGCCGGCGATCCGCTGCGCGAGGGCTTCGACGTCGCTCGCCAGATCGGGATCGAGCCAGATCGGCACGTTGAAACCATGACGAAACGCGTTCCGCGCCGACTGCGCCTTGCCGGCCGCCGTCTTCGGACCAGAGCTGGCGCGCGCATTGGTGCGATTCGCCCGAATTTTACGGGCGCTCGTCACGCCCCGCCTCGCCTTCGGTCAAACTGAGCGGGATTTCCTTGAATTCGGCGTCCAGGACCTCGTCCGCCGCTTGCCGCAGCGCCGCCGCGAGAGTCGCGCGATGCCGGTCGATCTCTCGCAGGGCGACGTTTCGACGCGCTTCAGCGCCGGTGATCATGCGATCGATGCGCTCCATCTTGTCGATTTTTAGAGCGAGCGCCGCCGTCAGAACTACTCGGAGATCCTCATCGTGCAGATCCACCATGAGCAAGCGCAGCCGCAGCATCTCCCAAACATGATTGACGACGTCGTTGACCCAGATTTCCTCGAGGAAATCGAGCGGCTGCACAGCAGCCGAAATCTGCGCGCGAATCCTCTCGTATTGCGCCGGATCCTCTCCGGCGATGAGCGGGGGCAGACCGAAAAACCGGGCGCTCTCCTCTTTGCTCAGGCCAGATCTGGCTTTGTTGCCCGCGGTCGGAGCATTGGTGATGACCTCACGCATAGAAAAACTCCACGAAACTTTCGCGCTGCGAGCCTGACGCCGCCTCCCCTTTCGTATGCGGGCAGCGATGGTCGCGATGGCGATTTATATGGTGGCAGGCGGAGAGGTGCCGGCCTCCGCTAGGCTCAGCTTATTCCGGTACTTTGCCCACGTCTGACGACGTGAGGCGGCGCCACGGAACGAAATTCCCATCCGCTTCGCGGTCTCCTCAATCGAGCAGCCCTCGTCGAAGAGCTTGTAGATTGCTTCAATACCGGCGTCCGAGAGGTGGCCCGTCTCGCGGAAAAAGGCAGGGTTGCGCATGCCGGTCGAAAGAGCGTCAGGTGAGCGGTTTAGCAGCTTCTCGACGATTGCGGTGGCGGCGCTAAGGTGACGGTGGAGGGTTTGGAGGTCATGGGACGACATGGCTATTCCTAATCAGTTGGCGCGGCATGAAGTTCGTGTTAATATATACATGAGCGTCAATCACCCTGTTGTCAACCCCATCAAACGCATCAAAGGCGATATCAGCCTTTCTTCGGTTTCGCGGAGCACACATAGATTGGGGGCTGCGTCCACGCATTTGTGCAACCTCTGGGGCCTTCCCTTCCTTTGGGCGCTTGCGCGTGCACGCGCGCGAGGAGTTGCCGTCCCCATTGCCCATTGAGGTGTAGACAGACCGCCAGCCGCCGCCTAGCGGTCCATGCGACTTTTGGTGGATTAGTCGGTGCTGATGAAGCTGCGGGTCACACTTAGGGGCGCGTGACCCGCTAACAACAAAAAGAAGACGCGCCGGGCAGTGCGTCCTTTGCCATACCACCAATAGCGTTTCACCTCAGAAGCGTATGACGATTCATATAAACGATGGTGAAAGGAATGGAATGGAATGGACAATCAGAGTCGCGGCGGGCGCGGGCGTCTAGGCCACTCTACATGCGCTGGGCAAGAATACCTAGACGCCCAACGGGAAACCCTCATCCCGGAAATCATGGGGCTGATGGAGCAAGTGAACGACGCTATCGCGTTGCCGCAGCGCTTCGAATTGGCTTCGCGAGCTATGACGAAACTGACGGGGATTTTCCTCTTGGAAGCTTTGGCGCCGGTGGCAGATGCTGAACGGTCGGTTATCCTCTCTCGCCTGACGATCCATTTGAAGGCCATCATCGACACCCTTGCCCGGAAAAAAGAGATCGAGGCGTCCGATGCCTTTGACCCAAGCTCGCCGAAATTCCAGACTTGCATCGGGTGGTTCCTTGCGGTTGTCCATGAGGCGGTGAAGGCGGAAGTTGATACGATCACGACCAACAATGTTTTTGCCCGCATAACGACAGCGCTCATGCGTCAACCCTTCATCCGCATCTGGCCCATATAGTCCCGCTTTCCGAGCGGTACACCTTTTGAGCGCAAAATGTCGTATGCCGTCGTGGCGTGGAAATAGAAGTTG
>PEFW01000038.1 GCA_002890675.1 Candidatus Methylaffinis lahnbergensis
TCGCGGGTTCTCACACACCGGGAAATATCACCCCGGAGACCCGACTGCCTGGCTGGGGCGGGAGGATTCGAACCTCCGCATGGCGGAATCAAAATCCGCTGCCTTACCGCTTGGCGACGCCCCAACGCCGCTTTTTATCCCGGGCTGCCGCCCGCGGCGGCCGGACCATAATGCGCGGCGGGACAAGCCGCAACCGCTGTTGGCGGCCAAAAATCCGCGCTCCTGAGCTCGTCGAAGGAGCGAGGCGTTGGCGAAAGCCCCGAGGTTGTTGCGCAATTCCTGGGATCAGCCAGCGTAGGATGTAGGGATGCTCGTCCGGCTCCGGCGGTATGGTTGGGACGACATGAAAGTGCAACCGCTGTTCGGAAGGCCGCCGAAGCGCGACGGCAAGAAGCTGCAAGGGGTGTACGACACGGTGACGCAAAAGAACCCCTTACAACTGAAGTTCGAATTTGCGCCGTGGACCCGCGCAATGGTGGATATCCTTCGACATCCTCAGGAGATCTCGAAAGCGATTGCAAAGGCGATCCTCGACCGATGTCAGACGAGAAGATCAAGGAGCGCCGGGATCAAGGGCGCGTCTGCCGACGGCATCGGATACGCGCGCAGATCCTTGGGAAATACCCATTTCAGCGTCTGGTTTTCGCGCGCCACGACGAAGCCTGTCCAGCGCCAGCATATATAGAGCGGCATAAGAAGGTGGAATTCTGGGTAGGCAAAACTCGCGAAGGTGAACGGCGCGAGGCAAGCCTCCTCGACCGCGATCCCGAGTTCTTCGTGCAGTTCCCGGATCAAGGCCGCTTCCGGCCGCTCGTCAACTTCCACCTTGCCGCCGGGAAATTCCCACAGGCCCGCGAAAGATTTGCCTCGCGGACGTTGCGCGATCAGCACGCGGCGATCCGGGTCGATAAGCGCGACGGCGGCGACGAGCAGAAGTTTCACGAAACAGGCTCGCCGCTCACGAGCGATAATCGCCGTTGATCGCGACATATTCCTTGGTGAGATCGCAGGTCCAAACCGTTGCCGCGCCTTTGCCAATGCCCAAATCCACGCGAAGTTTTATTTCCTCGCCGCGCATGAGCTTGGAGACCCTTGCCTCGTCATAGGCGGGATCGCGCTGGCCCTTGTGGGCGACACGAACATCGTTGAACCAGATCTCCAGCCTGTCGCGTTCGGCCCGTACGCCGGCCTTGCCGACCGCCATCACGACGCGGCCCCAATTGGCATCCTCGCCGGCAATCGCCGTTTTAACCAATGGCGAATTGGCGATCGAGAAAGCGATTTTCTTGGCGGCGCCGGCGGTTGCCGCGCAGGTCACCTTCACCTCGACGAATTTGCGCGCGCCTTCCCCGTCCCGCACGACCTGTTGCGCGAGGTCGAGGAGGAGACGGTCGAGCGCGCCTTTGAACGGGGCGAGGCGGCGGTCGTTGGCGGCAACGATTTTTGGCGCGCCGCGTTTGGCGGCGGCCCCTGTCGCGAAGAGCATCAAAGTGTCGGAGGTCGAGGTATCGCTGTCGACGGTGATCGCATTGAACGACCGTTGCACGCTTTTGAACAGCATGGATTGCAAGGGCGTCGCGGCAATCGGCGCGTCGGTAAAGGCGAATGCCAGCATGGTCGCCATGTCGGGAGCGATCATGCCCGCGCCCTTCGCCATGCCGGTTAGAGCGACCTCCACGCCGCCGAGCATCGCGCTCACGGTTGCGACTTTCGGAAAAGTGTCGGTCGTCATGATCGCCTTGGCGGCCTCGAGGAGACCATCGTGAGATGCGCGTGCGAAAAGCGCCTCAAGCACACCATCGAATTTCGACGCGTCGAGCGGCTCGCCGATCACCCCAGTCGAGGCGAGGAAAATTTCATTTGCCGGAGCGCGCGCTGCTTTGGCGGCAAGCGCGGCGGTGACCTTCGCCGCTTGCACCCCGGCCTTGCCGGTAAACGCATTGGCGTTACCGGAGTTGACAATAAGCGCGCGCGCCTTGCCCGCCTTGAGCCTTGCCCGGCACCAATCGACAGGCGCCGACGGACATTTTGATTTCGTGAAAACCCCCGCGACCTCGGTGCCCTTGTCGAAAACCGCCAGCATCACGTCGGTGCGATCCTTGTAACGGATACCGGCGGCGCCCGAGGCGAATCGCACGCCCTTGATCTCCGGGAGGTCGGGAAACGACGTTGGCGCGAGCGGGGAGGTGGCGGCGGCCATGGGGCGGAGTTCTCAAAAATAACTTCGCCCTCGACGAGCCAGGGCGAATACCGAATGTGCAAAGACCGCGCTCAAGGCGTCAAGGGGAAGCGAAACCCCTTGACTTTGTTTTCGGCTGTTCGGTGAGTTACTGTCCAAGCCGCCGCCGCGCCTATTTCTTGCCCGGCGCAGGAGCGGCCGGTGCATGTGCCGCCGGCGCGGTGGTTCCTGCCGCCGGCTTATCGGCTTTGGGGGGTTCTGGAGGCTCGGTCCGCTCGATCTTCGCGGTCTTGCGCAAGTCCGCGACGAGCGCGGTTTGCGCCTTTTGCACGACATAGCGGGTGATCTGGTCCTTGACCTGGTCGAAGGGCGGAAAGGTTTTCTGTCGCTTGTCCAGGACCTCGATAATATGCCAGCCGAACGGGCTTTTCACCGGATCGGAAACCTGCCCCGCCTCCAGCTTAAACGCGGCATCGGCGAATTCCGGCACCATGCGGTCCTTGGTGAACCAGCCGAGATCGCCGCCTTCCGAGCCCGGGTCTTTCGAGACTTCCTTGGCGATCGTGGCGAACTCGTCGCCGCCCATGATCCGTTTCAGTGCCGCCTTGGCTTCTTCCTCGGTGGCAACAAGAATATGCCGCGCGTGGATTTCGGTCTCGGGCTTTTGCGCCTTGGCCGCCTCATCATAGGTCGCTTTGATCGCCGCGTCGGTGGCCGCCGTCTTCGCGACCTGCTCGAGCACGCTTTCCATCAGCAGTTTCTCACGGTAATAGGCGAGCTTCTTGGCAAATTCCGGGGTTTGATCGGCCTTTTCGGCGAGCGCCTTTTGCGCCACCAATTCGCCGTCGATCAAAAAGTCGAGAAGATAGCTGTCGCGGGCTTTGCCTTCGAGCTGCGGCGGGAGGCTCGTGCGAAGATCATCGGCGGCGATCTTCACATCGTCGTCGGTGATTTGCTTGCCGTTGACCGTGGCGAGCACCTTGGCCGCCGCCGGCAAGGCGGGAACAATCGCAAGCGAGGCCATGGTCAGCATGCACGCCAGACCGGCGGTTTTGTTACGCGCGTGTTTCGTCAAGAACATGAATCCGGGCTCCGGGCTAGATCAGGAAGATCGCGCCGCGGTTTTCGCGGCGAGTTGCTCAAAAAGGGCGTTTGCCGCGTGACCATGCACGGAGCGGCGGATTTGACAAGCCCCGGCCCCAATCTTATCTGTCGAACAGGTCTCCGTGGATGATTATTCCGGCTTTCGCGGCCCCCTTTGCCGGCGACTCCCGCCGGGCGTCCCGCGCCTATCGCGCTGCCGCACGAGCTTTTCTCGAACGAGACGCGCGATCGCCGCCGGAACATCGGCTTCTTTCGAGCGGCCGGGCAAATGGGATTTCCAGTCTGGAACGCGAGTATTTGGTGCCCAGGAAATCTTGGAATGCTATGTCACAGTCCGGCGGTCCGCCGCGGGAATTCAAGCCCGGACCGCGGCATGCGCAAACGCCGCGGGGATTGCGCAAAACCTAACCAGAAAAGCTAGGCACTCAAAGCCGATGGCCGGGAATTGTTCCGGCCGTTTTCAAGATAAGGTCGTTTCGTAATGTTGGGCTCCTTCGCGAAAAAGATTTTCGGATCGTCGAACGATCGCCGGCTCAAGGGATACCGGCCGAGAGTCGCGGCTATCAACGCGCTTGAGCCCGAAATGCTGAAGCTCACCGATGCCGAACTCGCCGGGCGAACCCAGACGTTCCGAGAGGAATTCGCCGCCGGCAAGAGCCTTGACGATCTGCTCGTGCCGGCTTTCGCAACGGTACGGGAAGCGGCGCGCCGCGCCCTCGGCCAACGGCATTTCGATGTTCAGCTCGTTGGCGGGATGGTTCTGCATGAGGGCGCGATCGCCGAGATGCGCACCGGCGAAGGCAAGACCCTTGTCGCGACGCTCGCCACCTATCTCAACACCCTCGCCGGCAAGGGCGTGCATGTCGTCACCGTCAACGATTATCTCGCCCGCCGCGACGCCGAATGGATGGGCAGCATCTATCATTTCCTCGGCATCTCGACCGGGATCATCGTGCATGGCCTCGACGACGACGAACGCCGCCGCGCCTATGCCGCCGATATCACCTATGGCACCAACAATGAGTTCGGCTTCGACTATCTCCGCGACAATATGAAATACGAGCTCGCCCAGATGACTCAGCGCGGCCATCATTACGCGATCGTCGACGAGGTCGATTCGATCCTCGTCGACGAGGCCCGGACTCCGTTGATCATTTCGGGCGCCTCCGACGACAGGTCCGATCTCTATATCGCGATCGACAAGGTTATCCCGCGCCTCACGGCCGAGGACTTCGAGCTCGACGAAAAACAACGCACGACCAATCTTACCGAGGCCGGCAATGAACATATGGAGCAATTGCTTGGAGAAGTCGGGGTCCTGACCGAAGGTTCGCTCTACGAGGCGGTCAATGTCACCGCCGTGCATCACGTCAACCAGGCCTTGCGCGCGCATAAATTGTTCAAGCGGGACAAGGATTACATTGTGCGCAAGGGCGAAGTCGTCATTATCGACGAGTTCACGGGCCGGATGATGCCGGGCCGGCGCTACTCCGAAGGACTCCATCAGGCGCTCGAAGCCAAGGAGCATGTCGCGATCCAGCCCGAGAACGTGACGCTTGCCTCGATCACCTTCCAGAATTATTTCCGCCTCTACGGCAAACTCGCCGGGATGACCGGAACGGCGGCGACCGAGGCGGATGAATTCGCCGATATCTATAAGCTTGATGTCGTCGAGATACCGACCAACATGCCGGTGAGACGCGACGACGAGGACGATGAAGTCTATCGCACGGCGGAAGAAAAACTGCGTGCGATCATTCGCGAGATCGAGGCCGCCAACGCGAAGTTCCAGCCAATGCTCGTCGGCACGACGTCGATCGAAAAGTCCGAGCAGCTCGCCGAAGCGATGCAAAAGCGCGGCTACAAGCAGATCGATTTTCTGCAGCCCGAGGCCTTGCAAAAACTCTACGCGGCGGCGCGGTCGGACAAGCCCTCAAAGCTTTTCGCCGTGTTGAACGCGCGCTTCCACGAACAAGAGGCCTATATCGTCGCCCAAGCGGGCGTGCCCGGCGCCATTACGGTCGCGACCAACATGGCCGGGCGCGGTACAGACATTCAGCTCGGCGGCAATGTCGAAATGCGGGTCGCGCAAGAATGCGCCGGACTGCCGCCAGGCCCGGAGCGCGAGGCGAAGGAAGCCGAAATCCGGGCCGAGGTGGAAACGTTCCGCGGGAAAGCGATAGCCGCCGGCGGCCTCTACATCATCGGCACCGAACGCCACGAGAGCCGCCGGATCGACAACCAGTTGCGGGGCCGCTCCGGGCGCCAAGGCGATCCGGGGCGCTCAAAATTCTTCTTGTCGCTGAAGGACGATTTGATGCGGATTTTTGGCTCCGACCGGATGGAGTCCATGCTCGTCAAGCTCGGCCTCCAGGAGGATGAAGCGATTGTCCACCCCTGGATCAATAAGGCCTTGGAAAAGGCTCAGCAAAAAGTCGAGGCGCGCAATTTCGACATGCGCAAGAACGTTCTGAAATACGACAACGTGATGAACGATCAGCGCAAGGTCGTCTTCGAACAGCGCCGCGAGATGATGGCGCAAGAGTCGCTCGAAGACATGATTTCCGACATGCGCCAGGGTGTCGTCGACGATCTTATCGCCAAACATATTCCCCGCGATGCCTATCCCGAGGCCTGGGACATCGAAAGTTTGAAGCAATCGGTCCAAGCCGCGTTCAATCTCGCTCTTCCGCTGGCCGAATGGGCAAGGGAAGAAGGAATCACCGAGGAGGAAATGCACGAGAGGCTGCGGAAGGCGGCCAATGAGGCCTATGCCGCTCGTGTCGACAAGAACGGCCCGGAAGTCACGCGTTATGTCGAAAAGCAGATCGTTCTGCAGGCGCTTGATCACCTGTGGCGCGAGCATCTTGTGACGCTCGACCATCTGCGTCAGGTTGTCGGCTGGCGCGGCATGGCCCAGCGCGATCCGCTGAACGAATACAAATCCGAGGCCTTCGAGCTGTTCGGCGAACTCATCACCCATCTGCGGGAAATGACGACGGCGCAGTTGAACCGCGTCGAGGTCGCCTTCGAGCCGCCGCCGCCGATGGAGGCGCTGGAAGTTTCCCATGCTGATGCATCGGCTTATCCGGACCGCGCGATCAACGCCGCATTTGGCCCCACGAGCGCCGCGCCCGCCATTTCCCGAGCCGCCAAGCCGGTTTTTGGCGCGACAAGTGCGGATGCCACTGAGACGCTTGTCCGCGACCCGCCGGAGCAGCGGGCGGTCTATGGCAAGGTGGGGCGCAACCAGCCTTGTCCCTGCGGCTCGGGCCGGAAATATAAACATTGTCATGGCGCGGCCGCGTGAAGACCGCATGCCGTGCGATCGATTGACGGGCATTAAGGCGCGCGAGAAACCTCCATTATTCCGTTGCCGCTTGCGTCTCCGCAGGACCCCGATGTTTCGGCGGTGGTGTCGTAGCATTCTCCGCCAAAATATGCAGCCAATGGGACAATGCGGTCGCCGTCCGTCTTGTGGCCGAGGCCGGACACCCGATTGCGAATTTGTGGCCTCGCGGCGTCTTAAAGGCGGGCGCAGCGCGTTTTGCGCTACGCCCGCGCCGCAAAGTGCCTGGCTTTTGCTTCGCTGTTGGCCGGTTCTGTGATTACGGTTTAAACCCTAAGATGGTCAGCGTCCCGGCGCCGGCGCCGCCGCTGCTGGCGACATAGACTTTCCCATTTGAGACAACCGGACGATATTCGCATTGCTTGGCTTGGTCCACGTTCCCGCTGGATACTGACCTAGCAATGGCAGTGTTCCAGCTACGGGCGTAGCGTCGAACGCGTATAGAGTGACCGAAGTAGAACCATCAGGCGGACGTCCAACGGCCCAAATGATGGTGGAATGATTTGGTAGGGTGCCGTTGGAGGAAACACTCGTGAAGAACCCCGGATCTCAGAGTCCTTACATTTAGCGCGTGAAGTGTAAAGATTTGTGGACCGTTTTCCACTCCGTTGGCAGTATGGGTCATCACATACAACGCACCACTGACCGGATCGATGACGGGCGTAGACTTAATTCCCCCATTACAATTTCCCGGCAATCCAAAATTTCTACTGAGAAGAATCTGTCCATTGACAGCGTTGATCGCATAAACGGTGTTGGCCACCGTCGCCACATAGACGACATTATAGAGACCAGACAGACCTGTTTGACACGTAATAATTGCCTGGTTTGGCGGACAGTAAATTTGGACGTTTGGTAAAATAAGTGGTTGCGCATAGACCGTGTCGTCGAGATTATTGACTGTAGCTATCACGCCAAAATTATTGCTTGCCGCAGAAATACTATCGGGTGTCAGTATTGTCTCGGCATAATTCCAACCTGTTCGCCGATAATCGTTATGGTGGGTCAAAATCGCCGCCCCAGATTGAGCGCGTGCGGCGATCGAAACGCCCAGAAGGAAAGCTGCTGGCGCTATGATCCTTGCCACGATCGATATTAATTTCATAGATACCTCCTGTCTAATATGCGTTGATGTCAATTGATATTCATATGATAAATACGCACACGTCATAAGTATTAGCAAATTTCCTGCCGCTGCACAAGCCATTCGTTCCCTACGGAGATCTCCCTGTCCGGAAATACCGCTGACGGCCTGATAGGATGGAAGGTTCGCATCCAGCGCGATGGCGGCGGCCAGGTGCGCCGACAGGGTGTTTCGCGGAACCGCCATGAGGCGCGCGGGCTCACCAGCGGGAACGCCGTCGTTCACGGCTGACCAACGGCTGCAAGGTGTCAAGCCGGGTTGATTGAGCGGGCGCCGATGATTGCAATATTATCCATACCGCCATTTGGAATAGACGTTGGAAAGTCAGGCGTTTTAGTCCGCTTCTGGCGCCCTGGCGGCATCCAGGCGGCTTTCGCCAGTGCCGGCTTTCCGCCCATTGGCGGAATTCATGCTGTGACTCGACCTAGCCTTCAACATCTTTCCCCGGCTGGGCAAAATGCTTTACCTTGCATTCGAAACCTTCGTTTTGGAGCCCCGCCATGCCACATCCTCGCGTGAACGGCATTCCGGCCAGGAATTTGCCCCGGGCCGAACGCTACGAAGCCGGCCGGGCGCTGCGCAAACGCGTGGCGCGCGAAGACCATGCCGGTTGCCCGCCGGCATCCGGCCGCGACCCGGTCGCCATTCTTGCCGAGACCGATGGCTTGCGTATCCCCGAACTGCTGCCGATCCGGTACGAGCGCATGCTGCAATCGCCCTTCACCTTCCTGCGGGGCGCCGCCGCCGTGATGGCCCATGATCTCGCGACTCTTCCTCCGCTCGGCGCCCATGTGCAGGCCTGCGGCGACTGCCATTTGATGAATTTCGGGGTATTCGACACGCCGGAAGAACGCGTCCTTTTCGACATCAACGATTTCGACGAGACACTGCCCGGCGTCGATTTCTCGGTGGACCTGAAGCGGCTCGCGGCCAGCGTGGCGGTGGCTGCTCTGGATGCAAACCTGCCGGACAAAAAGGCGCGCGGTCTTGCCAAGGACACCGTGCAATCCTATCGCGAATTCATCCTCGAACTCGCCACCAAGACGCCGCTCGAAGTATGGCACACACGGATGGACTTCGACCGTGAAGTCAAGCGGATCGCGGATGATAAACTGCGCGAAAAAATTTTCTCCACCTTGGTGAAGGCAAAAAAAGATTTGGCGGCCGACGATAATTTTCCGCATCTCGCGGCGACTAAAGCGGGCGTCGCCCGTATCGAGGACCGTCCGCCCTTGATCTATCATTTCGATACCGAGGCAACAAAGGACTACAAGATTCATGCCCATTCCGCGTTCGCCAACTACCGAGGCTCGCTCCTGCCCGAACGGCGGGCGCTGATCGAGAGCTACGTGCTCTCCGACATCGCCTTCAAGGTCGTCGGTGTCGGCAGCGTCGGCACATTCTGCGCGATCGGGCTTTTCATGACGGCGGACGGAGAGCCATTGTTTCTACAGGTCAAGCAGGCGCTTGCTTCGGTTCTCGAAAAGTTCGCCGTGCCCCCGCCGGGCCTCTCTCACCAAGGATGCCGCGTGATCGACGGCCAGCGCGCGATGCAGGCCGCGAGCGATATTTTTCTCGGCTTTACCGAAGACCAAAAAACCGACCGGCATTTTTACGTTCGTCAACTCAAGAACCGCCGTCTCGGTTCAATCGGCGAGGTCATCGAAGGTAAGGCACTCGATGCCTATGCGAGCCTTTGCGGCAGGACGCTTGCCCGGGCGCATGCACGCAGCGGCGACCCTGCCCTGCTCGCCGGCTATATGGGAAAATCGGAAGTGCTCGACGACGCGCTTGCATCATTTGCGATGGCCTATGCCGCGCAAACCAAGCAAGACCATGCACAACTGAAGGCCGCGAACGACACGAAGGCGGGCCTTGCGCGCAAGTGATTTCCTCCGTTCCGCCGCCCGCTATGCGGCACGAGACCTGCGTCCGGACCTCGTGGCCGGGCTGGCGCTCGCCGCCGTCGCCCTTCCCTCGCAAATGGCGACGGCGCATCTTGCCGGATTTCCCCCCGCCACCGGATTGATCGCTTTCGCGGCCGCATCGATCGGCTTCGCGGCCATCGGAGCCAATCATTTTCTTGTGGCTTGCGCCGATTCGACCATCGCCCCGATTTTCGCCGGCGGCCTTGCCACCTTGGCCGCCCCCGGAAGCCATGACTTTTTCGCTCTTTGCACAAGCTTCGCACTCATGGCCGGGGGAATTCTTGTCTGCTGCGGCTTGTTCCGGCTTGGTTGGATCGCCGACCTCGTATCGAGGCCGGTCACAATCGGGTTCCTGGCGGGCATCGCCTTCCATATTGTGATCTCGCAGCTTCCTCCCCTTCTAGGAATAGCAGCTCCCGATGGCGGCCTGTTGCTGAAAGCCTTCGTGATCGCGGGCAAGCTTGGCGAGAGCAATCCTGTTTCGCTCTGGCTGGGGTTCGCTGTCTTCGCCGTGACGGTTTGCGCGGAATGGATCAGCCCGCGCATTCCCGGCGCGCTCTTGGGAATCATGGCGGCGACTATCGCGGTCTATTGGTTCGGGCTTGAACGCGATGGCGTCGCGGTTTTGGGACAAGTACCAGGACAATTTCCGCGTCTCCACCTCCCCTCGATCGTATTCGCGGACCTCGTTCAAGCCACGCCGCTCGCCTTCGTCGTCGTCGCCACAATCATGGTGCAAACCGCCGCAACGACGCGCTCGTTCGTCGCGGTTCCTGGCCCCGCCGCCTCCATCAATCGCGACTTTACCGGAGTCGGCGCGGCAAATCTGATGGCGGGCCTCTTCGGCACCTTTCCCGTCAACGCCAGCCCGCCATTGACCGAGGTTGTGGCCGAGACCGGTGGACGCAGCAAGCTCGCGGGACTCGCGGCGGTCGCGCTTATCCTTGGCATGGCCGGTTACGGCACGGCGCTTCTCGCCCATGTGCCCCTAGCCGCGCTTGCGGGCATTCTGATCTTCGTCGCGATGCGCATCGTGAGCTTCGGCGAGATCGTCACGATTTTCCGGCACGCTTTCGGCGAGTTCATGTTGATACTTGCGACCGCGACCGCGATCATCATCCTCCCCGTGGGAACAGGCGTTGCGACCGGCATTATGCTTTCGCTGCTGCATGGCATATGGTCCACGACTCGCGCCCGTCTCATCACCCTCGAAAGGGTTCCGGGAACCTCGATTTGGTGGCCGCCGGGCCGCGATCCCAAGGGCGAGACGATCGAAGGGGTGCTGGTCATCGCTTTCCAAGCGCCGCTTTCCTTCCTGAACGCCTATGCGTTCCAAGACGGCGCGCGGCGAGTCGTGAGGCAAAGCCGTACTCCGCTCGATCTCGTCGTTCTAGAGGCGAGCAGCATCGTCGAAATCGATTTCACCGCGGCGCAAATTCTCCTTGAATTCATCCAACATTGCGCCCAATCGAAAATCCGCTTCGCTGTTGCCCGCCTCGAATCGGTGCGCGCGGAGGAAGCTTTCGAGCGATTGGGAATCACCGATGCCGTGCATCGGGACCATTTCTTTCACAGCGTGGACGAAGCGATTAGGGTGCTCGCGAAAAAGACCAATGAGTTTCGTGAAGATAAGGAGTAGAAGCCGGGTTGGATGGCGAACCGCGCGGCGCAGGGGGGTGGCTGGCGCGGCGGCCGGCCGCAATCCGCGGCCTCTTGAAGGAGACTGTTTTTCATGGGCTTATTCCCGGAATTTCGCGGCCTGGAACACTTCGCTTGCGACGCGCGGCCGCAGCGGAGCGCCGCGCGCGCCGCGTTGATGATCGCTTGCGCGCTGGTCTTGGGCGCCGCCGGAAACCTCGGGCCCATCCCCAGCCCGGCCTTCGCGAGGGGACCTGAGTCCCTCGCCGATCTCGCGGACGCGGTCAGCGATGCCGTCGTGAATATCTCGGCGACGCAGACCATGGACGACAAGCGCGCCGAGATCGCGCCGCAATTGGAGCCGGGCACGCCCTTCGACGATCTTTTCGAGGAGTTCTTCCGGCGCCACCAGCAGGGCGGCAACGATCGGCAAGATCAAAAACAACGCCAACGCAAATCGAATTCGCTCGGCTCCGGTTTCGTCGTCGATCCATCCGGGGTTGTCATCACCAACAATCACGTCGTCGCCGACGCCAATGAAGTGATAGTCATTTTCACCGATGGCCAGAAACTGAAGGCCGAAGTGGTTGGCAAGGATGAAAAAGTCGATGTCGCCGTGCTCCGGGTGAAACCTGAGAAGCCGCTCAAGGCGGTGAAGTTTGGCGACAGCGAAAAGATGCGCGTGGGCGATTGGGTGGTCGCCGTCGGCAATCCCTTTGGGCTTGGCGGCACGGTCACCGCGGGCATCATCTCGGCCCGCCATCGCAACATCGAGTCGGGTCCCTACGACAATTATTTTCAGACCGACGCGGCGATCAACAAAGGCAATTCGGGTGGACCCTTGTTCAACATGGCGGGCGAGGTGATCGGGATCAATACGGCGATCCTGTCGCCCTCCGGCGGCTCGATCGGAATCGGCTTCGCCACCCCCGCCGCGACGGTTCTTCCGGTCATCGATCAATTGGAAAAATTCGGCGAGACGCGGCGCGGTTGGCTCGGTGTGCACATCCAAAACGTCGACGATACGATCGCGGAAAGCCTCAATCTCGGCCCGGTGCGCGGCGCGCTCGTCGCTGGAACCGACGACAAGGGACCGGCCAAGGCGGCGGGTCTCAAGGCCGGGGACGTCATCGTCAAATTCGATGGAATCGAGATCAAGGAGTCGCGCGACCTGCCCAAGATCGTCGCTGCGGCGCCGGTTGGCAAGGATGTCGATATCGTCGTGATCCGCCAAGGCAAGCAGATCACCAAGACAATCAAGCTCGGCCGCTTGGAAGACAATGACAAGCGGGCTTCCCTCGGAGCCAAGCACGGCGAGGCGGGTAAGCAGGCGATCGCCGGCCCTGTCGAAAAGGCGCTGGGAATGGAATTTTCGAGCCTCACGGACGATTTGCGGCAGAAATTCGCCATCAAGAACAATGTCGCCGCCGGAGTCGTCATAACCGGCGTCGATCCCGACTCCGCCGCGGCGGACAAACATGTCCAGGCCGGCGATGTGGTCATGGAAATCAATCAGGAGCCAGTCAAGGAGCCGGCCGACATCGCCAAGAAAATCCGGGCGCTGAAAAGCGGCGGCAAGAAATCGGCGCTTCTCCTTGTCGCCAACGGTCAAGGAGAAGTGCGTTTCGTGGCGCTCGGCTTGCCCTGATGGGCGGGGCGCAACTTATGTAGCCGAATGCCACTTGTGGATAGTTTTTGCTTTCATGCAATATATTGTAGAGAGACAACTCAAGGGTTCGTAATTTGTAGTAGCGTATCGTGATTCGGGATCGCGGGTGGTGGGCCAGTGAGCATGCGCGTAGCTAAACAAGTTCAAATCCCAGCGGAAGAGGAGGAGGTTTTGCGGCGCGACGATCCGCGCTGGGGGCGGTTGCACGACATCGTCTTTGAAAGGTCTTTTAAAACTGGCAACTTCATTCTCGCGTCGGGTGTCAGCAGCAAGTTCCTATTCCAGTTGCGCCAAACGACAATGCTCGCCGAAGGCGCAACACTAATCGCGGAGATCGTGCTGGAATATATGCAGCGCCATGGCATTCACTGCATCGGCGGACTTGTCCAAGGCGCAGTCCCGATCGGACAATCCGTCCTGATGCTTGGACATGCGAAACAGTACCCAATTCATCATTTCTTCGTGCGCAAGGAGGCCAAAAAACATGGCGCACTGGAATTGATTGATGGTTACCCTTTGGATGAGTCCGAGGTCTTAATTGTCGATGATGTCGCCACCAAAGGCGGCTCCATAAAAACAGCAATTGAAAATCTCTTAAAGGAGCATCCAAGCTGTGTCGTTAAGCGCGCGTTGGTAGTCATAGACCGACAAGAAGGAGCGGCCGAGACACTTCTTGCGAAACGCAATGTCCGCTTGGTCTCCTTGTTCAAGAAGAGCGATTTTCCGATCCCGGCGTAGCGCGAGCACATCGGTTGATGAGGGTTAGAGATGCAGTGGGCTACTAAAGTCAAGGAGCTTCGATGCCTCGCAGGCTGACATCGCGGCATCCGTTTGGGCTCATATAAAAAAGCGAGTAGATACTCTCTAAGTCACGTCGTTTTCTATCCCCGTGACGCGCGCCCGCGGCGTTGCCTTATTCAATAGAGCCCACTCCCCGTGCGGCCGCGATTTGGACGCAACCGTCCTTCCGCTGGGTGGGCTCTAACGAATGATAATTGAACGCTCACGGGGGCACCTGATCCAGCGCATCGCCGAACGGCCCTTGACACCTCAAGGAAATACCCCTAGTTACTAAGGGGTCTTGTTAGCACTCGCCTTCGATGAGTGCTAACAGGGCGCAATTGCAAATGAGCCGTAAGCTTGGCAAGGCGTTCCCGCGTGAAATGGGCGCGCCGCCAGCGGCGTAGAAGGGAATCAAAAACATGCACTTTCGTCCTTTGCACGACCGCGTCGTGGTCAAACGCCTCGAAGGCGAGGAAAAGACCAAGGGCGGGATCATCATCCCAGATACCGCCAAGGAGAAGCCCCAGGAAGGCGAGATCATCGCCGTCGGGCCCGGCGGCCGCGATGAAAGCGGCAAGCTCATACCGCTCGATGTCAAGAAGGGCGACAAGATTCTGTTCGGCAAATGGTCGGGCACCGAAGTCAAGATCGACGGGCAAGATCTTCTCATCATGAAGGAGAGCGACGTGCTGGGTGTCGTCGCCTGAGTCCGGCAAAAGCCCTTCACCCAATTTCTTAAGAACCCGGTTCAGGAGTTTGAAGATGTCAGCCAAAGAGATCCGTTTCTCGTCCGATGCCCGCGATCGCATGTTGCGCGGCGTCGATATTCTCAACAACGCGGTCAAGATCACGCTTGGCCCCAAAGGCCGCAATGTCGTCATGGAGAAATCCTTCGGCGCGCCGCGGATTACCAAGGATGGCGTGACGGTTGCCAAAGAGATCGAAGTTTCCGATAAATTCGAGAATCTGGGCGCGCAGCTCTTGCGCGAAGTCGCCTCCAAGCAAAACGATGCGGCCGGCGATGGAACCACCACGGCGGTCATTCTCGCCGCCTCGGTCGTCAGGGAAGGCACCAAGGCGGTCGCGGCCGGCCTCAACCCGATGGATCTCAAGCGTGGCATCGATCTCGCGGTCAACGCCATCGTCGCCGATCTCAAGACCAATTCGAAGAAGGTCACCTCGAACGAGGAGATCGCCCAGGTCGGCACCATTTCGGCCAATGGCGACAAATCGATCGGTGAAATGATCGCGAATGCGATGCAGAAGGTCGGCAACGAGGGCGTCATCACGGTCGAGGAGGCAAAGAGCCTCGAGACCGAACTCGATATCGTCGAAGGCATGCAGTTCGACCGTGGTTATCTCTCGCCCTATTTCATCACCAATGCGGAGAAGATGATCGCCGAATTGGAAGATCCTTACATTCTCATCCATGAAAAGAAACTGTCTTCGCTGCAAGCCCTGCTGCCGGTTCTCGAATCCGTCGTGCAGGCCGGCAAGCCGCTCGTCATCATCGCCGAGGACGTCGAGGGCGAGGCGCTTGCCACGCTGGTGGTCAATAAACTGCGCGGCGGACTGAAGGTCGCCGCCGTCAAGGCACCAGGCTTCGGCGACCGCCGCAAGGCCATGCTCGAAGACATCTCGATCCTCACCTCCGGACAACTCATTTCGGAGGAACTCGGCATCAAGCTCGAAAACGTAACCCTGCAGATGCTCGGCCGCGCCAAGCGGGTTCGCATCGATAAGGAAGCGACCACGATCATCGACGGCTCCGGCGAAAAGAAGGACATCGAGGCCCGGATCGGCCAGATCAAGTCGCAGATCGAAGACACCACCTCGGACTACGACCGTGAAAAGCTTCAGGAGCGTTTGGCCAAGCTCGCTGGCGGCGTCGCGGTGATCCGCGTCGGCGGCGCCTCCGAAGTCGAAGTGAAGGAAAAGAAGGACCTTGTCGACGACGCGCTCAACGCCACGCGCGCGGCCGTCGAGGAAGGCGTGTTGCCGGGCGGCGGCGTCGCTTTGCTGCGTTCCATCAAGGCCCTCGAAAACCTGAAGGTCGAAAACCCCGATCAGAAAACCGGCATCGACATCGTCCGCAAGGCGATCCAGACGCCGGCCAGGCAGATCGTCGACAATTCCGGCGACGACGGCGCGGTTGTCGTCGGCAAGCTGATCGAGAATACGTCATATTCCCATGGGTATGATGCCCAAAACGGCGCGTACGGCGATTTGATGAAGCTCGGCATCATCGATCCGACCAAGGTCGTGCGCACCGCGCTGCAGGATGCAGCCTCTGTTGCCGGTCTCGTCATCACCACCGAGGCGATCGTCGTGGATGCGCCGAAGAAGGAGTCTCCCGGCATGCCAGGCGGTGGCGGGATGGGCGGAATGGGCGGCGGCGGAATGGATTTCTAAGCCCGTCGCTTTCCACCCTTGATTTTGCGCGAAAGGCCCCGGAAGTCCGGGGCCTTTTTTTGTTTCAACGGACCGCCCGGCCAAGGCGGGCGCAAATTGCCCCCGGGCATTATTTTTGCAAAGACTTGCCGCACCGGTTTCCCCCCGCCCGCGAAATGCTCTAAGATCGCCATCAACGAAAGCGGCAAAAGGGGGAGGATCCACAAGATGCGTCGAGCGTCCGAGCCGCCGCCGGACACGGCCGCCAACCGGAATACCGCGACGCGAGCGGAGCTCCTGGACGCCGTTTATGCTTCGTGTCCTGCCCTTTCGCGCGCCCAGGCCAAACAAATTTTCGAAATGACGCTGGACGAGATAACCGATGCGCTGGTGCGCGGCGAAACCGTGAAGCTGCGCTCCTTTGGCCTGTTTTTGGTGCGCGCCAAACGCGAACGCGTCGGCCGCAATCCGCGTACCGGCGTGGAAGTGCCGATCACGCCTAGGCGCGTTCTCACCTTCAAACCGTCGCCGGTCCTCTCCGCAGCCGTGAATGGCGTCGCGGCCGAACAACGGCGGGGTAGAGGCCATCGAACCTGAAGCTTGGTCTAAACAAGCTTTCCGGTCAGATAACTCGACAAACAAAAGGCCAAAATGTCTCCCCTTCACGGATCCTGGAGTCGGTCCGCCAACGGCCGCGATAAGGCGCGGCGCCACCCCGTATTCAATCTCCCTCATAAAGAACTTGCTCCCTCATAAAGACTTGCGGATATTTTGGTAGGTTTCTAATAACAAAAGGTAATCCATGCCTCTCCTTGCCCTCCTCGTCGGTCTTTTCTCGGCCGGCGCCGCCGCCGTCAGTTTGAAGACCGGCGACAATATCGTGTTGTTGCTCGCCGGGGTGGGGTTTCTCTGCGCCGTCACCACCTACCGCTCGCGGACGATCTCGAAGTTTTTGCAAATCTTCGCGGCAATATTCGCGGCCGAGACTGTGATCTTCGGCACCATTTTTCTTTGCGCCCAGACCGGACTTTGGCCGGCTTCGCTTGAAGAGTACGAGCTTCCAGAGAGCCTGCCGCTCACCGTCGCGATCTTCGGCATCCTCGTTTATGCGATCTCGTTCATTCCGGTCGTGCGATCGATGACCCGCATCGCTGACCGCTATTTCGACACCAGCGATGAGACCCGCGCCCGTATCTGGCCCTTTCCCGCCTTCGGCGCGCGCGAGCGGCGGGTAGCGGTCGCCATGGTCGTCCTGCTTGTCGTCATCAATCAGGCGCAAGTCGGCATGAGTCTGCGGCTGTCGTTCTTTAATCGCGATTGGTTCAACGCCATTCAGAACAAGGACGAGGCCGCGTTCTGGTCGCAACTTTTCACTGTCTTCACGCCCTGGGCATTTCTCTATATCGCGACGCTGGTTTTCGAATATGTCGTGACATCGACCCTCATCATTCGCTGGCGGCGCTGGCTCACCGGCCATTACGTCAACCGCTGGCTTGACGCGCACACCCATTATCGCATGTCGCTTGCGGGCGGCGCCGCCGACAACCCCGATCAACGCATCTCGGAGGACATCAGCCGCTTCATCGACGGCGGCCAGGTCGGCTACGGCATTTACTCCTTTTCGATTCTGTTAATCTCGAATTTGAGCTCGCTGGTTTCCTTCGCGATTCTGCTTTGGGATCTTTCGGCGAACTTCACCTTGCCCTACACTGCGATCGCGGTGCCTGGATTTCTGTTCTGGGTCGCGCTGATTTATGCCGGCGTAGGCACGTTCGTGACCCATTTGATCGGGCGCCCGCTCGTCCGTCTCTCTTTCGAGCGGCAGCGCTATGAAGCAGACTTCCGCTTTTCGCTCGCGAGATTACGCGAATACGCCGAGCAAGTCGCGCTGCTCTCCGGCGAGCCAACAGAAAAAATATCGCTCACGGCGCGGTTTGGCGCGATCGTCAAGAACTATTTCCAGATCATCGCCTGCCGCAAAAACCTCACCGCGTTCACGGGGTCCTATGGTCAGCTCAGCCCGATCATTCCCTTCGTCGTCGCCGCGCCCTTCTATTTCGCGGGCAAGATCACGCTCGGCATCATGACGCAGACGGCAAGAGCCTTTGGCAGCGTCGACGAGGCCTTGACCTTTTTTGTCACCTACTATGTCTCCCTCGCCGAATTCAAAGCGGTGCTTGACCGTTTGACGTCGTTCGAGCACGCGATTGAGAGCGCGAAGACGCCGGGTTTTTCGCCAAAACCGAGCGCGGACACCACGCGGGAGAATCTCGACATCGAGACTTTGAATTTGCGGCTTCCGAATGGCCGCGAGATCGTCAACGGCGCGAGCCTGCGGCTTGCCGCCAACGAGCCGGTGGTTTTGACCGGCCCTTCCGGTTCCGGCAAATCGACTTTTTTCCGGGCGATCGCCGGCATTTGGCCTTATGCCGGCGGCGCGATCACTTTGCCGGCGGAAGCAAAAATATTGCTGCTGCCGCAAAGGCCCTATATTCCGATCGGGCCGTTACGCGCCGCCGTGACCTATCCGGCAAACCCCGATCGCTACGGCGACGCGGCGATCCTTGAGGCGCTACGTGCCGCGCAACTCGGCGGACTCACCGGCGAACTCGATGTCGAGGACAATTGGCAGCAGCGGCTTTCCGGCGGCGAGCAGCAGCGCCTTGCGATTGCCCGCGCGATATTGGCCAAGCCAGATTGGCTCTTCCTCGACGAAGCCACGTCGGCGATGGACGAAGCGATGGAAGCCGAAATTTACGAAATCCTTGCCGGAAAACTTCCCGGCACGACGATCGTTTCGATAGGGCACCGCGCGAGTCTCACGCAGTTCCACAAGCGCCATATCGAAATGCGGCCTTCCGCCGCCGGGATTTTCACTCCCACCGAGATAACTATTAAGGCGGCGGAGTAGGCACTTGCCGCATGATATTGAGTGTTAATCGTCTACCCTGTTCACGTCATGGCCCGAAAATCCTTGGGTGAGATGACGCGAAAATTGGCGGTGACCGAGTGACGGAAATTCGCTCAATTCCTGGGGACTTTTCCACCCAAGAAGCCGAGGGTCGCAGCCGCGAATTGGCCGCATGTGGTGTCACATTTGCCGGGCGTGAGATTCCCGTGCATGAGGCCCCATAACCGCGCGATAGGGTTCATCGTTCGACAGCTCTCCGCGCATCAAGGGCATTTGATGCGCTTCGCTCATGAGCGGGCAATAGGGCGGGACGATCATTCGGCAAGCTCATGAGCAGCGTGATCCGGCAGCCCGGTTGAGCCAGCCAATCCTGCACGTGTCTCGCATGATGATAGCGCGCATTAACCTGAAAAACATGGATGAACGCCAGCATCGGATAGAGCGCCCGATCGATTCCAAAAGCTGTATCGTCGCGGCAGCGTCAATGGCCAGGGCCTTGATCATCTGGGCGGAGCGATCGTGGTAAGCGATCGCGGAGGGCTGGCCGGTTTCGAGATCGAAGGCGCGGTGACTGTTGATGCGCTGACGCCCGCTCGTTTGCAGGGTCGCGAGCAACTCTTGCCGTGGCACCCAGCAGCCGGCGGGCGCGGGTTGGATGCTTCGCTTCGGCGAGCTTGCGAGGAATGATTTCCGGCTTGTGATATTCGAGACTCAAACGATGCAAGAGCGCAATCAGTCCCGAGCGGCTTTCATAGACGCCGCAAAATTCCTGCTCGCTAAAAGCGCCGATCTGGCGCGTCGCGCGGCGGCTTTGCTGCGAGCCAAGCCTTCAGGACGTCTTCTTGCGCGGCGCTCGGAAAGCCCGCACCGCCGCCCACGTCGAAACTGATCAGATCGTTTCTGCTCGGCAGCCGCTATTGCGAAACCGACAAGTTCGCCGACATCGCCGCGGCAAAGGGAATCATGGCTGCGACTGCTGATGCGGCGCAGCAATGATCCTCATCGCACTTCCTCGATGCAACCTGTGAACTCGATTTTAATAATATTTGTTGTGAGCTTGGAGGCGATCGGTCCAACGTATAGACCACGATATATCGAACGGCTATAGTGCAATCAATTTAACGCTCACGATTAAGAGATCGTGCGCATGTTGCGTAGGAGTCCTCATGGCCCCGCGAGCCTACTGGAAAGGCTACCTGAAACTGTCCCTGGTATCCTGTCCTATTGCCCTCTATCCGGCCTCGTCGAGTTCGGAGCGAGTGTCATTCAATCGCGTCAATAAGAAGACCGGCAATCGCCTCAAGCAGCAGAATGTTGACGCAGAGACCGGCTCGCCGGTCGATCGCGAGGACATCGGGCGCGGATACGAAATCGGCAAGGGTCAATACCTCCAGCTAGAGGACGACGAACTCGAAAAAATCGAGATCGAGAGCACTCATACGATCGAAATCGATAGCTTCGTGCCGCGCCCCGAAATTGATGATCGCTACCCAGTGAGCCCCTACTACATCGCCCCGACCGATCGCGTCGGACAGGAAGCATTTGCCGTTATCCGCGATGCGATCCGCGACAAGGGGATGGTCGGGCTTGGCCGTGTCGTTCTGACCCGTCGCGAGCATGTCGTGATGCTTGAAGCGTTCGACAAGGGTCTGCTGGCGACGACCTTGCGCTATGCCTACGAGGTTCGAGATCGAGGCGCCTACTTCGAGGACATCCCGGAACTCAAGTTGCCGGCCGAAATGATCAAACTCGCCAGCCATATCATCGACTCCAAGGCGGGCCATTTCGATCCGAAGAAATTCGAGGATCATTACGAGACTGCGCTCGTCGAACTGTTGAGGAAGAAACAGGAGGGGCGAGCGATCGAACCGGTTCGGGAGGAAGGTCCCACTCCTCGACGCGTGATCAATCTCATGGACGCGCTGCGCGCAAGCATCGGCGCTGAGAAAGAAAAGAAACCGGTGGCGACCAGCACTAAAACTCGGGCCGGGGCCGGCGCTGGTGCCAAGAGGAAGACCGGACGCTGACGCAGAACGTCGAACCCGACAGCATGGCGCTCGAAGGCACTGTCGCCTTCACCGGCCGGCTTGCGTCGATGAGGCGGGCCGCCGCTTTCGCGCTCGTGCGTACGCACGGCGGCAAACCGCGCGAGGGCGGGATGCACACCTTGATGTCCGCCGGCAGGGCGTCGGTCAAACGGACAAGCACCTGGTATTCATACTCGTTTCGCCTGTTCTTGAGGGTGGATGTGTCCACCGTGAGCCACAGAGCGGCGTGGCTCGCCCGTGCCGGGTCAGCAGCGAGAGCATGATGGTGGCTTGGCCGTCGGCGTCGAAATCGGTCCAATCCATGGCCACATTGATGCTGCACCGGGATCCTACCACGGGATCCAGTGGCGCAATGCGGCGTCGATATCGATCCCCTCGTTGGACAGCAGCCGGTCCACCTGCTTGATCGCATGCTTGGTCACCAGGCCGCGCGCCAGGGCGAGGCCCTGGCCGATCGTATTGACCGCCAGCGAAGCGGTCTTGATGACGCCGATGGACTTCCCCGAAGCAAAGGGTTTGGTTCCGTCTCATCGTCTGCCCCGCGAATCATGGTTGCACGCGCGGAGATTCGCGATTTGCCGGCTCGGGGCAACCAATACATGACGTGCGCGGATTGCGAAGCCACACCGGCCTGCATTGATTCCTTCAGCACAGAATCAGCACAGAAAGTCGGCTCGCTTTGTCCGGCTTCCCAGGCCACAAAAGCTGCCATCTCATTAAGGGACCGCCGCTTGATGCTTTTGGGCAACTTCGGCCTCTTGCCGAGTTCAACCTCTTGCAGAAACGGAACGGCCATCCGCGCGGCGACCATGCGATCCCGCAATTACCATTCCAACGTCTCTAAGGAGGAAGAAATTCCCTCGGCCTGGAGACGACGAATGGCACATGAAAGCTGATCTGATTTAGATACGCGTCCTGCAACCAGCGGAGGAACTGGGAAACGCTATCGACCTGATCATCGTGACGACCGTTTGGAAACGACAGTAGCTCGGTGAGGAACTCGCCCAGCCATGCCGCGCTCTTTGGCAGATGCGGCGCAGGTCCGGATATTCGAGGCGACCCCGATAGACATGAACGAGGTACGCATCGTTTTTATGGACAAGCCAAGTCGAGCATGCCGAATAGTCGTTGCGACCGCTCGTCATCATGGCGACGTCCCAGCTCTGGACGATCCGCGTTTCCCAAGGCCCCGCCGGTAAGTCGTCATAGGCCGGGAGCCACGAGACGCGGAACGACCGGCGCACGGCCAGGGGGAACGATGAATCGCCGAACGATCGTCATTGAAGGGCCATTAGCCTTCCGCATGCGCCGCCTCGACGCTGCGCTGCGCTCGGAATCTGGCATCCAGATTATGACCTTGCCGCAGGTCGCCGCGCGGCTCGCCGGCGGCTTCGTCCGGCCGCCGCGCTCGGAGGATCTGGACCCGGCCATTCGGAAGGCGCTTGAGGCTGGCGGTTTCGGCGACCTCGAGAACATCCGGGGTCTTCCTGGCATGACGCGCTCCGTTGCCTGGACGCTAACCCGCGTGTGGAACGCAGACGTCGCGTTGGCGGACCGGGCCAGGGACAGCCCGCGGCTTCGGGATCTTGCCACGATCGAGACGCGTACGCGCCAACCTCTCCCTGGGTGTGCTGACGCCCCGCGACCTGCGCGATGCGGCCCTGGCTCGATTGGATCATGCGCCGGCAGTTCTGGGCGCGGTTGAACTGGACCACGTCGTGCAGGTGGGACCGGTATGGCGGCCGCTCTTGAACGCTCTGACGGGCAATGTTCGGCTCACATGGCGCAATCCCGACGCGACCGATATCGCATGGTTCGCCGGCGGCGTCGAGTCCGATCCGCGCCCAGCGCCGACCGCACCGCAAATCGTGTCCTGCGCGACGCCGCGCGCCGAAGCGGTCGAGGCCCTGCGGTGGATGCGCGAATTCATGGCCTCCGGCCGCGCGCACCCGGAGGAGATCGCCATCTGTGCCACGGCGACGGAGGATTGGGACGACCACGTGCTGGTGCTGGCGACCGATGCCGGCCTGCCTGTGCACTTTTCGCACGGCGTGCCCGCGCTTGCGTCGCGCGAAGGGCAAGCCTGCGGGGCGCTCACCGACGTCCTGCTCAAGGGATTGAGCCAGGATCGCGTGCGCCGGCTTTTGGGGCACGCGGGTGGACGCACAGCGGCTTTGGAGAATCTTCCCTCGACCTGGGCGCAGGGCCTGCAGCCTGGCGCCGCGCTGTTCGAACTCGATCAATGGCGCCGCGCGCTCGACGAGGCCCATCCCCGCCGCACCGACGGCGTTGACGTGCGCCCGATCGTGACTCCGGTCCTCGAACAGCTTGCCAAGGGGCCGAGCGCCGCCGAAGACGTTGGCCGCCTGTTGCTCGGCAGCGCCGGACGCGCGCTTTGGATCGAGGCGCTGCGCCGCGCACCGCCGCAGGCGCTTGAATTCTCCTTGCAGGAGCTACGCCTGCCCGATGGCCGGCGCCTGTGCCGTCTGGTGTCCCGCGGGCCACCTCGCCGCTGCGCCGCGCCGCTTCGTGCGCCTGCTCGGCATGACGGCGCGATCGTGGCCGCGCCGGGCCGGCGAGGATCCACTGATTCCAAGCCACATCCTGACTCGTGAGGTGCTCGATTCCGTGTCGATCACCGATCAGGACCGGCGTGCGTTCGACGTGATCATCGCGCATGCAGACGGCGGCTGTGTGCTTTCGCGCAGCCGCCGCAATGTCCAAGGCGGTTTGCAGGCAGCAAGTCCGCTCGTGCCGCACGGCGCGCGAACCATAGTGCTGAAGCGCGCGCGCATTCCGAGCCACGCCTTCAGCGAGGGCGGACCGGCTGCTCGCGCGGCCCGAAGAGGCGTCCGCTTCGCCCTCGCTGAGGGCGCCAATGCCTGCTGGCAAGATTGGCGAAACTCATCCGTCACCAGCCACGACGGTCGGGTGCGCCCCGACCACCCGATCATCGCGCGAGCGTTTGGTCAAGTTCAGTCGGCGAAATCGCTTCGCCTGATGCTGCGCGACCCGCTCGCCTTTCTTTGGCGTTACGCCTTGGGTTGGCGCTCGCTCGTCGAAGACGAACAGCCGCTGTCGCTCGATGTGCGGGCGTATGGCGAGCTCGTCCACGAGATGCTGAAGTGCGCGGTTGACGCCCTTGAGCCGAATCCCGGCTATGGGCGTGCCGCCCGCCATGAGATCGAAGCTGTTCTCGTCGCGGCTTGTGTCGCCATCGGCAGCCAATGGCCGCTGGAGCGCTCGGTGCCGCCCTTGCTGTTGTGGCGGCACACGCTCGCCGCAGCACGCGATCTTGCGCTCACGGCGCTGACGCTCGACGAGCCGTTTCAGCCCAATACGCGCAGCTGGACGGAACTGGCTTTCGGTCGCGAAGAAGACGATCCAGATGCCGCTGCGGATCTCCTCTGGCCGCCGAATGCGGAAGTGATCATTCCCGGGGCCGGCGTCCGCATTCGCGGCAGCATCGATCGCCTCGACTTCAATAGCGCGCGCAATGGTGTTCGGGTCTCCGACTATAAGACGGGCGCTGAACCGCCGAAGGCCAACGAGATCGTGCTGCGGGGCGGCGCGGAGGTGCAGCGCGTTCTATATGCGCTCGCCGCACGCCAGCTCGTACCGGACAATCCGCGCGTTATTGCACGCCTGGTCTTTCTCGGCGCCGATCAACCCAAGCCGCACAGGCTGCTCGATGTCGACCAGGCCATCGCCAATATCGGGACCCACCTCTCCGCGGCGGGCGATCTCCTTCGCCGTGGCGTCGCCTTACCGGGGCCGGATGCGCGCGAGAACTGGAACGATTTTCGATTGGCGCTACCAGCGGTCCGGACGACCTATTTCCAAACCAAACAAGCCGCCCTCGGCCGAGCCTTCGGCGACTTTGCCCGCATCTGGAGCGCGCGATGACCCGGCTCGCCGACCACGCCGCGCGCCTAAGAGCGTTGACGGAGCTCGACTCGACGCTGCTCGTGGAGGCGGCGGCGGGCACCGGCAAGACAGCACTGATGGCCGGTCGCTTGACCATGCTGCTGGCGCGCGGCGCGGAACCCCGATCAATCGCCGCCATCACCTTCACCGAGCTGGCCGCAAGCGCGCTCGGCGCGCGCGTCCATCGCTATGTCGACGAGCTCCTCGCCGGACGGGTGCCTGAGCCGCTGCAGCCGGCCTTGCCCAACGGTCTGACCGACGCACAGCGCCAGGCCTTGTCAGCGGCCGCTGACAAGCTCGATGAACTGACCGCCACCACGATTCACGCCTTCTGCCAGACGATCATCTGCAGCTATGCGGTCGAAGCCGACATCGATCCGGGTGCGCGCATCTTGGACGCGACCCACGCCGAGGCCGCCTTCGACGCCGTCTTCGAGCAATGGTTCAGGCGGCGGCTGAATGGACCGGCGCGCGCAGACGATCCTATCGCCGCCCTGTCCCAGTACGATCCCCATCACGTGGTGGGCACCTTGCAGGCGCTGGCCCGCTTTCGTCTGGAGCATCGCGATGCGCACACGCCGCCAGCCGATTTGAGCGGTCGGCCCGATATCGATCTCGTCGACGCCGTTGCCGATTTCCGCCGCTAGCTCGCGGCGCAGCCGATAGAGCCCAAGACGCTCGACGTTGTCGGGCATCTCGAGACGCTCGCAAACCACTTCGCCGGCAGCTTCCAGACACCGCCCGCCTTCGAGGGGTTATGGCGGCTCGCCCATCCGGAGCGCCTGCCGTGCATGCGCCGCCACACATTCGATCTGTTGACGCCGCGGACGAAGACGGCGTGGGAGAAGGCCGCCGGCAAGGATCGGGGCCGCGAGCTCGACGACGAGGCCAGCCGCCGTTTTGCGCGCGTGGATCGCTGCTATCGTGTGATCCTCGGGCGCATCGCCACGGCGCTGGTCGCTAAGCTTTCCGATGAGCTCGACGAGGTGCTGGCCGACTATGCCGCCTTCAAGCGCGCGGCGGCCGTTCTCGATTTCGACGATCTGTTGGAGCGGGCGCGTAAGCTCGTACGGGAGCACGATGCCGTGCGTCGCGTACTCGGACGGCGTTATCGGCACGTTTTCGTCGACGAATTCCAGGACACCGATCCAATCCGGGCCGAGATCCTGCTCCGAATCGCCGCCGAGGACAGCGCGCCACGATGGCAGGACAGCGTTCTGCGTGCTGGCGCCCTCTTCATGGTCGGGGACCCCAAGCAATCCATCTACCGCTTCCGCGGCGCCGACGTCGGATCCTACGGCGAGGCGCGCTGCGCCGTGGCGCGGCGCTGGCCGGACAACATCGTGCAGGTAACCGCGAACTTCCGCTCACGCCCTGCGATCCTGACCTACATCAATCATTGTTTCGAAGCCCCGCTCTCAGGGAAGGGGCAACCAGGCTATGTGGCGCTCGCGCCAACCATTGATGCTGAGGCCGAGGCCGTCGCCGATCTCTGCACGCGCCTGATCGGGAACATGACGATCCGCGACGACAACGGCGAACTCATGCCGCTCACGCCGGGTGGCATCGCACTCTTGGCGCCGACCGGCGCGGAGCTCTGGCGCTATTAGCGTGCGCTCGAAGCGCGCGGGCTTCCGATCGCCTCCCAGGCCGGAAAGGGTCTTTTCCGCCGCCAGGAGGTGCAGGACTTCGTCGCGCTCGCGCGAGTGCTCGCCGATGTTGGCGATACTCTGGCCGTCGGCGCCCTGATGCGTGGTCCGTTGGTGGGTCTGACCGAGGAGGAATTGCTCGATATCACGGCGGCTTTGCCACCATCGTCGGATCATGCCGAGGCCATCCCACGCTTCTCGCTGATGACCCCGGTCGATCACGTCGGCCATCCAATGGCGCGACACACCCTGTCGATCTTACAGGATCTGCACCGGCGCGCGCGAGCAACCACGCCTGCATTGCTGCTGGCCGAAGCGGCCGAGCGCTTGGCGGTGTCGACGATCCTGAGCGCGCGCGAAGAGCATCGCAGCGCACGCGCCGGCGCCAATGTTGAGGCTGTGCTCGAACGGGCGAAGCCCTACAGTGTCAAGGGCCTGAAGCGCTTCGTCCGCGATCTCAGCCGCGATTGGCGCCTTGGCGCGGCCTGCAATGAAGGCCGCGTCGACGCCGACGGCGACGCCATCGAACTCATCACCATCCACAGCGCCAAAGGCCTCGAATGGCCGGTGGTGATCCCGATCAACACCGCTACGTTGCTGCGTTCTCGTGAGCAATTCGTGCACCGTGCCGACGACGACACCCTGCACTGGGTGATTGGCGACGTGGTGCCGCCGAAGCTCCTGGCTGCGCTCGAGACCGACAGCGAAAGCCTGATGCGCGAGCGCGAGCGGCTCTGGTACGTCGCGTGCACGCGCGCCCGCGAACTCCTGATCGTGCCGGAGCTGCCGCAAGCCGAACAGAAGTCCTGGGCGCGCATCCTCGACCTGGGCCACGGCGCGCTACCGAGCCTGGACCTCTCGCACATGACGGCGACGCCGGTGCCGATCAACATCGACCCGCCCAACGCCCAGTCCGCCGAGCTCTTCGCCGCCGAGCGCGCCACCATCGACGCGGCTGCCGTCCCGCTTACTTGGGTTCGGCCGAGCGATCACGATCCCGACCGAATTTCGGCGACCGAGGCGATTGCGCTTGAGGCGGGCGATGCGCCGGAGGTCGACGTGCCGGTCGGTGCGGGCCGCGTGCGCGGGCTTCTCCTGCACAAGCTGATGGAGGAGGTGCTGACCGGCGAGCTCGCCGAGGAGGCGGGTCAGTTCGTCAGCCGCGTCCGTGAACTGCTTGCCGAGCTCGTCCTCGACCCCGATGATGGCGGCGCGCTCCCCGACGCCGGCGAGATCGCCGCCACCACCTGGCGCACCTTGCAGCTGCCTGAGGTCGCCGCCCTTCGTACAAGGCTCGTTCCCGAGTGGCCGATCTACGGGCTCTTCGCGGATGGAGGCGACCCAAGGGCACTCGCCGGACGTATCGACGCCATTGCCTATGAGGGCGACCGCGCCGAGGTGGTCATCGACTGGAAGAGCGACGTCGATCCCGATGAGACGGAGATGCGCCTTCATGCGGAGCAGCTCGAGGACTACCTGCGCGCCACGGGCGCCGCGCGCGGCGCCCTGGTGTACATGACGCCGGGATTCATTCGCTGGGTGGGAGTTCCACCCGGCGCCGTTCCAGGTGAGGGCTAGACGTGTCCGGCTGCGGCGGGGAAGAAGGTCACTGTCCCGTCCTGGAAGCGGCAGGTCTTTGGTCCCGGCCTGAAGAGAGAGGGATGTCAGGAATATATTTACATTTTCTCGGACCGCTTCGGGTCACTTTCGCACCTTGACGAGGTTCCAAAAGCCACTTTTCCGCCGTGCGTTTTTGACAGTACGGCGCAATAGGTTTCATACGAAGCGATAGAGCTTGCAGCATCTCCATTCGCCGCCAGTGCATCGAGTTTTTCCAGGTACCGGGCCGCATGGCTGGCGCACGTATTTCGCCCCCCGGCGGATAAAAACCAGCACGTGCGCGCCGGCGGCGGCAGCGAAGGCCACGCCCTCCCATTGATGCAAATTTCGGATATAGCGTTTATGCCGCCACCGTGTAGCTGGCGGCGACCACGATGACAAAGGCAACAGCGCGATGAATCGGACGCGGAGGATCACCCCCTAGAATTGACTCGCAAGCGATTGCCGAAACCAAAAATACGCGGCGATGTCGGGACTATTCGTTGACTGGGGGACCTGGATTCGAACCAGGATTAACGGAGTCAGAGTCCTTTATTCGTATCAGAGTTCGTGTTCCCTTTTGCGCTTTGAAAATTATCGTTCGGTTTTTCATAATTTTATTGGTTCAGTTTTGCCTTCTGCGGACGACTTGCCCGCGACGGTGCCGGATATGAAAAACCATGTGACTCCCGCTTGTCAGGAGATTTGGGACGATGGTCTCGTGGAACAATTCGCAATTGATGTTCGCTGAACGGAAGACCTCCTTGGGGTTTAGGCAGGCCCCGGATATCTGCGTGAGGGCTCAAACGCTGGTTGCCCGCGGACGAGCCGCACGATGTGCTGAAAGCTGTATGGAATACCGAGCGTTTTAAGCTCCTTTTTCGAAACCAGCAGTCTGCCGATTTGCATCGTAACACCCCTATGTCAGGGAGCATAGCGATGCTCGCCAGGAACCGGGGCACTGCTGCCGGCGCACTCTTGACCAGCATCGCTCGCAGAGCGATCGCCGGCGCAACGGTCAGCTTTCGTCGATCTCATCGGTTCCGGCGTTGGCCGAAAGCAGGTCACTTGGGGGCAGGCCGCCTATGATTCTAATGATCGTCGGGCCGGCGTCGCGATATTTTTCAGCGTGGGTGCGTAACTTTAATAGCCAGGCGGCGCTGCCAATGTCGCCTTTGGCCGCCGATGCGGCAAGCCGTCTAACGCTCAATTCCAGGCGAGATGCTTTCTTCACTGTGCCACGGTCCCTGAATTCTGTCGTGGCGCTCAATACCCTTTTCATGATCTCGCCGATTTGCAGGTGCCCACGCTTGCCGCGCCCACGGGGATTGGGGACAGACGCCCTTTTTGAATTGGGAATGCTTCGGAGGCCTTCCGTAGCCGACGTCATAATCACTCATTTGTCGTTCCTTGAGGCTGGAGCGTACTCATGTTTGATAATGAATTCGCCTCCTCCTCCGCCATTCTGCTTGGCGACGAATTCCTGATACTTCAGTCGCACGGCTGTCGCCCGCTTGTCGCCGGATATCTCTTTGAACCAAAGCTGCATGAGAATGGCTTCAAAGACGCTGACCCGCCGCGCCTCTCCGTTCTCGACAATGTCGATTTGATCCGCGAACGCCTCGTCGATGAGTTCGATAGTCCCTTTGACTGTGCGTTTATATTGGCGTTTCGGATTGCCGCATTGGCCCTTCTGCCATTGCGTATTTTTCGGCGGCCGCTTGTAGCCGACCGCGGAAGGAGCCTTGCGGTCAGTCATTCTTCGGATCTGCTCACGTCTTCTGAGGCCGATGCTTCCACTCCACCCTCCGCGCGGCCGGCCTTGAACTCGGCGAAGGTTTTTCCCGACGCATGGCGCGCCTGCCGGCCGGTCATCTTTTCCCAGCGCGCGATCGTCGTATCGACATAAAGCGGCTCGATCTCGACGCCGTAGCCGCGGCGGTCGGTACGCTCCGCGGCAAGGATCGTCGCGCCGCTGCCGCAAAAGGGATCGATAACGATGTCGTTTTGCTTTGTAACGTCGAGCAGGGCGTCAGAGACGAGCGCGATCGGCGGATGCAGCTCAAGAGCCCTCTTGCGGCCCTTGCGCGGAAAGCTATTGGCGCCGGCGTAATTCCAGACGTTGGTGCGATTGCGCCCGAAGCGGCCGAGCTGGACGTTGTTGCGATGCTGCTCCTTGCCGTTGCGGAACACGAAGATGAGTTCATGCCTTGAGCGATAAAGCGAGCCCATGCCGCCGTTGCTCTTGACCCAGACGCAGAGGTTTAAGAGATCAAGGTGAGCGGCGCAGCCGGCGGCGAGCATCTCGGCCATATGCCGCCAGTCCATGCAGGCGTAGATGACGGCGCCCGGATCTGTGTAAGCGCCAATGAGTCTCAGAGCCTCGGCGAGGAAGCGCTCGAATGTTTGGCTTGTCATTTCGCCCGACGCCATGGCGAACTCGCGATGCTTGATCGCTCCTGAGCCGCAGGCATGGCCGTCGATCTTCACATTGTAAGGCGGGTCGG